>JAJYIW010000160.1 GCA_021789855.1 Chloroflexota bacterium | reverse complement strand
AGTATTCCGGGGATTTTCAACCGGGCCGGTTCAGGCGCCTGGTATAGAGAAGGGAAAAAACACGAAGGACAATCGTATGGATAAGGCTGTTGCCCGCCGAACCAGGTGGAATTCAGGGCAAGGATTGGTAGAGTTTGCGCTGGTGATACCCATTCTCTTAATTGTGGTATATGCAATAATTGAAGGGGGGCGCCTGCTATTTATCTATTCGTCGATTGCAGCGGCAGGGCGCGAGGCAGCCCGTTATGCGGCGGGTATTGGTAATGTTGGGTCCAATACGGCGCTTTACGATGATTGCAACGGTATTCTCGCGGCTGCAACCAGGATTGGTACTTTTGCCGGGGTAAAACCCTCGGATATCACCATTGCCTACGACAAAGGCCCTGGCACAACTTCCCATGTGTATTGCACCCCCACCACAGGCACCCTTGAAGATAACAATATCATCAATGGTAATCCTATGCCCCCGGGTATCGGTTATCGTATTGATATCACCGTTAAGACAAAATATAACCCCATTGTTCCTGTCCTTCCCATTTCCTCATTAACATTGCAATCACAAAATTCCCATACCCTATTGATTGAAGTCCCGGTGATCGCGTATACGCCATATTATATTCCCGGCGGGCAAACATGTAATAATTCGGGTTACACAATATCCGAGTCTCCTGATCCAGCCACTGGCCCGACCGAAACGGTCACCGTCGGATATCCTTCGAGCTCCATCCATATTACCAATATCCTGGTTGTTTGGGATACAACCGGTAATTCAACTTTATCCTCTGTTGGACCAATCAGTGGAACAGCTCTTTGCAATGCGGCAAATGGTGGGAGCTCTGTCGGGCCATATTGCTCGACAGACGTTGATTGGACCATTCCTGGAATTTCCAATCCATTCAACATTAGTCTCACGAGAACATTAAAAAATCCGGTAATCATACGGATCACTTATGTACAGAGCGATGGAACTACGTGTACTTTCGGAAAATAGGGGAATGATGTTAAAAATCTTTCTATACCATGAAAAAGGGCAAAGCCTGGTCGAGATGGCGATCAGCTTCTCTTTTTTGTTTATCTTACTTGGGGGCATTATTGACCTGGGAATGATGTTCTATACCTATTTATCGTTGCGGGATACGGCGCAGGAAGGTGCCATTTATGGATCGTACGATCCAACCAACAGCACTGGGATTATCAATCGAATCAACCAGTCAGCAAGCTGGCCGATCGATGCCAGTTCAATTACCGCAATAAACATCCAATGCAATGGCGTCAGTCCTTGCACGATTAATACAACCGATACCTGCCCAGGCAAAGCGATTACCGTGCAAGTCCTTTATAATTACCAACCTCTCTTACCCATCATCAGCACAATCACGGGAGGGCAACCGATTGCGCTTAATGCATCGGTTACCGATACGATCTTGAATTCGGATGCCACGGTAAACAATTTACCGAAACTTACTCCACCCCTGTCTTGTTTTCCAGGGCCATGATGCTGATTTTCGATATTCCGTGGTGAGATAAATTATACATTTATCTAGTGAAGAGGAGTTCGAATGGTTGTTCCAAGAAAGACGAGTGAAAAAGGGCAGGCCTTGATTATCCTCGCCGGGGCGCTGATCGCCTTGATGGCTTTTACTGCCCTGGCGATTGACGGTGGGATGCTGCTTTATGATCGCCGCAGCGCCCAAAATGCGGCCGACGCAGCAGCTATGGCAGGAGCTTATTCGGTGGCGTTGAATTACCGCTATGGAGGCGATAATCCGGATCCCGCATTTATTACAGCTGTACAAAAAGCTGCCACTGACCAAGCTGGTAATAATGGTTATGGAACTGCCAATGGAAAAACAGTAACTGTATCCTATCCTACGACCTCATCCGAAGGCATTAATTACCTTGCTACCGACACTCAAAGCGATGGGGGTTGCACGTATGATGCTAACTGCGATAACCATTACGTAAAAGTCGTCATCACTTCTCCTGTCAGTACCACTTTCCTCCATTTTATATATCCTGGAGCAGCTGCCAATACGGTTACGGCGGTAGCCCATATCTTTCCGCCTTCGAAGATGCCATTATTCGGGGGGAGCGCATTGGTCGCCCTGGCGCCGAATGGGTGTGCAACTGCTAATGGAAACCAATGCGGAGGTCAAAATCCCGCCGGTGGGATATTTTTTAATGGGAATGGTTTTTATAACCTGGTGGGTGGAGGTATTTTTGTTAATTCAAGCGATCCCAATGCGGTTGATGGTCAAAGTAATTCTGTATTAGCTTATTCTCCAACTTTGTTTGATGTTGGGGGTATCGGCAATATGAATTTGGGTACAAGTCTTATTATCGAGCCCGGGCCTGCGACTTATAAAACGGCTACCACGCCAGGGGCCACCGCTATCCCTTATCCGCCAACCAATATGCCCGCTCCGCCCCCGTGCGGGACAACCAATGCGACCTATAGTGCACAATCTTATAAGAGTGCGGCAGGAGATAACTATGACCATGTCATGACCCCAGGAAATTGGGATTTCTCAACGTCATGGGGCAGCAATTCTTCAATCTGGCTCACGGATGTTACCAATGCCGATGGCACCCATTCACCAGGTATCTATTGCTTCTTGACGGACAGTAAAAATAATCTCAACATGGGTGGCGGCCAGAATATCCAGATGCTAGGCGGGGATGATGTGATTATCTATTTGAAAGATGCAACTGCGGGTGTGGCTACTGCATGTAATTTTAGCTGGTCAGGTTCTCCTACATTCAAGTTATCGGGCGCCACATCAGGTAATTATGAAGGTCTTTTGTTGTACGTCGACACCAATAATTATGTGGGTTATCCTACCGGCTTATTTTCTATGACAGGTAGCACTGCTTCATACGTTAAAGGTACTATTTTTGCTCCAACCTGTACAGCAAGTCTAGCGGGTACAGGTGGCGAGTCTTATCAAGGACAGATCATCGCCTATAATTACTCACTTACAGGTACCAAGTCTTTCAATATGGAATACGTCGTACCGGACAACTACCAGAACCAGACGCCTGCGGTTGTTTCTTTGAGCCAATAAAAATCTTTCACACATTAACTCAAATTACCCTATCACTAACAATTTCTAAGAGACTATTCAACATGCGCCTGGCAGGATTACCTGCCAGGCGTTTTGTTTTCAAGCATTTATTATGGTCAGGCAGCCGAAGACCTTGAAAATCGATGATCGCCTTGCATATTTTCTTTGTTTCCCATCCTCCGGGTGCTCGCCGATCGAGACCCCCTTCCCGCCGGCTTCTTAATCCTGGGCTCTGCTTCACCCGTGCTGCTGCGCCAATCCTCGGAATCCCTGGCCGGACGGCTGGCCACCGTCACCATGAGCGGCTTCAGCAGAGCTTTATCTGCACCCGCGGAGTGGAGCTTCGTGGGGAGGCTACGCCATCGAAGAAACCATCAAAGCCCTCAACCCCGATGAAGCCTATTTCCGGGCAACCCGCGCCGGCGCAGAGAGAGGTCTGATCCTGTTCAAACAGGGGAAGAAAATCGGGGTGGAATGTAAGCGGTTGGATGCGCCGAAACTGACGCCATCTATGAGGACCGCCATGGGTGACCTGCAATGAGACCATCCCCTGGTCATCTATCCAGGAAAACAGGTTTATCTCCTGGCTGAGGCTATTACGGTTTATTCATTGAAATAATTGTTTAGCTCCCCCTTTTTCTGGTACAATACCAGGAGCAGCGCCAGGCGCGCTGCTCCTGGTATTTTTGTTTATCCCGGCAGTGATTCCGGCAATGGGGTCTACCCGGCAGCCTCCTATGGGCCACCCCTGCCTTCGCCTGGCCGCGAGAAAAGCCGGGGGATTGGGGTCGGGTGAGGGCTTCCCGCCTGCCAAACCGGCGCGGCAGGCGCGCCTATCTCATAAAATGGACGTTTCGTGACACTTTTCAGCCATTTCTACGTTTAATTTTATGTAACCACACTTGAATCCTCATGGAACAAGACCTTCCTCTTAGCACGGTTAAGCGGGCGCAACAAGGCTACCCTGAGGACCTGGGGCGGTTGTATTCGTACTATCACCAAAGCGTCTTCCGCTACCTTTACTACCGGACGGGAGATATCCAGTTGGCCGAAGACCTGACCGGTGATGTCTTTATCAAGTTGGTGAAGTCCTTGCCAGAAATCAACCTGGCCACCACGCCCCTGCAGGCGTGGCTATTTATGGTGGCGCGCAACCTGGCCATCGATCACTTCCGGCGCAACCAGGCTCACCCAGAAGTGTCCATCCACGAGAACCTGGATGGCGATAGTTTAACCCTGGACAGCATCGTTGATGGCCAGTTAACCAGTGAAAGACTGGCGAACGCCATCTCAAAGCTGGATAAACAACAACGAGATGTCCTGGTATTTCGATTTATTGAGGGTATGCCCATCCAACAGGTCGCATCCATTTTACATAAAAGCGAAGACGCGGTAAAATCATTACAACGGCGTGCATTGATGTCGTTACGGAAACAATTAGAATCCACGGAGGCAGATCGTGGCTCGGCTCGATGACATCTTACAATTCAGCCTGGAAGACATCCAAAGAGGGGTGCCGGTCAACCAGGTCGTTGATGCATTACCTGAAGATGCGCAGGAGCTAGTTCCACTCATCCGCTTGGCTGCCCTGTCTCGAACTGTCCCTCATCCCCAGCCCCGGCCTCAAATGGCCAACGAACAAAGGGAGCGCATGCTGGCCGCTGCCCGCGCCAGGCAACTTGAGATGGCCCGGCCGGCTACCCCTTTCTTCCATTGGCCCTCGCTCAGCCTGGGTCGAGGGCTGGTCGTTGGTTTTAGCGCGCTGGTCATCCTGGCCCTGGTCGCCATGGGCATCGGCGTGTACGTCAATGGCCCGGCCGACGCGCACAGCGTCCGGCTCACCGGCGTCGTCGGCATGGTCGAAGTGGCCCCCAGCGCCAACAGTGAAGACTGGACTTTCATCAAAGGCGATTCCGTGGTGCAGCAAGGGGTGCGCATTCGCACCTATGCCGATTCGGGGCTGACCCTGGTATATAACGATGGCAGCTCCACCCTCCTGGGGCCCGATTCGGACCTGACCTTAACCTCCCTCGACACCGGTTGGGGCAACACCCTCAAGGTGCAGCTAACCCAAAGCTCTGGCATCACCAGCCACCAGGTGGTACCCTTGCGTGGCATGGGCAGCTATTACCTGGTGGACACCCCCGGTGGGCGGGTGAGCGTACAGGGCACCGCCTTCGATATTTCCATCGGCAACCAGGGCGCCACCCAGTTCAGCGTGGCCCACGGCAGGGTACAGATCACCAGCGGCCAATCCCAGGTGCTCTTGAGCTCCGGGCAGCAGACTTCGGGCTTCCCCGGCGCCAGCCTGGCAACCCCCACCTACACCTTCCGCCTGCAAGGCCCGCTCATGATCCTCTCAGCCAGCCTGTGGGAAGTGAATGGCGTGACCTTTGAAATGACCCCCATGACCTACGTCCTGGGGACGCTCACCACCGGCGATTGGATCTCGGCCAGCGGCAGCATCCAGCCGGACGGCATGTGGGTCGCTGATAATGCCCTGCCGACGACCGATCGCCGCAGCCTTTCCAGCTTCACCGGTGTGATCGAGGCCACCAGCCCCATTCCCGGCGCCTGGCAGGTCGGTAGCCAGAAAATCCTGGTAAACCAGGGCACCGTGATCAGCCAGGGGCTGCAGGTGGGCCATGCGGTCAAGGTGTCCTTCTACGTGCTGGCCAATGGCCAGGGCTGGATGGCCAGCGCGATCCAATCGATGGAGGATATCCAGACCTTGCTGCCGCCCACGGACACGCCTTCCATCATCCCCAGCTTGACGGCCAGCGCGCCCGCTTCTCCCCTCTCGCCCAACACGGCGACGTCCACCACCACCAGCACGTCCACTACGACCAGCACGCCCACCACCACGCTGACCCCCGAGACTACCTTCTCCGTGGCGCCGCTCGGTGTGCAGCCCCCGGCGAACGAGACCTCCACGTATACCAATCCTTGCCAGGATCTGAGCCAGGAACAGCAGCCCGATGCGCTGACCCTGGCGGCGAAATACAACGTCAGTTACCAGACCATCATGGGCTATTACTGCCAGGGCTTTGGCTTTGGCGAGATCGACCTGGCCTACAGCCTGAGCCAGTCATCCGGAACGCCCGTGGACCAATTGTTCGCCGAGAAAAAGAGCGGCAAGGGCTGGGGCACCATCCGCGATGAGGTCACGGCCAAATCGAAACCGGTCAAGCCCACCAAGCCGGGTAACCAGGGGAAAAACGGCAACAACGGGAGCAATAACCCTGGCAACAGCGGGAGCAGTAACCCCGGCAACAGCGGGAACAATAATAATAAAGGTAATTAGTCAACCCACTCAACCTGAACGGCCTGTCCGCGCAACCCTCTCCCTGAACCGGGAGAGGGTTTTTGTTTCTCCAGGCGCATGTTTCGTTTCTCGGTTATAATAGCCTGCAACCAGGCCATAACCACGGCGATTGGCTGGTGTTGTTAACTGTATGTAGCCATGGATTATTTGTAGCTCACACCTGAGGTCGTTAAAAACCCTATGAAACCCACTCTCCAACTGGATCGATCCAGCACCCTCACTCTCCCGTCTACCCCTCAACCGACCTTGCCTTTCAAAAACCCCGCCACCGGCGAAATATTTGGCGAGGTGCCCATTGCCAGCCCGGCGGAAATCCAGGCTGCCATGGCCGAAATGAGAATTGCCTTTAAGACCTGGCAAAAAAAGCCGGTGCGGGAGCGAGCGCGCCTCCTGGGCCAGTTGCAACGGGTGGTCATCGATCACCTGGATGACATCACGGCCACCATCGCCCGCGATACCGGCAAGCCCCGCCAGGATGCCCTCTCCGAAGTGTTCATGTCCATGGATTTGCTCAGCCTCTACCGCAGGAAAGCTGCCGGCTGGTTAAAGCCGCGGCCCATCAGCCGCGGGGTGTACCTCTTTAAACAATTCCAGGTTGTGCCCCAACCCTACGGCGTGGTGCTGGTCATCGCGCCCTGGAATTACCCCTTCTACCTGGCCTTTCCACCTATTTTCTCGGCCTTGCTGGCCGGGAATACGGTGATCTTCAAGCCGTCGGAAGTGACCGCCGCCTCCGGGGTGCTGATCGACGCCTTGTTTGACCAGGTGCCTGAGCTGCGGCCTTACGTCCATGTGCTGTACGGCGATGGCGCTACCGGCGCAGAGCTCATCCAGGCGCGGCCCGATCACATCTTTTTCACCGGGTCAGCCGAAACCGGCAGCATCATCCAAAAATCCGCCGCCGGCGCGTTGATCCCGGTGGCGAGTGAGCTGGGCGGTAAAGATGCAGCCATCGTGCTGGAGGATGCCAACCTGCGGGAGGCCGCGCGCTGGTGCGTGTGGGGGGCCTGTTATAACACCGGCCAGGTGTGCATCTCCATTGAGCGCGTGTACGTGGTTGAAAGCGTGTATGATGAGTTCCTGCGCTACGCGCTGGGTTTTATCCAGGACATTAAACAGGGCTACAGCCCGGAGCAGGAAAGCCCGTACGACATGGGCCCGATCACCGATCCGGCGCAATTGGCGGTGATCGAGACGCACCTGGCCGATGCGCTGGCCAAAGGCGCCCACGTCCTGGCGGGCGGGCCGGCGCAAGGGATGTACTTCCCGGCCACCCTCCTGACCAACGTAGACCACACCATGCTGGTGATGCGCGAGGAGACCTTCGGCCCGCTCATGCCGGTGATGAAAGTGAAAGACGAGGCCGAGGCGATTCGCCTGGCCAACGATAACCGCTTTGGCCTG
>JAJYIW010000159.1 GCA_021789855.1 Chloroflexota bacterium | reverse complement strand
GATCCTGGGGGCGCTTGGGGCCCGCCAGGCTGGGCTCTACGCTGGACATATCCAGCTCGAGGCGATCGGTATAGTCGGGTTCAGGAGCCTGATCCAGGCGGAAAAGGCGCTGGGTCTTGTAATAGGCTTCTACCAGCTCGACCAGTTCATCGGGACGGCCGGTTAAGCGCAGGTACGCCAGGGTTTGATCATCGACAGGGAAGTAGATCATCGTGGCGCCGCTCTCCGGCGACATGTTCGCGATCATCGCGCGGTCTGCCAGCGAGAGAGAAGCGAGCCCTGGGCCAAAAAATTCAACAAATTTATCCACCACGCCTTTTTTGCGCAGCATCTGGATGATGGTCAGGGTCAAATCGGTAGGGGTTACCCCCTCTTTCAGGCGACCGGTTAATTTGAAGCCAATCACATCCGGGGTCACCATCTCGATGGGCTGGCCTAACATCGCACCCACCGCTTCGATCCCGCCAACCCCCCACCCGACCACGCCCAGGCCGTTGATCATCGTAGTGTGAGAGTCAGTCCCTACCAGGGTGTCGGGATAGGCGACGGCCTGCCCATTTTTCACCTGGGTGAGCACCACCCGGGTCAGGTATTCCAGGTTGACCTGGTGAACAATGCCGGTCGAGGGCGGGACAACGGTCAGGTTATCGAAAGCCTTCTGGCACCAATGCAGGAACTCGTACCGCTCGCGGTTGCGCTCGAACTCGATGGCCGTGTTGCGCTCCAACGCATCCGGCATGCGGAAGTAATCTACCTGGACTGAATGGTCGATCACCAGGTCGACCGGCACCAGGGGATTGACCCGGCCAGGGTCGCCTTTTAAACGCACCATGGCGGAGCGCATTCCGGCCAGGTCATTCATCACCGGCACGCCGGTAAAATCCTGCATCACCACTCGCCCGGCAAAGAACGGCATCACCGGCCGGCTACTGGCGTTAGCCTGCCAGCCTGCCAGGTTAACTACGTCCTGGCGGGTGGCCTCGCCGGCTTCGGCATGGCGTAGCACCGCTTCCAGGATAATGCGGATGGAATAGGGCAGGCGGTCAAGCCGGGTGAGACCCGCCTTCTCGAGCTGGGCTAACTGGTAGATGACCACCTCGCCAGAGCGAGTCTTTAAGCTACTTTTTGCGTTAAACAATTCAGCCATAGGTTAGTTGTCCATGTGTTGTATAATCGCATCCCCAAATTGGGTTGTGTTGAGCAAGGTGCCCCCATCCACCAGGGGGAACATTTCATTGGTCACCGTCTTGGCAGCCATTGTCCCCTCGAGTCCTTTGATGATCAGCGTGGCGGCTTCCGCCCATCCCATGTAGCGCAGCATCATTTCACCGGAGAGGATCACCGAGCTAGGATTGGCCCGGTTCTTTCCAGCCGAACGCGGCGCAGTACCGTGGGTGGCCTCGAACACCGCGACCCCGGACTCGTAATTGATGTTGCCGCCCGGGGCGATGCCCAAACCGCCGACCTGCGCTGCCAGTGCGTCCGACAGGTAATCGCCGTTGAGGTTGGGTGTCGCAATCACATCGTATTCGCGGGCGCGGGTAATCGTGCGCTCCAGCATGGCATCCATGATCATGTCCTTGACCAGCAGACGACCGGATTTCAATGCTTCTTCCTGCACCTGGTTGGCGATCTCCTCCCCTTTTTCCGCTTTCACCGCGTTGTAATCCAGCAAAGTGAAAACCCGGTCTCCAAACTCCTGTTTGGCCACCTCATATCCCCAGAGGCGGAAGGCGCCTTCGGTATATTTCATGATGTTACCCTTGTGCACCAGGGTCACGCTCTGGCGGTGGTTCTCCAGGGCATAATGGATCGCCGCACGGACAAGACGCTTGCTACCCTCTTCAGAGATGGGCTTAATTCCGAACGAGACCGTGTCTGGAAAACGGATTTTAGCGAATTCAGCGGGGAAATTGGCTTTGAACAGCTCTCTAAACCGCGTGTTGGCCTCGCTGCCCTGTTCGAACTCGATGCCCGAATATAAATCCTCGGTGTTCTCACGGAAGATAACCATATTCACGTATTCCGGGTGCTTCACCGGCGAAGGCGCCCCCTGGAACCAGCGCACCGGGCGTACACAGGCGTACAGGTCTAATTCTTTGCGCAAGGCCACGTTGATCGAACGGAAGCCGCCTCCCACCGGAGTGGTCAAAGGCCCCTTGATGCCCAATAAAAATTCACGGAAGGCTGCAATGGTGTCATCGGGCAGCCAGGTGTCAAAAAGGTTGTGAGATTTCTCTCCCGCATACACTTCCATCCAGACAATTGCTCTGGCTGAGCCATAAGCTTTCTGAATCGCTGCATCGAATACCCGTGAAGCCGCGCGCCAGATCTCTGGCCCTGATCCATCCCCTTCGATAAAAGGAATAATCGGATGATCGGGGACCTGCAACTTGCCATTCTGGATGGTGATCCGCTGACCATTTTGGGGAATAACGAGGTGAGTGTACGTCATATTTCAATATCCTTCTGAATAGAGATTTAACATCGGAAACCCGGTAAGATCATATTATACATATTTATCGTCTTATTTTTTTACCCAATAAGCCCCTCCTGTTCCAGTCTAAAAGCTTTTTTGAGATCGAAAATCAACCCCACTGATGGGATCCAGGCTGGAGATCGAAGCCTATCTATCGCCTGAACCTGAGCCCCACCGCTCTTGACATATCATACCATCCCTCATATAATTTGCCAATGTTTTTCGGGACAGCGTCTCATATATTGAGACAATTCGGACCTCATTTACGATGCAAACCGATAAAGCCCAGACCCTACACCGTGTAATTGCCATCCTGGATTGTTTTACCCTGGAGCGCCCTGCCCTAGGGGTACGCGAAGTCGCCCGGATGGTGCAACTGTCTAGCAGCACCACGGGACGGTTGATGGCTTCCTTAAAGAGCCTGGGGCTGCTCAGCCAAAATCCGCTGAACCACACGTATAGCCTGGGGTCGCGCGTGCTGATCTGGGCCGGGGTCTATACCGGCACGCTGGATATTCGCATTACGGCTCTTCCTGCGATTGAAGAATTGCACAACGCCACCCGCGAGACGATCAGCCTGTATATCCTGGAAAACAATGAGCGCGTCTGCGTGGAGCGGATGGAAAGCCCTGAAAACGTCCGCATTATCGCTCGCCTGGGACGCCGGCTTCCCCTTTACGCCGGCTCCGCAGGGAAAGTGTTCCTGGCGTTCCTGCCTGAAAAACGCCGCGAAGACATCATCAAAGCAGTGCCGCTGGTGCCGTTGACCCCCAATACCATTACCGATCCTGCCGCCCTGCGGAAGGAATTGGACGTCATCCGCCAGCAAGGTTATGCCATCAGCCGGGGCGAATGGACCCAGGATGCCTCCGGGGTGGCTGCGCCTATTTTCGATCAGACGGGTGAAATCATCGCCGCCCTGACCATTTCAGGCCCATCCCAACGATTTACCGATCAAGCTTTTGCCAGGTACGCCCCAGAGGTGACCCGGGTCGCGAACGCCATCTCACACGACCTGGGATACCGCGTGAATGTGATTCACCGCACGCCGCTTCGACAATCCCTCAATTAATTAATTTTCGCCGGATGATGGGCAAAAAAGCTCATTCCCTGATTGAGGGATACTTTTACACATATCAACGCTTAAGGTTCGCCGTGATGAATTGAGGAGAATTGCCATGGTCGCTTATACCGGATCGGAGAAAGAAAAAATAGGCCAGCCCAGCCTCGTCCTATCCACCCCAGGGCCAGCCGTACGGATGATTCAAGAGAAAATTGCCGCACAGCTCCCCTCCTGGCGCAGCCGGGTGGGCAGGCTCACCCGAGAACATGGCAATTATAAAATTTGTGATGTAACGGTGGAACAGATTTACGGGGGAATTCGCGGGGTCCAGATTCAAGTCAGCGACATCTCCTATGTAGATCCATCCCAAGGCATCCGCCTGCGCGGCTACACCATCCCCGAATTGATGACCTTGCTGCCCAAGGCGCCGGGAACAGAGTATCCCCTGGTAGGCGGATTATATTATCTCCTGCTGGTGGATGAGCTGCCCAGTGATGAGCAGGCCTGCATGGTCGAAGAGGAATGGAGAGCACGCAGCACGGTCCCCGATTACGTGTACCAGGTCATTCAAGCTATGCCGGAAGATACTCACCCCATGACGCTGCTGTCCCAGGCGATCCTGGCCCTGCAGCGCGAATCGGTTTTTTCCCGGGAATACGCCCGCGGCATCAAAAAGGCGGATTATTGGGAAGCCTACCTGGAAGACAGCTTCAATCTGACGGCCAAACTACCGGCCATCGCCGCATTCATCTATAACCTGAAATACCGCCAGGGCGACGCCATTCCCCCAGACCCGGCCCAGGATTGGGCGGCCAATTTTGCCGCGATGATCGGATACGGAGACAACCAGGAATACCAGGATTTCAGCCGGCTGGTGATGGTGATCCATTCTGACCACGAAGGCGCCAATGTCAGCGCCCACGCCTCTCACCTGGTCGCGTCTGCCCTCTCGGACGTATATTATGCCTGCTCCGCCGGCATGGATGGGCTGGCCGGCCCGCTGCACGGATTGGCCAACCAGGAGTGCCTGCGCTGGCTGCTGGATGTGAAGGCCATCTTCCCCGATCTTCCCAACCCCGAGGCCCTCGAAACGTTCCTGTGGGAGCAGATCAACGCTGGCGCGATTATCCCCGGCTATGGACACGCCGTCCTGCGTACCACCGACCCGCGCTTCACCGTCCAGTACGAATTCGCCAAAAAATATATGCCCGATGATAAAATATTCAGGCTGGCCAGCCAGGTCTACGATGTGCTTCCTGGCATTCTGACCCGGCAGGGCAAGGTGAAAAACCCGTGGCCCAACGTGGATGCGATCAACGGCGCGCTTCAATACCATTACGGCGTCACCCAGTTTGACTTTTATACCGTTCTTTTTGGAGTCAGCCGCATTCTCGGTCTGACTGCCCATGCAGTTTGGTCCCGTGCCCTGGGCAAGCCCATCGAGCGGCCCAAATCGCTCACCACGCGTTTATTGGAAGAAATGGTATCCAAGACAGGTAGGTAATAATTATGGTTAAAATGGAAAATGGTTCTTATCAAATTTACGATGGCAAAGTCATCATCCGCCAGCATGGTAAGCTGTGCGACCATCCTGATGAGTTATTATCCAGTAAATTGTTCCTGGTCATCCTCAAACAATACATCCAGGACCTCAAGGCGCACGACTCAAAGCTCCTGGGTATTTTTGAAGATGCGGCGATCAGCGATGGGGACATCCGCACCCTGGTGAAGACGCTCGCCTTCCTGACCAAGCTACCGGCGGACCTGGTGCCCAGAGTCCAGGAAGGCTCCGCCCAGTTCTTCCGCGACAAAGACCTGCTGCACGATTTTGTCGAACAGTTCTATAACTACTGGCGGCGGCTGCACCGCCTGGTGATCTGCGATACTTACGAGGATCAGGTGGATGTGCGCCCCTATCGCACCTTCAACGAAACCGTCGAAGCGCTCATGCACACGGTGCGCAGCACCTACCGGGATATCCAGGAAAAAGTGACCGGGAACCATCCCCGCATTTATCGCCAGGTAAGCGCCGGGGCGGAGATCGGCGCCATTGCATTGCCGATGGATATCCCCTACCCCTCGGCGCTCTACCAGAAGCTCAACCACATCGCTCTGATCCGCCAGGTCTTGATCTACCCGCCGATGATCTTTAACTCGCCGATGAACAAGCGCAAGGGCATGTTTGAGCAGGTGCAGAAAAACCCTCTGGAAGGGGTTAACCCGGATCCGAAGGATTGGGTGTGTTACCCGGCCAAGGTAGGCCCCCTGTTGATCATGATTTACTTTTCCATTCACGTCTTCGAGCTGGGGTTTTCCCTGTGCAACCTGTTCGAGCTGGCTGATGAAGAAGATTTGAAGCATAAGCCTGACGCTGTTTTTCTTTTTGGCGTGATGGATGCCCCCAACCTTAACCCCGGCGGTTCAGAAACTGTCTTTTATGAAGACGCTGAAAACGATATGCTGGTTGGCGTGGTGCCTGGTAAGGACGAATTCGGTTATTTTGGCTACCTGAAGAAGATGGTGCTGACCCTGCATAATATCCGGATGATGAAGAGTGGGCGGCTGCCTTTCCACGGGGCGATGGTACGCATTACCGTCCAGAACAAGCGCCCGACTACCTTCCTCATCATGGGCGATACCGGCGCGGGCAAATCTGAGACGCTGGAAGCCCTGCGCTCCATCGGTAAAAACGAGCTGAAGGATTTGATCACCATCGCCGACGATATGGGCTCGCTCAATTTTGACCAGCAAGGGCGCGTGTTGGGCTACGGCACCGAGATGGGCGCCTTCGTCCGCCTCGACGACCTGGCCTCCGGATATGCTCTCGGCCAGATCGACCGGACGATCATCATGAATCCCGACGAGGTCAATGCGCGTGTGGTGCTTCCGGTCACGGATTACAAAGAAGTGATCAAAGGCTACCCGGTCGATTTCATCTTGTACGCCAATAATTACGAGGAAGTCGACGAGGCCCATCCATCCATCCAGCGCTTCACCAGTCCCGAAGAAGCCTTACCGGTATTCCGCGAAGGCAAGGTGATGAGCAAAGGCACCACCACCAGCACCGGGCTGGTTCGCTCCTATTTTGCCAACATTTTCGGCCCGGCCCAATACCAGGCGATGCATGAAGAGCTGGCCCAGCGTTATTTCAATAAGTTCTTCGAAAACCACCTGTATGTGGGCCAGCTTCGCACGCGCCTGGGCATCCCCGGCAAGGAACGGCTGGGGCCTGAAGAGGCCGCCAAACAACTGCTATGCATTATCAACGACTTGTCGTAAAACTGGGTACATCCACCCTCACCGGGGGCTCGCAAAAAATAAGCCCATCCAAGGTGTTCGATATCGTCCGGCAAGTGATCGCGTTGCGGGAAGAAGGCAGCCAGGTCATTTTAGTTTCCTCCGGCGCGATGGCCGCCGGTCGAGAAGCGTTGAATTTTCCTGATCTCCCCAAGTTCATGCCGGCCAAGCAAATGCTGGCCGCGGTCGGGCAGCCGCGCCTGATGGGGTTGTATGACCAATTTTTCCGCATGTACGGTGAAACCGCCGCCCAGGTGCTGTTAACCCGCATCGATATGAGCGACCGGCGCAGCTACCTCAATGCGCATGACACGCTCGAAGCCCTGCTCGGCCAGGGCATCATCCCCATTATCAACGAAAACGACACGGTAGCGACCGATGAGATTCGCATCGGGGAAAACGACAGCCTGTCGGCCCAGGTGGCCAACATGCTGGAAGCTGATTGCCTCGTCCTGCTCACCGACCAGCCAGGTTTTTATACCTCGGATCCGCGCCGGGACGCCAGCGCGCAGCTAATCCCCATCATCGATTCGGCTGAAATTCCTGAAGCGATGTGGAAAGCTGCCAATGGAACGTCCACCGGGCTGGGTACTGGAGGGATGAGCACCAAGCTGGAGGCGGCCGACCTGGCGCGCCACTCGGGCACCACCACGGTGATCGCTTTTGGCGGCGAGGCAGACGTCCTCCTGCGCATCGCCCACCAGGAGCCAGTCGGCACCACCATTATGCCCCTGGTCAATAAGCTGGAGGGGCGTAAACGCTACCTGCTGGCTGGAATGCGCGCCACCGGCGCTATCAGCATCGACGCGGGCGCGGTGAAAGCCCTGGAAGAGGGCGGCAGCCTGTTGCCGGTGGGCGTTAAAAAGGTGAAAGGCAATTTTGAGCGCGGCGATACCGTCCGCATTATGGATCCCACCGGGAAAGTGATTGCATTAGGCCTGGCCAATTACGCCGCTAAAGACCTGGCCCGCTGCGCCGGGCGCC
>JAJYIW010000158.1 GCA_021789855.1 Chloroflexota bacterium | reverse complement strand
CTCTTCGTCGCCTTGTTGGGCCTGGCTGAGCCATTCGGTCTCGCTGCTGCTCACGGAATATTCCTCTTAGAATTATTTCTACCACTTAATACGCAAGCTGGGAGAATAAGTTGCAGGGAGGGGACCATGCTGGCCTGGCGATAGGATTTTACCGGAGATCGGTCAATGGGTATGGGATGTGCAACTGATCGACCAGGCGACCGGCTCGAGATAGATGGCTTCACCAGATTGCTTCACTTCGTTCGCAATGACAGGCCAGGCTTTGTTCGCAACAGATTGCTTCACCAGATTGCTTCACTTCGTTCGCAATGACAGGCCATGCTTTGTTCGCAACAGATGGCTACACTTCGTTCGCAACAGATTGCTTCACTTCGTTCGCAATGATGACACGCTTTGTTCGCAACAGATTGCTTCACTTCGTTCGCAATGACGCCATGCTGCGTTCGCAACAGATTGGTTCACTTCGTTCGCAATGACAGGACACGCTTCGTTCGCAACAGATTGCTTCACTTCGTTCGCAATGACGACACGCTGCGTTCGCGACAGATTGCTTCACTTCGTTCGCAATGACGCCATGCTTCGTTCGCAACAGATTGCTTCACTTTGTTCGCAATGACGATACGCTGCGTTCGCAATGACGCCGGGCGTCACGTCATGGCGAGGAGCGCAGCGACGAAGCCATCTGAGCAGTATACAATCTTGATAACTGGCAGTATCCGGTGCCCATTTCTTTAAAAATTAGGTTAAAATATGGAATCAATGGATTCATATCCTTTTTACCCGGAGGCATAGCGAAACAGATCGGGGCTGACAACGCCCGGCATGGGGGTCTTTCTGAGGAGATAAACCCATGGCTTTGCGTCGTTCTGAGCCAGTGGATGCTTTTATGGAGAAGGTGACTAAACACACTGATTACGCCAACCGTTTTGCTTTGTACGGGCTGATCGTCGGCCTGGCGTTTATCGTTGTCACCCTCATTGTTGTACATTCCTACGTCCTCATTATTGTGAGTGAACCGATCGATGCCACCGGTTGGAGCATGATGGCTGCCGGGGTCATCGGCCCGGTGTTTCTGTCCCTGGCGGGTTATAGAATCGGCCAGCAGATGGATCACCTGTACACCGAACGGAACGCCACCCTCAACCAATTTATCGCCCGCGAAACCGAGCTGAAAACTCGCAACGATCAGCGCGACCAGCTGGAAAAAGTGCTTGAGCGGGGGAAACGGGAGTGGGAAGGCATCTTTGACGCGGTGCAAAGCGCGATTATCGTGGTAGACAGCGCGGGGACGATCATCCGCTGTAACCGGTCGGCCACCCGTTGGTTGGACCGGCCATTCGACCAGCTCATCCATCGCCCGATTGACTCGCTGGTGTTTGGCGGCCCCGACCATCCGCAGCAGAAAATAAAAGCCATGGATGGCGAGATCTACATCCCCGAAAAAAAGGGGTGGTTTGAGGTCAGCCGCTACACCATCGTCCTGGATGAGGAGAGCTTTGGCACCATCTATATCATCCAGGACATTAACGCACGGAAGCAGGCGGAGTCCACCATTCACCAGCAAAAAGAGAACCTGGAAGCCCTGGTGAATAACAGCCCGGTAGCCATTGTTTCCCTGGATCTGGATCTCAATATCCTGGCTTACAACCCGGCCTTTGAGCGGATGTTTGGCATCCTCCCCGGCCAGCGGGTTGGAGGCAGCCTGGACCGGCTCCTGGCCGAAAATGGTTTTACCCCTGAAGGCCCGTCCTATTCTGAGCGCCTCCTGCAGGGTGAATCGATCAAAACGGCGATGACGTTTCTCCGCCAGGACAATACCACCGTGGATGTGGACGCCGCCGGCGTGCCCCTGGTGGTGGAAGGCCAAATCATCGGCCTGTTATGGATGTACCATGATGTCACCGCCCTGGTCCAGGCGCGGCGCTCGGCTGAACAGGCCGATATGGCCAAGTCGGAATTCCTGGCGAACATGAGTCACGAAATCCGCACGCCCATGAACGGCATCCTGGGAATGATTGAGCTGGTGCTCAACACGGATCTGAACGACGAGCAGTATGATTATCTCCTGAGCGCGCAGGAAAGTGCAGAGGCCTTGCTCAGCGTTTTGAACAGCGTGCTGGACTTCTCGAAAATTGAGGCCGGCCAGCTCCAGCTTGATCCGGTGGCATTTAATCCCATTTCCATGGTTGAAAACGTGGCGCAGATGCTCACCGGGAAGGCTGAGATGAAAGGCCTTGAGCTGGTGGCTTACATCGATCCCAAGGTGCCGACCCTGCTCAAGGGTGATATCGTTCGCCTCAGGCAGATTTTAATTAATTTTACCGATAACGCCCTCAAGTTTACCGAAAAGGGGGAAGTCCTGGTCCGGGCGGATTGTTTGTCCCTGGGCGAAGAGCAGGCGCTGGTGCGGTTCAGCGTCAAGGATACCGGCATTGGCATCCAGAAAGACCGCCAGGAAGCTATTTTTGAGCGCTTTGTGCAGGTGGATGGGTCGACCACGCGCAAGTACGGCGGCACCGGCCTGGGCCTGGCCATTTCTAAGCAGCTTGTCGAGATGATGGGCGGTGAAATCGGCGTGGAAAGCCAGCCAGGCTACGGCAGCACGTTCTGGTTCACCGTGCCCTTGCTGCGGCTGGATGAAACGGATGAAGCAACCGAGGGGATGGCCAGGGGCCTGAAGGGGCAGCGCATCCTGCTGGTGGCGGATAATCCCACCAACCGCCAGGTGATCACCCGCATGCTCGAGACCTTGCAATGCGAGGTCGTGTCTATTTCAAGCGGCATCGATGTGATCCCGGCGCTCTTCCGAGGCCTGTTAACCAATGCGCCTTATGACCTCTTGATGATGGATTTGCAAATGCCCGGGATGGACGGCGAAACGGTGCTCAAGATGATCCGGAATGAACCGCTCACCCGCGATACCCGGGTGGTACTGATCTCTTCGATGCGCAAGCATAACGATGTGAACCGCTTGAACGAGCTGGGGTATTCGGGTTACCTGTCCAAGCCGATCAAGCAATCCCAGCTCCAGGAAGTCCTGGAAAATGCCATGGGTTTAAGCTCGGCAGAGGATAGCCTCACCAGGCGACCAGCGGTGGAGGTCAAGTCATCGCGACCGCTCATGATCTTGCTGGCCGAGGATAATGAAATCAATCAGAAGGTGGCCAAGATGCTGCTGACCCGCAGCGGTCACAAGGTGGACCTGGCCAGCAACGGGCGGGAAGCCCTGGCGGCTTACCGGAAAAATTCGTACGATATGATTTTGATGGACGTGCAGATGCCAGAAGTGGACGGCCTGGAGACCACCCGGCAAATTCGCCAGATGGAAGGCAACAAACGCCACATCCCGATCATTGCCATGACAGCCCATGCCATGCCGGTCGATCGTCAAAACTGCATGGCGGCTGGTATGGACGACTACCTGACCAAGCCGCTCGACGCGCGTAAACTGTTCCAGGTGATCGAATATTGGGCTACGCCGGCTGGCCAACGCAAGTCGACGGGACGGCTGAGCACCGGGGCGTTGCGCGAAGGTACGGGCTCCAGGCGGGGCGGAGATGAATCGTCCGGACGCCCGGCGCACCCGGTGGCCGCCATGAGCGGGGAGCCGTTGCCGAAACGCACCAACGGCGGATCGGGCACTCCAACGCCGCCCGCCAGGCGTTCAACCGGCGGGTCAGGCGCTGCGCATCCGGCGAATGTGATCCAGCTCCCGGCCGGCGAGGTGACCCGTCCGGTTGCCAGCCTCATTGATTATGAGAGCGCCATGGATCGTTTCAGCGGCGACCGTTCGTTCTATAACAGCTTGCTCGAAGACTTCGTCCAGACGCTGCCAGCAAAATTGAATGAGATGCGAGCGGCGTTGAATGATACCCAATTGAAGCGCCTGGGGGATATGGCCCATAACCTGAAGGGCGTGTCGGCCAATTTTGGCATCGTGACGTTATCCAAGGTGGCTTCCGACCTGGATATGAGCACGCGCGCCGGCGATCGCGTTGAAGCGACGCGTTTATTGGGAGAAGTGGATACCATTGCCGCCAAGGTGCTCGTGCAGGCGAGAGACCTGCTGGGGAAAGTTATTTCAAACTAAGGATTGTGGAGTGATGGCCAAAATACTGCTCATTGACGATGAACCCTTATTTTATAAAATGATTGACCATGCGTTAAAACCTTCCGGTTATACCCTGGAGTACGCCAAAACAGGGATGGAGGGATTAAAGGCCGTCTCGGTACACAACCCGGATGTGGTGATTGTGGACGTGCGCCTGCCAGATGTGGATGGCTTCGAAGTGGTCAAGCGGATGAAGCGTTCTCCCCGCTATGCTGGCATCCCGACCCTGTTTCTGACCAGTCAGAACGAGCTGAACACCAAGCTCAAAGCCTTTGAAGTGGGCGCCGATGATTACCTGGTCAAGCCCTTTCAGCCGGAAGAGCTGGCAGCGCGGATTGGCTTGCTGGTGCGCAAGAGCGAGATATACAAATCGGCTCGCCCGACGGAAGGCGCACAGGAACAGGCCAGCATCATCGCCATTCACAGCCTGCGAGGTGGAGTGGGCGCGTCCAGCATGGCGGTCAACCTGGCGGTTGCCTACCAGAGCCTGTGGGGACGGCCAACCCTTCTGATGGACACGGATATGCATTCCGGCCAGATCGCCTTGATGCTGAACGCCTCACCGGTGCACACCTTTGATGACCTGGCCAACGTGGAAGCCACCGAGATCGATAATGACCTGATCCGCACCATCACCACGCGCCACTCGAGCGGGATTGATTTCATTGCCGCTCCATCCATTCCCGTGGCAGACGATGCCTTTTCAGATGAGCTGTGGCCAGCCTTGCTCAAACGGCTGAGCACGTTGTATGATTTTATTGTGATCGACACGGCGCACAATTTCAACAACATTGCCATCTACATGCTAAACGCCGCCGACCATGTTTTCTCGATGATGGCGCCCGATATGGTGTCGATTCGGGCTGCCATAAATGCCTTAACGTTATATAATAAGCTAGGTTATCCCAGGGACAAGGTTTCCATTGTCCTCAACCAGATATTGCCTACCGGGGCGATCAAACAGCAGCAAATTGAAAAAGTGCTTAAGCTGCCCATCCAGTATTCCATACCTCACGCACCGGGGGAATTTGTCCGCTCGATCAACTACGGACGGCCTATCCTGACGGAAAGCCCTGATTCACCCGTCACCACCTTGTTCGAGGATATTGCCTACGAGACGAGCAATGAGACTTTGAAAAACATACCGCCGGCTGCGCCATCGCCGACCTGGAAACGGGTTAGCAGCCGGTTCGCTGGGAAGAAGTAAAGGTTTTCATCCTCTTACGTTAAGGGAAGCCGTTTATGAAGCACCGCGCATGGATCGTGATCGCATTCATCGCCCTGGTGGGAATGTGCCTGTGGGCAGCCACGGGAGGAATACCCCCGGCTGAAGCGCAATCCGTGGTGGCCACGCCCACCCCGGTGCAGCCCACGCCGGCGGCTCAACGCGCCAAGATCGTCACGGTGCAGGTGACCCAGTTTACCTGGCAGCTGTTATCCCGCGCCACCAAGTCGGTGGTATGCACCGTGACGATAGAACACGACGGCACGCCCAATTTTATCGAGACGATTAACTACTGCCCGGCAGAGACGTTGATCGCCGCGATCAATGCGGTGCCAACTCCCTACGCTGGCTTGACGCCCCAGCCTACGCTTCCCGGTATCGATGAGACCACGCTCGCCCGCTACTTTACCTGGAAATATAAAGAATCCTTTCAGGTCTCCCGGCAGGTGTCGATCCCCATTCCGTCGATGATCGTCAATATTTCCGCACCCCAGGGGACGGTGACCCAGCCGTACGTGGTCATCGCCGCCTACGAGCCGGCGGTGGGCTACAAGATTCTTGGGCTGCGCGGGACCATCAATTCGATCGTGAATTTCTCCTGCGCGGCGGATAAGTGCAAGCTCCCCATCTCGAGCGACTCAACCGTCGAGCTGTGGGCGCTCTCCAGCTTTGGCGACGAGAGCCCGCATGTCAAGGCCACCGTGCGGGTGACGCGCATTGACAGCGGCTATCGCCTGACGGTGACCACCGAGCTTACTCAAAGCCCTTACCAGGACGCCTGTGCGACGATGTGGGGCCTGCCCCAGCCCGATTCTTCCTCGTGGGCCTCCTTGCCAACCCTGCCGCAAGACCTGAATACGTCCCAATCCCTGTATATCCTGGTGGGGAAGATGCTGGCGGTGGGCATCGTTAGCGCTAAGGATTGCCCGGGCGATGGGGTTTTTGCCAACGGCTCGCCCAACGCCTGCGGCATGGCGGCAGCTCGCCAGGCGATGATCGATTGGCAGAACCAGTTTGACCCGGTCATCTGGCAAGCCTCCAACACCATGGGCGTTCCTGCCCGCCTGCTCAAAACGCTTATCCAGGTGGAAACCCAGTTCTGGCCGGGGCTGGGTCAAAACACCCTGCAGGAGTATGGCCTGGGCCAGCTTAACTACCTCGGCCTGGATACCGCTTTGCGCTGGGACCCCGAGCTGTTCAAGCAAATTTGCAACAATACCCTCTATGATTGTTCGTTGGGCTACGCCAGCCTGCCGCCGGATGAACAGGCCCAGCTCAAAGGTTCTCTGATCAACCTGCTCGACTCGGCCTGCACCAATTGCGCCGGTGGGATCAACCTGACCATCGCTCAGCAAAGCATTCCTATGCTGGCCCAGGCGTTACGGGCCAACTGCAACGAGACCCGTTATATCCTTTCGGACCAATCCTTAAAGCCGGTCGATTTTGACACCATGTGGCATTTCACCCTGGTGTCTTACCACAGCGGGTACCAGTGCCTGTACGATGCGATCCATCAGACCCGCAATGCGTTGGAGGATATCACCTGGGATAACGTCTCTTCTCACCTGGCCTGTAAAGATGCCAAGACCTATGTGGATAATTTCTGGTCGACCCTGATCAGTTTTACGCCGATGGTTTCGGGAGAGGAGGCGAACGCATCGCTGGCGCTACCGGTGATGACCACTCCCACGCCATTTCCATCGCCCACCCCGCACCTGTCAAAGGCGACCCTGCACATTGTGGTGTACCTGGATAAAAATAATGATGGAAAGCCGGAACCAGGCGAGATGGTGGATGGCCTGAGCGCTTTACTCACTTTCTCAGATGGCCCGGACGTTACCCAGCCCATCACCAACGGCGACGTGGTGGTGGACTTAAGCCACCACGCGGTTGGGGCTCACCTGACGGTCTCCATTAAAGACCTGTTCTATTTTTATGAAACGTCGATTCCGGTGGATGGGGAAGTGTTATTGACCATCCGTCTCACCCAGCCGGTCATTCCCCCCGGGTTACCGTAAAAGGAAAGGCCTATTTATGGTGGAAGATCCTGAAGAAGAGCAGAAGCAAGAGAATCCCCAACCCACAGAGCCTCCCACGGAGACGGAGAAACCCGGAGCGGATCGCGGTGTAGAACAGGCCCAGGAGCCAGCGGGGGCCGGAGCGCCGGCGACGCCTCAGCCAGACCAGGGCGAGCGGCTTTCTGAATTCCGCCGGACGCTTGAAGAACAAGAGGCGGCCGACGCGGCTGCCCGGGCAAAAGCGGCCAAAAAGCCTGGCATCGTCCGCAGGATGACCGGCTTTCTCGGCCACCCGGCAGCCAGGCAGGAGCCAGGCGCTGCCGCGCCCACCAAACCCGCCCAGACCCCTGTTGAAGCAGGAAGCGAGCCGTCCTGGAGCGAAATCGAGCTGCCCGTTCCTGCCGCTGGCGTAGAAGTCCCCCAGGAGACTGCCGGAGAACCGGAGGCCGAAACAGGCCCGGCAGAACCTGCCGAGAAGCCGGACGAGGCAGCGCTCTCTGCAAGGG
>JAJYIW010000157.1 GCA_021789855.1 Chloroflexota bacterium | reverse complement strand
CTGGACCCTCATGTCAAAGACTGTGACGCCTCCTTTCGGGCCCAAGGATCAGCCGAACGTGATCATCTCAAAGACGGTGGATGCTGGCAAGACGGTGACTTTCACGTTCACCACCCCGGTCAAGCCGGGCGATTATGAAATTATCTGCACTGAACCCGGCCATCTGGAAGCCGGGATGCAGGCTACCTTGAAGGTTACCTCGTAGCCTGGATTTTTAGACAAAGTTATAGTAGAATCAGCCCAGGCTTATCCGAACAGGTAGGCTGGCTATCGGGGCAATATCCAATAGGTAAAAAATTCCTCCTTGACAAACTTTATATTGGTTTGTTATAATGATCCATTGCGCACTTTACCTTTGGCGGGGAAAAACCCCGGCGAAAGGGTGAAGGTGCGCTTGCAACAGTAAGGGTGTGAATACAGGACCTTTGGCATGGGGTAATTCTGTGGCCATGCAGCGTGCTTGTCCTCCGTCATGCGCCTTTAACCTTCGCCATGAATGATGGCAGTATCAAGCGTGGCGATTTTTCGCCAGGTTATATGACCAGGAGAATCTAATGGCTTCGGCTTATTCAATCAAGAATTATGCCCGTATTCCCGTCAATTTAAAACTACCTAAATTAATTGAAGTCCAGCTCGATTCGTTCGAGCGTCTCAAACGAGAAGGATTATCCGACCTTTTCAATGAAATTTCCCCTATCGAATCCTATAACAAGGGGATGAAGCTATATTTCCCCAGCCATAGCCCGGAGTCGAAACAGTGGGGATTAACGTATTGGTTCGATCAGCCCAAGCACACAATCGATGAGTGCATTGAGCGTGACCTGACCTATGCCTGCCCGTTGTATGTATCAGTTTTGTTGGCCGGCCCAGAAGTCCCCGATCCGATCAAACAGGATATTTTCCTGGGCGATTTTCCGGAGATGACCGAAAAAGGCACGTTTATCGTCAATGGCACGGAGCGCGTGGTTGTCTCGCAGTTGATCCGTTCGCCCGGCGTCTATTTTGAGGCCCAATCCGACCGCGCCACCGGGCGGCCTCTGGCGATGTCCAAGCTGATCCCCGACCGCGGGGCCTGGATGGAATTTGAAACCAGGAAAAATGATTACATCATCTTAAAATTCAACCGCAAGCGCACGGTGCCGATCACGGTGTTTTTACGTGCCCTGGCAGCGGTGGACGATGGGATTGCCGATTCACCCTTGAAGACGGGCACCGATGAGGAAATCCTATCGCTCTTCCAGGACGTGGATAACAACCCGGAACGGATGTATATCCCTTCGTCGATTCACCAGGAACCCGCCTGGGATACCTCCCATGGCCAGACGGTCTCCGAAGCGGCGCTGCTGGAGTTCTTCAAGCGGATGCGCCCGGGCGATCCCGCTACGTTGGACAATGCGCGCCAGTTCCTGGAGGAACAGCTTTTCGATCAGCGTCATTATGACCTGGAAAAAGTCGGAAGGTACAAGCTCAATCAGAAATTGGACTTGCAGGACCGCATCCCGGTGCCTCACCGCAATGTGACCAAATGGGACATCATCCGCCTGGTGCGGCGTATGATCCTGATCAATAATGGCGTGGAGCGCCCGGATGATATTGATCACCTGGGTAACCGGCGCGTCAAGACGGTGGGTGAGCTGATCCAGAACAAACTGCGGATCGGGCTACGCCGGATGGAGCGGGTGATCAAAGAGCGCATGTCCATTCGCGACCAGGACCAGCTTTCGCCGGTAAGCCTGGTGAATATCCGCCCAGTGGTGGCAGCCTTGCGGGAATTCTTTGGTTCCAGCCAGTTATCCCAATTCATGGATCAGACCAATCCTCTGGCCGAGCTGCGCCACAAGCGCACCCTTTCAGCCCTTGGTCCAGGCGGCCTACGCCGTGAGCGGGCTGGTTTTGATGTCCGCGATGTGCACCATTCCCATTACGGTCGTATTTGCCCCATTGAGACCCCTGAAGGACCAAACATCGGCCTGATCGGGCGGTTGGCGTCCTTTGCGCGCGTCAACGAGTACGGCTTTATCGAAACGCCCTACCGGCGTGTCGTTAAGTTCCTGCCGCCCACCGATGCCAGGCTGGTTGATCACCAGCTTCGCGAGGATTTGACTGACCCGGCGACCGGCGAGATCATGGCAAAACGCGGCGATCGGGTGACGCCTGAAATGGCGGCCAGGATTAGCAAACTGGATAAGGCCGCCATTTTTGTGACCCCCTACATTTCAGACGAAGTTGAGTTCTTGTCGGCGGATGCTGAGGATAAATTTGTCATTGCTCAGGCGAACGCGAAGCTCAATCGTTATGGCGAGATCGAAGGGCGCGTGTTGTGCCGCTATCACTCCGAATTCCAGGATTCGATGCCCGATATGGTGAATTACATTGACGTGGCGCCCCACCAGGTCATGGGGATCAGCGCTGCGCTGATCCCTTTCCTGGAGCACGACGATGCCAACCGCGCTTTGATGGGCTCGAACATGCAGGCTCAGGCCGTTCCGCTGGTGCGACCGGGTATTCCCCTGGTTTCAACCGGCATGGAAATGTACGCCGCGCTGGACTCGGGCCAGGTGGTGGTATCCGAAGAAGCTGGCGAGGTCGTTTCGGTGACCGGCAAGCAGGTCGTTGTCCGCTCGCCAAAAGGCGAGCTCAGGACGTATAACCTGCGCAAATACCAGCGTTCGAACCAATCCACCTGCATCGATCAGCGCCCGGCGGTTACCAAGGGACAGCGCATCCAGCCAGGTTCCATCATTGCCGATTCCTCCTCTACCGAGGGCGGTGAGCTGGCCCTGGGGCAGAACGTGACCGTGGCGTTTGTTTCCTGGGAAGGCGGCAACTTTGAGGATGCGATCTTAATTTCCGAAAAACTGGTGCAGGATGATCAGTTTACCTCGGTTCACATTGAGAAATATGAGGTTGAGGCCCGCGATACCAAGCTCGGCCCGGAAGAGATCACCCGCGATATTCCGAACGTGGGTGAAGAAGCCATCAAAGACCTGGACGAACACGGTATCATCCGCATTGGCGCTGAGGTCGGCCCGAATGACATTCTGGTGGGCAAGATCACGCCCAAGGGTGAAAAAGAGCTGACCCCCGAAGAACGCCTGCTACGGGCTATCTTCGGCGAGAAATCCCGCGATGTGAAGGATACGTCGTTGCGCATGCCGCACGGCGAGCGCGGCAAGGTGGTTGAAGTGAAGGTGTTCACCCGTGAAGATAACACCGACCTGGCCGCCGGCGTGGATATGATGGTGCGCGTGTCAGTGGCTCAGCGGCGTAAAATAACCGCCGGGGATAAGATGGCCGGCCGGCATGGGAATAAAGGTGTGGTATCGAAAGTGGTATCGGTTGAGGATATGCCCTTCCTCGAAGATGGAAACCAAGTCGATATCATCTTGAATCCCCTGGGAGTTCCGGGCCGGATGAATATTGGCCAGGTACTGGAAACCCACCTGGGTTGGGCAGCCAGCCGGCTGGGCTTCCGCGCTGTGACGCCAGTGTTTGATGGCGCGACCGAAAGCGAGATTGAAGCTGAGCTGGCTCGGGCCTGGTTGATCGACGAGGCCTGGAAGGAGACCGGTGAAAGCGCCTGGGCCTGGATCAACGGCCAGGAATATTCGCCCGAATCGATCAAAGACGATGAAGAGGTGCGCCTGCTTTACCTGGAGCAATGGCTGGCAGATCGCAATTACGATCCTTACAGCTTTACCGATACGAATTATGCCCGGCGCGCCACGGTTCGCGAATGGCTGCGCGACAAAGGGTACGATCCGGATCAGATCCTGTCGTTCGAAAAAGGCAGCTCAACCGTCGACGAGCTGTTACGCCAGGACGAGCGTGCGGTATCAGCCTGCCTGCGGTTGTGGTTGGAATCTATGGGCCAGGAGGTGAAAGAATTGGACGATGCCCAACTGGCCGGTAAAGCGGAGACGGTGACGTTAGAGACGGGTATGCCGCGGCCAACCCTGGGCAAACAGGTACTGCGCAACGGTAAAACCGGCGAGGCTTACGACCAACCGGTCACGGTGGGCGTGATGACGATGCTCAAACTCCACCACCTGGTGGAAGACAAAGTTCATGCCCGTTCAACCGGGCCATACAGCCTGGTAACCCAACAACCGTTGGGCGGCAAGGCTCAATTCGGCGGCCAGCGCTTCGGTGAAATGGAAGTGTGGGCGCTGGAAGCTTATGGCGCGGCGTACACTTTGCAGGAAATGCTCACGGTGAAGTCGGATGACGTCGTTGGCCGGGTCAATACGTATGAGGCCATCGTCAAAGGCGAAGCGATTGAAGAACCGGGCATCCCGGCGTCCTTCCGGGTTCTGGTCAAAGAGCTGCAGAGCCTGGGCCTGGCGGTTGAAGCAGAGATGGATAGCGGCGAGGTAATTCGCTTTGGTAAAGATGAGGAGCGCATCCACCCGCCAAAGATTGGAACCGGGTTGTTAGGATTAGGCGAAGATAACGACAGCGATTTATAGCAATTAACTTGACTCTAACCCTTGGGCATGGTAAAATTTTTGCCCGTTGTCCTGAGAAGGGTAGCAACGTAAAAAATGAATTAAGTCCTGGTGTCCGAAAAGGTTAACCTTACGCAGCAGGGCGATGTGATGAAACCCCGTGAGGCCATCATTTTTTTGAGGATGGCCTCACCTATTGATAACAAAAGCTGAGAGAAGTTCATATTTTTGGAGGCAATGTGCCCACGATTAACCAACTGATCCGCAAAGGTCGCCAGACCAAAAAAGTGAAAAGCAAGGCTCCCGCGTTGCTGTATACCTTGAATACTTATATCCAGAGACGTGTGCGCCAGCCCGAAGGCGCGCCGCAGAAACGCGGCGTATGCACGGTTGTGCGGACGATGACCCCGAAGAAACCGAATTCGGCCTTGCGCAAAATCGCCCGTGTTCGCCTGACCAACGGGCTCGAAGTCACTGCTTACATCCCTGGCGAAGGCCACCAGCTCCAGGAGCACTCGGTGGTGCTGGTGCGCGGCGGTCGTGTGAAGGACCTGCCTGGTGTTCGTTACCATATTGTGCGCGGCACGCTGGATACGACCGGGGTGGCCAAGCGGGCGCAGGGTCGATCGAAATATGGCGCCAAACGCCCTAAATAAAACGAACGGAGAAGGTTAAATGTCACGACGTGCCAGACCAGAAAAACGCGAAGTTCCCGCGGACGTTCGATATAGCAACGTGAATGTCCAGTTACTCATCCACCGCATTATGCGGCGGGGTAAGAAAAGCACGGCCGTACGGGCCATGTATGATTCGATGGATATGGTTGAGAAGCGTACCGGTAAGCCGGCGGTTGAGGTGCTTGAAGGCGCCTTGAAGAACGTTGGCCCCGTGATGGAAGTTCGACCACGCCGTGTGGGCGGCGCCACCTACCAGGTGCCTATGGAAGTCCCCGCTTCCCGCCGTACAACCCTGGCCATGCGCTGGATTATCGATTCCGCCAAAGCGCGCACGGGCAAGTCCTTTGCCGAGAAGCTGGCGGGAGAAATTTTGGATGCTTCCAACAACCAGGGCGCAGCCGTTCGCAAGCGGGAAGAGACGCACAAAATGGCTGAGGCTAACCGCGCCTTTTCTCATTTCCGCATCTAGCCGTGATGGGCAGGTAAACGGATTACAGGTGATTTAATGGCGCGTAATTATCCGCTCGAACGCTATCGCAATATCGGCATCATTGCCCATATCGACGCCGGTAAGACGACGACCACCGAGCGCATCTTATTTTATACAGGTAAAACCTACCGGATCGGCTCGGTAGATGATGGCACCACCGTCACGGATTGGATGGTGCAGGAGCGCGAGCGCGGCATCACGATTGTGTCCGCCGCGGTTTCAGCCGAATGGAAGGGCTACCAGATCAACCTGATTGATACCCCAGGGCATATCGACTTTACGGCAGAAGTACAGCGATCATTGCGTGTCCTGGATGGTGGGGTTGTGGTCTTTGATGCCGTCCAGGGGGTGGAGCCGCAGAGCGAAACCGTCTGGCGCCAGGCCGACCGTTACAACGTTCCCCGCATTTGTTTTGTTAATAAAATGGATCGCGTCGGCGCTTCCTATGATCGAACGATCGAATCGATCCGCACTCGCCTGGGAGCGAATCCCGTGGCTTTGCAATTCCCGATCGGCAGCGAGAGCAACTTTACCGGCATGGTGGATTTACTGACCAACCGCGCCATTTATTATGGCGATGAGCTGGGCAAAGAAGAGCGCTATGCGGACGTGCCGGTTGATTTACGCGAAGAAGTGGATGAAGCCCACAACCGCTTAATCGAACGGATTGCAGAGCTGGACGACGATCTCACGGTGAAGTACCTCGAAGGGGAAACCATCAGCGTTGAAGAGCTCAAAGCGGCCCTGCGCAAGGCGGTGCTGCAAAACCGGGCGACTCCGGTCTTTTGCGGTAGTTCCCTGAAAAATAAGGGCGTCCAGGCCGTCCTGGATGCGGTGATTGACTACCTGCCATCCCCGGTGGATGTCCCGCCGGTGCATGGCGCCAACCCTGAGAATGACCAGGAAGTGGTTCGCCCGGCGGACGATAACGCCCCCCTGAGCGCCCTGGTCTTTAAGATCGTTACCGACCCCTATGTGGGCCGCCTGGCTTATTTTCGGGTCTATTCCGGAAAAATCAGCCAGGGAGAAGCGGTTTATAACTCGACCAAGGGCAAACGCGAGCGGATCGGCCGCCTGTTGCGTATGTACGCTGACCGGCGCGAAGACATCACCGAGGTGCTGGCGGGCGATATTGCGGCGGTGTTGGGCCCCAAAGAGTCCTTTACCGGGGATACCTTATGCTCCCCCACAGAGCCGATTATCCTGGAGAGCATCGTCTTTCCTGAGCCGGTTATTTCTGTCGCAATCGAACCGAAGACCACTGCGGATCAGGACAAGATGGGCGAGGCTTTACGAAAGCTCTCGGAAGAAGACCCCACGTTCCGGGTTCATACCGATGAGACCACCGGCCAGACCATCATCGCGGGGATGGGCGAGCTCCACCTGGATGTGCTGGTGGACCGCATGCTGCGGGAGTTCCGCGTCCAGGCCAATGTTGGCCGGCCGCGCGTGGCTTACCGCGAGACCATCACCCGCCCGGTGTCCAAGGTCGACTACCGCTATGTCAAACAGACCGGCGGCCATGGCCAGTACGGCCACGTGGTATTCGATATGTCGCCGGTTGAACGGGGCAACGGGGTCTCGTTTGAAAATAAAATTGTGGGCGGGGTGATTCCGAGGGAATACATCCCCGCGGTTGAAAAGGGTGTGCGGGAGGCAGCCGAAAGCGGTGTGATAGCTGGCTACCCCCTCACCGATTTGAAGGTAACCTTGATCGATGGTTCTTATCACGAGGTAGATTCCAGTGAAATGGCCTTCAAGATGGCCGCTATCCTGGGCTTCAAAGAGGGTGTCCAAAGGGGGGCTCCTGTTTTACTCGAGCCGATTATGAAGGTTGAGGTAGTAGCTCCCGACACCTTCCTGGGCGACGTCTTGGGGCAGATCAATGCCCGCCGAGGTGAAGTCCAGGGCATGGAAGTTCGCCCAGGGAATGCTCAGGCAGTTCGGGGCATGGTACCACTGGCTGAAATGTTTGGTTACGCAACCGAGCTGCGTTCGGCGACCCAGGGTCGAGGCGTGTTCTCGATGGAATTTGACCATTACGCCCCGGTGTCCGAAACAGTGGCTCAAAAAATCATTCGATCCTGACCATTTTTAGGGCTTTTTTGTAAGGAGATCTAATTTATGGCGAAGCAGAAATTTGACCGGTCGAAGCCGCATCTGAACGTAGGGACGATGGGACACATCGATCACGGGAAGACGACCTTGACAGCGGCGATCACGAAGGTGTCGCAGATGATGGGGCTG
>JAJYIW010000156.1 GCA_021789855.1 Chloroflexota bacterium | reverse complement strand
GACATAAATCAAGATCAATAACGCCTGGTGCAGTCCTGCGGAGGGCATGCTTCAGTCGCCCGGGTGGATCACCTCAATCCCACCCATCCAGGGACGCAGCACCTCAGGCACTACCACCGAGCCATCGCTTTGCTGGTTATTTTCCAGCACGGCGATCAAAGTGCGTGGCAGGCCCAGGCCTGAGCCATTGAGGGTGTGGACGAAGCGAACTTTCCCGCCGTCGGCCGGCCGGTATTTGATGTTGGCCCGGCGCGCCTGGAATTCGCCGATGTTCGATATAGATGAAACCTCCAGCCATTCGCCGCAGCCGGGCGCCCACACTTCCACATCGTAGGTGATGTGCGAGCCAAAGCTCAGGTCGCCGGTGCACTGCAGCAGCACCCGGTAGGTCAGCCCCAGGGCAGCCGCGGTCTCTTCCGCATTCGCCACCATGGCGGCATGCTCCCGCTCAGAATCCTCGGGCTTGCAGTACATGTACATTTCCACCTTATCAAACTGGTGGCCGCGCTTGATCCCGCGCACATCCCGCCCGGCGCTCATTTTTTCCCGGCGAAAACAAGGGGTGTACGCCGTGTAATGGAGGGGCAGGGCTGCCTCGTCCAGGATATCCCCCATGTGCAGGCCGGTCAGGGGAACCTCGGCCGTGGGAACCATCCACAAATCTTCTTCATGGTCTTTGTACAGGTTATCGGCAAACTTGGGGAGCTGGCCAGCTCCAAACAGAGTGTCGCTCTTGACCATGAAGGGGGTATATTTTTCGGTGTAGCCCTGGCGAATGTGCAGGTCGAGCATCCAGGCGATCAGCGCGCGCTGCAATCGCGCCCCGGCGCCGCTCAGCACGTAAAAGCGCGAGCCGGTTATCTTGACCCCCTGGTCAAAATTGAGGATGCCCAGCGCAGGGCCCAGCTCCCAGTGGGGCCTGGGGGTGAAATCATAGCTGGGCAGGCTGCCCACCGTGCGCACCACCACGTTCTCGTGGTCGTCTTTGCCGTAAGGGACATTGGGAAAGGGAATGTTGGGGATCGAAGCAAGCTGTGCTTGCAAGGCTTCATCCACCTGGCGCAGGCGTTCGTCCAGCGCCGCGATCTGATCCCCCACGCCCTTCATCGCGTCAATTTTAGACTGGCGCTCCGCTGCGTCCTTAGAGCGCCCGATCTCTTTGGATACGCGGTTGCGCTCGTTCTTCAGCACCTCCACCTCTCCCAGGAGCTTGCGCCGCTCCATATCCAGCGCCACCGCCTGGTCAACCGGCGCAGGATCCATCTGGCGGTCGCGCATGGATTTACGCACTATCTCAGGTGTTTCACGAATCAGATTGATGTCCAGCATGCTTCACAACTCCCAACCCACGAAGATGAATATCTAGGATTATAAGCGAAAACGCCCGGTTAATTCATTTTCCGGTTGATCGCCGGCGCAAATGGGTCTACCTGCTCGCTCAATGCCTGCCGGGCAAAGGCTATCGACCCGGCCCTTCCACCCTGACCGCCTGCGCCAGCATGTGGCCTTCCTCCACCACCAGGGCGATGCCGCCGCCAGCCAGCGCGCTGTCCTGGGCAGTCAGGAGCAGCCGGCCATCGACCCAGCCTCTGAGCGCACTTCCAGCCACCTCCAGGCGCAGGGTATAGCGGCCCCACAGCTCCCAGGCCAAAGGCGCCTCCGCCAGGACGGCATCCTGGCCTTCGTAAGCCTTGAGCAGGCGAGCTGTCCCCCCTGCCGCCAGCTCGAGCGCGTAAAAACGGGTCATCCCCTGCACGCGCGCCGCCACACCGCAGGCCCTGGCCAGCGCCGGCGTCACCGTCGCCTCGACGGTGTAATCCAGCCATTCACGGGTTCCGGTCAGGATCAGCCCGCGCCCTTCATTCTGGATCAGGTTGTAGTCGCCTCCAAGCTCCCACTGATCCATCCCATTGACCCAGCCGGCGCGCCAAATTTTCCCTCCTTCAGCCGCCGGACCGCTCAAAGCTGGCCGTTTAAAGGCCACCTCCGGCGCCCCGTCCCAGGTCAGGGTGTCCAGATAGACCCGGGCCTGATCCGGCAAAGCGCCTTTTGCAGGCCGGGCTATTTGCAGCCCCACCGCGTAGATTAACGAACCGGCCGGATCAGCCCCCTGCGGATCAGGCGCGCGCCACGCCAGGGTGTGATAAGCGCCGGGGGCCAGGGTAACCGCCGGCCCGGGCAAAGACGCCGGCCGGTCATGCGCGTCATAGTAGGCCAGGAACAGGCGCGCCTCCACCGCCGCCCGGTTGGATGGATCGGCGCTGAGCCCGGCGCGCAGGCTCTGGCCTGGGTAAAGCGTGGGCGAAGCGATCAGCTCGTAGCCCGGCATACCCAGCTCCTCTGGCCGGATGAAGGTGGGCGTTGCCACCACCGCCGCCCCCTCGCCCAACCCGCTGCAGGTGATGGCGAGGCTGCGCTGGCCCGCGTGACTGTGGCCGGCGACGTTCTCCAGCGTCACCACGGGCAAGCCCTCAAGCGAAGTCTCGGCCCGCCATCCTTGCAGGCTGCCAGGCAGCTCGAAATGGAAGCGCGCCCCGCCCTTAGGCGCCAGGGGCGCTTCGCCCGCCAGGGCTCGCCCGATGTTGGCGATCGCGACGGCCTCCCTGGCCGCGTCGGTCACGCAGCGCCCGCCGTCCGCCGTGGGCAAGAACAGGCGGTCGGCCAGCGGGCCGCGCCAATCCACGCCGGGGACCGCCTCAAAGCCGGCCAGGCCATTGCGCAGGCCCATCAGGCAGCCCAGGTTGCCGCTGTTGCAATCGGTATCCCAGCCGCAGGTGTTGGTGACCATCAGGGACTTCTGAAAATCGCCGTCGCCATACAACAGGCCCAGGACGATCAGGGCGTGATTGGGCACCATGTGGCAGCCGCCGATGTAATCGCGGTAACCATACCGCTCCACAATGCGCCGGTAAGTCACCCGCCAGTCGTTGTCCCGCAGGCGCCAATCGCGCAGGTCGGCCACCAGCCGGTAGATAGTCGAGCTTGACGGGATCAACCCCACGGCGGTGTCCAGCAGGTGGTCGATATCGGCGGAAACAAAGGCCTCCGCTTCCATCGCCGCCAGCGCCTGCGCGCCGTAAATGGCTTCACCGTCATGGCTGACCGAGGCTGCTTTCCCCGCCATAGCGGCGGCGCGTTGGGGGTCGCCCGGGTTCACCATCGCCCAGCCATCGATGAAGATTTGCGCGCCGATCTGCTGGGCGACCACCGGCCCGTTGACCGCCATCGATCCACTGGCCGGGGCCTGGATGCCGTGCTTCAGGCGCAGGTAGGCCGTGTGCTCCGTGGAAGCCCCCAGCCCACCCCACCACAGGATGGTTTTCTTTTCAATCAGGTAATTTAACCAGGTCTGGCCAATCTGCTCTGCGGTGATATCCGGCGAATTGCCATGGTCAGGCAATGCTCTCAGGAAGGTAAATGTGCCGGAAATGTCGTCGTCGGTGACAATCAACGGCTTTCCCAGCTTATCGTGGACGTAATAATCGACCTCGCCCAATGTCTGGCTGATTGCGTCGTATTCCCAGCCTTCAAAGGGCCGGCCCAGGTAGACGCCAATCATTTTTCCCAGCACACCCGCGTAAACGCGTTCAAGGTAATCGGCAGGTAAAGGCATGGATGGCTTTCCTCTCTCAAGCAGTGGTATTGGAGTAATTTAAGCGCGTCAGGAATGCCTGGGATGAATCTTACACCCGTTTCCCCTGACTTTAATGGATGGACGCTTTCATTTTTATTTAATATGTTATACAATTACAAGTGATGAACAAATCCTCTTTACCTTTCTGGCGAGTCAACGGAATACCCATTCAGGTCGATTTTTCCTGGTTCTTGATTTTTGCCCTGATCACCTGGTCGCTGGCGACCAGCTATTTCCCAACAGACTATAAGAACTGGTCCACGCCGCTCTATTGGGCGATCGGCGCCTTGACGGCGGGGCTTTTCTTCGTCAGCGTTTTCCTGCACGAGCTGGCCCATTCCCTGGTGGCGCAACGCTTCCATATCCCGGTGCGGAAGATCACCCTCTATATTTTTGGCGGCATATCTGAGATGAAAGTGGAGCCCCCCACCGCTACGTCAGAGCTGTGGATTACCCTCTCCGGGCCCCTGATGAACTTACTGCTGGCCGGGCTGTTCGCCCTCTTGAGCCTGGCTTTCCCTTCCATTGCGCCCGTCCAGGCCTTAACCCGTTACCTGGCCTACGCCAACCTCCTGCTGGGGGCGTTTAACCTCATCCCCGGCTATCCGCTGGATGGCGGCAGTGTGCTGATGGCCATCATCTGGGGGATCACCCACAAGCGTCAATGGGGCATCATCACGGCAGCTTATGCTGGGAACATCATCGCGTATTTGCTCATCTTTTTTGGCGCGGTGCAGTTATTTGGCGGGAATATCATGAATGGGCTGTGGATCGCCTTCATTGGCTGGTTTATGCTCAATGCGTCCACCGGCGCGGTTCGCCAGGAACGTTTGAAGGGACTGCTATTGGGCCACAAGGTATCCGAGGCGATGAGCAAGCAGTACATCTTCGTTTACCCCGACACGACTCTCCAATACCTGGTTGAAAACCATATCTTAGGCAGCCCACAGCGCAGCTTCCTGGTGAAAAAGGATGAACGGGTGGTTGGCATGCTCACCATCCATGCGGTGCAGGCAATCCCCAAAAACGAGTGGCCTTCCAAGACTGTGGAACAGGTGATGATCCCGGCCGCGCAAATGATCACCGTCTCGCCGGATACCGAGCTTTATGACGCCATCCAGGCTATGGATCGGGACGGCGTCAACCAGCTTCCCGTGATGGCCAATGGAGACATCCAGGGAATCCTGACCCGCGAAGACGTGATCAGTTACCTGCGCCGGCTTCAAACCAGCGGGCCGCGGAACCAGCCAGCCTTCTAAACCAGCCTAAACCTGCCCGACTTCCTGGCCGGCAGGCTGGAGCTGGTGCACCATATAGACGATCACCTGCACCGCCTGTTCGAGGCTGAGCTTACTGGTATTCAAAACCACGTGGTACAGCGACGGATCGTCCAGGCGAGCGTGGAAGAAATTATGGATATAATCTGCCGAGGCCCGGTCGCGGCGCTCGATCAGGTCGCGGGCCTGGCGTTCCAGGTCGCCGTTGGTCAGCCGGGTTGCGCTGGCGTCGCGTATTCCCTTGGACTGCAATTGTTCTTTGACCCGCCCCACCCGCGTCTCCAGCAGGGCTTCGATCCGCACGTGCAGGCAACCGGACTGATCTTTGAGCAGGAGCTGCCCACCGCGCCCGACTACGATCAAGTTGCCCACCGAGCATGCGGTCGTCACCGCCTTCTTGACCAGCTCAAACGAGCCTTCTTCGTTAACCTGCATTTGCTCGGATGCTTCCAGCATGAAAATGCCATCCGCACCGCCAAAACCTACCAACGCCCCGGTTGCCATGGTTCCAAATAAACGATCAAGGAAGGTGTGTACCGGGTAATTATCTTCAGAGAGGTCGATTATCTCGTGCTCGAGCAATCCCGCCTCGCGGGCTGCATCTTCAATCATCTGCTTGTCAAACAAACGATATCCCAGGGTGTTCCCTACCCGGCGAGCAATTTCATCCCCACCGCTGCCCAATTGCCGTGAAATCGTGATAACTGCCATGGCTCCTCTCCTTTCCTATGGTTAACCTCACCGAGGCCGGCTTCTATTAGAAGAACCAGACCCTTTAAAGTATAGCACATGGCTTTTGGGAATACAAATCTGGCCCCAGGGCCTTTTTAGCCGGCCACTTTCCCTATGTTATAATACGGGCATTCAGCAGGAGGTTTTTTAATGCAGACTCGCAACCTTTAATGAAATGATTTCCTGGTAGCGTAAACCCGGTTGAGCCGGCGGCGCAGGGCGTCGCCTCGCTCAGATGGAGCCATTGGCCGAGGGCGCTGCCCTCGGTATTTTTTTTAACCAGAAGGTTGCTGAGCGTATGTTATCTGTCCAACACCTGACGAAATCCTACGGAAATGAGACCATCCTGAATAAGGTCTCCTTTGTGCTGAACGCCGGAGAGTGCCTGGCGCTGGTCGGGCCTAACGGGTGCGGCAAAACCACCCTGCTGCGCCTGATCACATCCCAGGAAACACCCGATGCCGGCGCGGTCGTTTTGGATCCCCCCACCCTGGCCGTGGGCTACCTGGCGCAAGGTTTTGTATATCGAGATGGCGACACGCTGGCCGCCTATCTGGCGCGGGCTGAAGGCGACCTGCCCGGCCTGGCCGCGCGGCTAGAAACGCTGGCCGGACAACTGGCCCGCCAGCCGGACCAGCCTGATCTGCAGGCTGCCTATGACCAGGTGCTGGCCCAGATCGAGCGCGCCGCGGAGAACGCCGGGCGCGGCCCGGCGGTGCTGGCTGCCCTGGGCCTGGCCCACCTGCCCCCCACCCTGGGCGTGTCAGCGCTGAGCGGCGGGCAGAAGACGCGCCTGGCCCTGGCGGGCGTGCTGCTTTCTAGCCCTCAGCTCCTGCTGCTGGATGAGCCGACCAACCACCTGGACCTGGAGATGCTGTCCTGGCTGGAAGAGTGGATCCTGGCGGCGCGCCAGCGTTTCAACAGCGGCGTGCTGCTGGTTTCCCACGACCGGGCCTTCCTCGACCGGGTGGCCACCGGCATCCTGGAGATCGACCCGCTGACGCATACCCTGCAGGCCTACCCTGGAAATTACAGCGCCTATCTCGCCCAAAAAGACCTCGAGCGCCAGCGCCAGTGGCAGGAATACAACGACCAACAGGTTGAAATTGCCCAACTTAAGGAAGCGGCATTGCACCTGCGCGGCCTGGCAAAATTTCGGAAAGGGGGGAAAGCTGATTCAGGGGATAAGTTTGCCAACGGCTTCTTTGCCAACCGCAGCCAGGGCACCGTGGGGCGCGCCAAGCACATGGAGGCCCGCCTGGACTCCCTGCTCACCGAGCAGCATATCGATAAGCCTCACTCGCCCTGGCAGATCAAGATCGACTTTAACCACCTGCCGCCCAGCGGCCGAGACGTGGTGGTGCTCGACCGGCTCTCCGTGGGATTTGGCGACCACGTCCTGCTGCACGATCTGAACCTGGTGCTGCGGTATGGGCAGCGCATCGCCCTGATTGGGCCCAACGGCTGCGGGAAGACCAGCCTGCTGCGCGTGATTACCGGCGAGCTGGAGCCGCTGGCCGGTCGCGCCCGGCTGGGTTCTAATGTCCGTCCGGGGTACATGACCCAGGAACAGGTCGAGCTGGACCCCACGGCCAATGCGTTAACTTCCATCCAGAAGGTGGCAGCGCTAAACGAAACCGGCGCGCGCGCCTTCCTGCATTCCTTCCTGTTCAGCGGCGACGACGTTTTTACCCCGGTCGGCAGCCTGTCCTACGGCGAGCGCGCCCGCCTGTCGCTGGCCGGCCTGGTGGCGCGCGGCTGTAACCTGCTCCTGCTGGATGAGCCGATTAACCACCTGGACATCCCCTCCCGCGCCCGGTTCGAACAGGCGCTCTCGACTTTCTCCGGCACCGTGCTGGCTGTCGTTCATGACCGTTATTTCATCAATGGGTTTGCCACCGGCATCTGGGAGGTGACGGAACAGGCCATCGTCACCCGCGACAGGCTCGGATAGCTGTGCGCCCCTTTCCAGAGCAACCCCAGGGATTATTCGCGTCCCGCCGGCTGCGGCCGCGCACACGGTAAATCGCATATTGGAGGGGTAAAACCCACAGGGTCTGTCATTGCCAATAACCCTGGGCCGGCGCACTCAGGTGCTCGACAGGTTGCCTGACCCGGAGTATGATGGCTGAGTTCATAAAAATCCACTAATCAGGTGATGGAAATGGCTTTTTTCCGCCATACGCTTAAATTCTGGCTGCCCCTGGCGGCGGCGATCACCCTGCTGGCCGGTACTATTTATG
>JAJYIW010000155.1 GCA_021789855.1 Chloroflexota bacterium | reverse complement strand
CTAATTTTTAAAGAAATGGGCACCGGATACTGCCAGTTATCAAGATTGTATACTGCTCAGATGGCTTCGTCGCTGCGCTCCTCGCCATGACGTGACGCCCGGCGTCAGTGCGAACGAAGCGTGTCGTCATTGCGAACGCAGCGTGGCGTCATTGCGAACGCAGCGTGTCCTGTCATTGCGAACGAAGCGTGTCGTCATTGCGAACGAAGTGAAGCAATCTGTTGCGAGCATCGCCTGGCCTGTCATTGCGAACGAAGTGAAGCAATCTGGTGAAGCAATCTGTTGCGAGCGTCGCCTGGTCGATCAGTTGCACATCCCATACCCATTGACCGATCTCCGGTAAAATCCTATCGCCAGGCCAGCATGGTCCCCTCCCTGCAACTTATTCCCCCAGCTTGCGTATTAAGTGGTAGAAATAATTCTAAGAGGAATATTCCGTGAGCAGCAGCGAGACCGAATGGCTCAGCCAGGCCCAACAAGGCGACGAAGAGGCCTTCTCTATCCTGGTGAATACCTACCAGAACCAGGTCTATAACCTGTGTTACCGCATGTTAGGCGACCCGGTGGAAGCAGAAGACGCCGCCCAGGAGAGTTTCTGGCGCGCTTACCAGGCCATCCAGAAATACGACCAGGAACGCTCCTTCATTACCTGGCTGCTTTCCATTGCCGCCCATTACTGCATAGACCAGATCCGCAAGCGCCACATGATGGTGCTGCCGCTGGATATCCTCCCCGAAGCCGAAGCGCCTGATTCGGGGCCTGGGCCAGAAAGCTACACCGCCCACCGCGAGCTCCAGGCGCAGGTGCAACAATTATTGGAGCATTTAAATTCACAAGATCGAGCTGCTGTGGTTATGCGCTACTGGTATGACTTTTCCGACGAAGAAATCGCTGAATCGCTTTCCCTGACGGTCAGCGCGGTGAAAAGCCGCCTGCACCGAGCACGGAAAGAGCTCGCCACTCTCTGGCAGGGCCAACAGACAGGCAACGCCCAACCCGCAAGGAGGTACCATGAAATCCCAGTCTTTTGACGATTGGCTATCAGCCGAAGAACCCCTTGATCCCGAAATGGAGAGCGCCCTGGCGGAAGCGATTGCGTCCATTGCACCCGGTGATGACCAGCTACCCCTGGTTCATGCCTATCACGAGGTTGAGACTCTCTTCAAGGCCGCTCCTCCCATGGCGCCGGCGTCCGGCTTTACCAGCCGTTGGCAGGTCCGCCTGGCGCGAAAAAAGGCCAGGCAGCAAACCCTGGCCATCGGCCTGAGCTCCCTGCTGGCCCTGCTGGTGGCAGCAGTGATCGGGGCAGACATGCTCCTCCCGCTGGCGGAGCCCTTCTCGCTAACGGCGTTTGCGAACAACGTGTTCTCTGGCCTGGTTCATCTCACCATCGAGCTGTATAACCTGCGCGGACTGACCGGCTACCTGCTTGGCCAGGTTCCACCAGCCATCCCCATCGCCTTGTGGATCGGGCTGGCCACCAGCCTGAGCCTGGTCGCCCTGGCCTGGGTCTTTGCCCTGTGGCGGATCATCATTCCGAAAGGACTCAAATCATGAAACATTTTTATCACGGACTCCTGATTCTTTTCATCGCGGCTTTCGTCGCATTGGCTCTTCCAGGCCACGCCCTGGCCAGTCCCATCGCAGATGACAAGGTGGTTTTTGGCGATACCTACCGCCTGGCGGCCGGCGAAACCTTGGACGGCAACCTGTCAGTCTTTGGAGGCGCAGTGACGCTTGAGCAAGGCTCTACGGTAACCGGTAACATCAACGTCCTGGGGGGCGCCGTGACTGGCGATGGGCTGATCGAGGGCAACATCAATATCCTCGGCGGCACGGTTTCATTGGGTGACCAGGCCGTGGTGCAAGGCAACGTGCAAACCTTTGGAGGCGTTTTCCGCAAATCCGATCTGGCGGTCGTGGAGGGGAAGGTCACCACCATCGGAAACAGTTACCTGCCGGTCACCCCATCGACCCTGCCAGTCTTCAACCCGGTCTGGCCAGTCCTCGGCTCCGTGCGCACCGTTTTCGGCGGGATGGCCGCGGCGTTGTGTTTAGCCGCCCTGGCCATGATCGTGGCGTTGTTCTGGCCAACCGGCACCCGGCGGGTGGCCCATGCGATGATCGCCAGCCCGGCCCTGAGCGGCGGTCTGGGCTGCCTGACCTTGATCGTCTTCCCCGCCCTGATCGTCCTGCTGACCATCACGATTATCTTGATCCCGGTCAGCCTGGTTGGCATCCTGTTATTGGGCATCGCGTTCACCTTTAGCTGGATCGCGTTCGGGACCGAAATCGGGGAACGCATCAGCCAGGCGTTCAACGTCACCTGGCACCCGGCTGCCAGCGCCGGCCTGGGCACGCTGATCCTGACCCTGGTGGTCTCATGGGCCAGCCTGATCCCCTTTATCGGGTGGATCTTTAGCTTTCTGGCGCCCCTGGTGATCGTGGTCGCTGGACTGGGCAGCGTGCTGCTGACCCGTTTCGGCACGCAGACCTACCCGTTTCCACTGGCAGGCGGTGGAATCAATCCGCCAGCGCCGGCGCAACCCCTTTCGCCCGTGCCCTCGGCGAGCCCGGTGCCCCCGGTCGAGCCGCCCGCCGCTTCCCCTGAAGCGCCAACCCCACCACCCGCCCAGGCCGTCGCGCCGGATTTGAACCCGGGCGTCACCGCCATGGACGCCTCCATCCCGGATCTGCACCCAGGGGATGAAACCCCACCATCGACCGGGCAATAGGAGATGAATAAAATGAACAGACGCCTCATCATCGCGGTGTTAATCGGTACGATGCTGACCACGCTGGCTTGCACGATCAACATCAACGTGCCCACCATGGAAACGATCAATACCCGCACGGTGACCATCCAGGAGCCCCTTCCCCAGGCTGCCACGACGGCAAAGGTGTTGTTGAGCATCCCATCCGGGACGTTCAACCTGGCCGGGGGCGCCAGCGGGCTGATCGAAGGCACCATCCAGTACAACATCAAAGGCTGGGACCCGGTGATCAGCAATGCCAACGGCGAGTTTTCTATTCAACAAGGGGATATCACCAAGGTGAGCCGTTTGCCCACCCAAGGAATGATCAACAATTGGTCGCTCAAGCTTTCCGATGAAATTCCCCTGGATCTCAGCATCCAGGCCGGGGCGTACAAGGGCGCGCTGGATCTGGGCGGGCTACGCCTGCAAAACCTGTCCATAATAGATGGGGCCAGCCAATCCGATGTGACCTTCAGCCAGCCCAACCCCATTCAAATGGAAAACTTCACGTATAAAAGCGGCGCTTCCGAAGTTGATTTGAAAGACCTGGCCAACGCCAATTTCTCCCAGATGAGCTTTGAGGGCGGGGCAGGGAATTACACATTTGACCTGTCCGGTGACCTGAAGCACGATGCGGCCCTCTCCATCAAGGCCGGGATCAGCAACATCACCCTCAATCTCCCCAGCGGGCGTCACGTGATCGTGAATAACACCGGCGCCATCAGCAACATCGACACCCAGGGCACCTGGCTCGTCAACGGCAACACCTACGAAGCCAGCGGCACTGGCCCCACCATCACCGTGACCATCGACGTCGCCGTCGGCAACCTCACCCTGGCCAGGAAGTAGATGGGTGATGAATTAATCCTCTGCGCCCCTCAACCCAACCTACCGGTAGAGGCCGGTTTCCTGGATGAGTGCGTAGACCGCGGGGGGGAGATAATAGCGGTAGGGTTGGCCGCTGGCGACGCGTGCGCGAATCTGGCGCGAGGAGATGTCGAGCAGGGGCGCACTGACCACCCTGACCTTGGCGCCTAAGCCGGGTAGGCTGGCGTCCAACGCTTTCATGTCGACCGCATCGCCTGGCCGGCGCATCACGCCCAGCGCAGACACCTGGGCGACCAGCTCTGCCGGCTGGTACCAGGTAGGCAGGTCGTGCAGCGAATCGCCGCCGACCAGGTAGACCAGCTCGGCGTCCGGGTATATCTTCGCCAGCAGGCGCAGCGTATCCACCGCATAATGTGGGCCGGGACGATCCACATCCACCCGCGATAACTCGAACAGGGGATTATCCTCGATGGCCGCCTGGATCATCGCGATGCGGTGGTTGAACGAGGTGATGGATTGGTCTTTCTTATGGGGCGGGTCGGGGGTCAACACCCACAGCAAGCGCGCCAGGTTGAGCTGGTAACTGCATTCGGCTGCCAGGATCAGGTGCCCCACGTGAGGGGGGTCAAACGTGCCGCCAAAAACGCCTATGCGCATTTCCCCTAATCCTGCCACTCCAGCTCATACTCTTCGCCAATGTACACCGTATCGCCATTCTGCACGCCCGCCTTGCGCAGCGCATCTTCTACCCCCAGCTTTTCCATCAACCGCTGGAAACGCCGCACCGACCCCTGGTGCTCCCAGTAGGTCATGGCAGCCGAGCGCTCAATGGCCGGCCCGCTCACCCGCCACCCTTCCGGGATGCGCTCGATGGTGAAATTTTTCAAGTCTTGTTCCGGGCGGTAAACCGGGATGGCCTCCGCTGGCTTGACCTCTTCCGGCAGGCTGGCCAGCAGGTGGTAGGCGTGCCACAGCACATCCTTCACCCCTTCCCCGCTCAAGGCTGAGATTGCCACGGGGTGAATCCCGCGCGCCTCCAACTCCGCCCTGATCTCCGGCCAGCGGGCCATCACCTGCGGATCGTCAATCTTGTTGATTGCCACCAGCTGCGGCTTTTTCCCCAGCACAGGATCAAACAAGGCCAGCTCGCTGTTGATCTGGGAGTAATCCGACAGCGGATCGTCCGCTTGCCCATTGAGCAGGTGTATCAGCACCCGCGTGCGCTGGATATGGCGGAGGAAATCGAATCCCAGGCCGGCCCCCTGGTGAGAGCCCTCGATCAGGCCGGGGATATCCGCCAGCACCAGGCTGGTATCATCATCCAAATCCGCTACGCCCAGGTTGGGCTCGAGGGTGGTGAAGGGATAATCGCCAATTTTGGGGGTGGCGCGGGTGACGGCGGCCAGCAGGCTGGACTTGCCCGCATTGGGCACGCCGATGATGCCCACGTCGGCGATCAGCTTGAGCTCGAAACGCAGGCTGCGCTCCTGGGCGGGCTCGCCCTTTTCGGCCATGGTGGGCGCCTGGTTGCGCGAGGTGGCGTAGTGCTGGTTGCCCTTGCCGCCCCGGCCACCCTTAGCCACCACCAGGCGCTGCCCGGCAGTCACCAGGTCGCCCAACACCTCACCGCTGGCGTCATCGTAGACCAGGGTGCCCGGCGGCACCAGGATCACCCGGTCGGCAGCGGACTTGCCCGACATGTTGTTCGGGCCGCCGCGTGCGCCGTCTTGAGCAAAATAGGTTTGCTGGTGGCGGAAGCGGGACAGGGTGTTCAGGGTGGGGATGACTTCCAGGATCACATCCCCACCCCGACCGCCATCGCCGCCATCCGGGCCGCCACGCGGGACAAATTTCTCGCGGTGAAAATGCATCGCGCCGTCGCCCCCGCGGCCTGAACGCACCCGAATCAAAGCTCGATCGATCAGCATAAGCCGTTCACTTTCCGAACTTCGCCTTCAAAATATCTTCCAGGGTGGGCTGGCCGATTTCCTGCAGCTCGTAGCGCACGCGCTGGCTGGGCTTATTGATCTTCAGGACGCGGGTCAGGTCGATGGGCGTTCCCACCAGCACCAGGTCCACATCCGCATTGGCAATAGTTTGCTCGAGGTCGTGGATCATCTCGGCCCCGTAACCCATCGCCGGCAGGATGGCGCCCGTGCGGGGATATTTCTTATAGGTGTCGATGATCGAGCCCACCGCGTAAGGGCGAGGATCGACCACTTCGGCTGCGCCGAAGCGCCGGGCCGCCACGAACGCCGCGCCGTAGGCCATTTCACCGTGGGTCAGGGTCGGGCCATCTTCGATGGCCAGCACGCGCTTCCCCCGGATGGCTTCGGGATGGGCGACAAAGAGGGGCGAGGCCGCCTCGATCACCACCGCCTGCGGATTGAGCAGGGCCAGGTTATTGCGCACCGTGGTGACGTTCTCATGATCGGCGGTGTCAACCTTGTTGATCACGAACACATCCGCGGAGCGCACGTTGGTCTCGCCGGGGTGATAGCTGACCTCGTGGCCTGGGCGGTGCGGGTCGGCCACCACGATGGACAGATCCGAGGCGTAAAAGGGGAAATCGTTGTTGCCGCCATCCCACAGCACCACGTCCACCTCGGCTTCCGCCTGGCGCAGGATGGCCTCGTAATCCACACCCGCGTAGACAATCACACCGTTATCGATGTGCGGCTCGTATTCCTCGCGCTCCTCGATGGTGCACTCGTTGCGGTCCAGGTCAGCGTAATCAGCGTAACGCTGGACGCGCTGCTTGACCAGGTCGCCATACGGCATGGGGTGGCGCACTGCGGCCACGCGGAATCCCATTTTACGCAGGATCAGCGAGACGCGGCGGGTGGTCTGGCTTTTGCCTGAGCCGGTGCGCACCGCGCACACGGAGACCACCGGTTTGACCGATTTTAATTGGGTGGAATGCTTGCCCATCAGGCGGAAATCCGCGCCGGCGGCCAGCACCATCGAAGCCTTGTGCATCACATACTGGTGGGGCACGTCGCTGTAGGCAAATATCACCTGGTCTGCTTTGAGCGTGCGGATCAGGTCAAGCAGCTCGCTCTCAGGGTGAATCGGGATGCCCTGGGGGTACAGCTCGCCTGCCAGCTCAGGGGGGTAACGCCGCCCCTCGATGTTGGGAATCTGCGTGGCGGTAAATGCCAACACCTCGTAGTCCCGGTTGCCGCGGAAAAAGACGTTAAAATTGTGGAAATCGCGCCCGGCAGCGCCCATGATGATCGTCCGGATGGGTGACATAAGTTGCTCTCCTTGCGTTCATGGTTAGAACGCTTAACCAAACGATTCGTCTTGTCGACGTGCTCACATCGCTTCTGGGGCTGTGATGCCCAATAAACCCAACAAGTTCGCAATCGCCTGGCGGGTGGCGGCGACCAGGCGCAGGCGGTTGCTGCGCACCGGCTCCTCCGCCGAAAGCACCGGGCATTCGGAGTAAAACTCGGTAAACGTCCTGGCCAGCTCGTAGGCCATGTTGCAGATGGTGAGGGGTTTCAGCTCAGCCGCCACGCGCTGCACTTCCTTCGGCAGGCGCGAGATCAGGTCGACCAGTTGAATTTCGGCTGGCGCCAGGGGGAAATCGACGGGGAGGGAGGGCGGTACCTGGCCGCCGGCCTTGCGCAGGATGCTGTTGGCGCGCACGTGGGCGTATTGTATGTACGGAGCGGCCTGGCCGTTGAAATCCAGGGCCGACTGCCAGTCAAAGGTGACCACTTTGGCGTTCTCCCGCGCCAGCATGGGATATTTAATCGCGCCGATCCCCACCGCGCGCGCCACGGCCTGCTTCTGCGCCGGGTCGAGGTCGGGGTTCTTTTGTTCCACCACTTCCAGCGCGCGCGCGTACGCTTCGCGCAGCAGGTCCTCCAGCAGCACCACCGTCCCCTCGCGCGAAGCCATCACCACGTTGCCAGGCAGGTTGACCAGCTCGTAGGGGATGTGCTCGCAGCGGTTAGCCCAGGGGTAACCCGCCAGCTCCAGCGTCTTGAACACCTGCTGGAAATGCAGCGACTGGCGCACGTCCACCACATAATAAGAGTGCACCATGTCAGGGTAATCCGCGAACTTCATCTTCGCCAGGGCCAGGTCTTCGGTGGCATACAGGGCGGTGTTGTCGGAGCGCAGCGCCACCAGCACGCGGTACTTTTCCGATTTAAGGCCCAGCTTTTCATCAATTTTGACGATCACTGGCCCCTCCGGGCGGCCATCCTCGGCGATCCCGCGGGCGATCAGCTCGTCCACCACGGCTTTTCCGGGCTGCTCGGCCATGCTGTTGAAATAATAGCGGTCGAAGCGGATGCCTAACTGGTCATAAATTTCATTGAAACCGTCCAACGACCACTG
>JAJYIW010000154.1 GCA_021789855.1 Chloroflexota bacterium | reverse complement strand
TCGATCAGAACCGGTGTATCGCCTGGGCGCAGCACAAGCCCTGCATCGTTTGCCAGGAGATGTGCCCCATCCCCGACAAGGCTATCACGCTGGAGAAAATTTCCCTCCAGAGCGGCGGACAGGCTGGCCAGGATCTCCTTGCGCCCAGGGTGCTGGTCGACCGGTGCATCGGCTGCGGGATATGTGAATATCGCTGCCCCGTTCCTGGCCAGGCCGCCATCCAGGTCCAGGCAACTGTAAGCCTGGAAGAAAAGTTATAATCAATCCATGGATGCACTCCGAAGCACACTCGATGTCATGAAAGACAGAAAGGGTTAGGGTTGAAATGGTCAGTTACCAGTTGAATTATGGAAAGGGGCAACAATCGTTTGAGCTACCCGGCCATTGGAAAGTCGATGTGATCGAGCCGGCAAAAGCCCCTGCCGCACCCGATCCGGCGGCCCTGGTTGGGCAGGCCATCGACTCGCCCCTTGGCCTGGCCGGGCTGGCCTCCTTAATGCCGTTTAAAACGGCAGCCATTGCCATCAATGATAAAACCCGCCCGGTACCGCACGAGATCCTTCTGCCGCCGCTCTTATCTCGCCTGGAAGCCCTGGGACTTAAGCCGGATGCCATCTGCTTGCTGATTGCCACGGGCACCCACCTGCCCATGCCTCCCGCTGAATTCGGGACGGTCTTGCCGCGCGCCATTTTAGACCGCTACCCGGTTTATTCGCACGATTGCGATGCGAGTGACCTGGTAGAACGGGGGATAACCAGCCGGGGCACGCCGGTGACGGTTAACCGGCGCTTCATGGAGGCAGACCTGCGCATCGTGGTGGGTGAAATTGACCCGCACCATTTTATGGGCTTTTCCGGCGGCGTTAAAACCGCCGCCATTGGCCTGGGCGGCCGGAAGACGATCAACACCAACCACGCTTTCCTGACCCATCCCAATGCCATCACTGCTCATTATGAGGATAACCCCATGCGCCAGGACGTCGAAGAAATAGGCGCACGTATTGGCATTCATTTTGCCTTGAACGCTATTTTGAACACCGGCAAGCAGGTTGTCAGGGTGCTGGCTGGGAACCCGGTAGACGTGATGCAGGCAGGCATCCCCATCGCGCGCCAGATTTGCCAGGTTACGGTCGCCAAGCCCTACGATCTCGTCATCGCTTCACCCGGCGGCCATCCTAAAGACATCAACTTTTACCAATCCCAAAAAGCGCTCACCCACGCCGCCATGATGACCCGGGACGGCGGCTCGATCCTTTTGCTGGCCGCCTGTCCCGAAGGCATTGGCAGCGCCGGTTATGAGCGCGCCATGCAAGGGGTTAATTCTTTTGAAGAGGTATTAGAACGCTTTGCTAAAAGCGAATTTGAAGTGGGCCCTCACAAAGCCTATCTGGTGGCCAGGGATGCCGTAAAGGTCCAAATCTTGCTCTATACGGAGATGCCGCCTGAAAAAGTCAGGAGCCTGCTTTTAACGCCCGTCGCCGGCCTGACCGAAACGATCAATCAGCTGGAAAAAATTTATCCAGCGGGGAGCCGCGTTGCCCTTTTACCCTACGCCACCGTCACAATTCCATTACTACCGGCCTGGAAATAAGGCCTATCTTTTTACCCATTATTTTTACGCCAAAGAGAGGTTACCATGTTTATTATTGCCGAGTTGAAGAATGAAAAAGGCGAAGTTCTCTCCGTTCTAACAGCCTCACCCAAGGAGTTTAAAACCGGATCGAAAGGGTTTTACGCCAACACCAAAGCAGAGATCAATGGAAAGCGCTACCAGGTTCAGATTCAACTGGTTGAAATCGGAAGCAAACCTAAGGCTGAAACGGCTTGAATCTGATGCTATAATTTTAAAGGATGAGGTGAATCATGGCAGATCATTATTTGAACGACCTTCTTGGCGAGCGCGAAAAGCTCATCTTGTTGACCCACCAGCATTGGTTTACAATTTTGCCTTCAATTATCAGCAACGTGCTCATTGCCCTGGTTATCGTAGCAATCTCGGTCGGGGTCTATACGTATGTCCTGGCGAACCAGCTCGTGTTGCTCCTCCTGGGCCTGCTGAGTATCCCGATTATCCGGTTGATCGACCGGTATATGAAATGGATTAATGAAGAATACGCCATCACTAATTTCAGGGTCATTCAAATCCGCGGGGTATTCAGCAAGGACGTGATTGACTCTTCTCTCGAAAAAGTGAATGATCTCAAAATGAATCAGAGCTTTTTTGGCCGTATTTTCAATTTTGGCGATATCGAGATATTAACCGCCAGTGAGCTGGGGGTCAATAAATTGAAGAGAATCCTTAACCCGATTGGATTTAAAACGGCCATGCTCAATGCGAAGGAAGAACTGGAGCATAATGCGGCACCCGTGGAACCAGCCGTGCAAGAAAACAAAGAAGACATCCTCAGGTTGATCGCTAAATTGGACCAGTTGCACCTGACCGGGGACATCAGCGATGAGGAGTTCAAGCAAAAGAAGGCCGAGCTCTTATCAAGGTTGTGATAAAGCACCGATATGAAATTCGAAGATGAGCTGGACGTTTATCTCCGTGCCCGTTTTACCCTGATCTTGCTGGTGACGACCGAGGAAGAACGAGCCCTGCAGACCATTAAGGAAGTCTGTGAACACACCCAACGACCCAGCCTGACCTGGGACATCGCCGATAACTTCCAATGGTTGAGTGGAAGCGGGCCTGCGCTGATCGGGCGCGATCCGATCACGGCCCTTGAGCTGATCGACAAGACCGACAACAATGCCCTTTACATCTTGAAAGATTTTCATGAGGTCTGGACCAACCCCCAAATCAAGCGTAAATTACGCAGCGTGGTGCAGCGGTTAAAATTTTCCAAAAAATCGGTGTTGATCACATCCCCATCCAGTAAGTTCCCCGATGAACTCAAAGATGAAGCTGTAGTGGTGGAATTTCCTTCGCCCACCACGGTGGAACTGGATGAAGTCCTGCGCCGGCTGACCCAACAAACCCCAGGGGTGAAGGTAGATTTGACCGCTCTTGGCCGGGAAAAGCTCGTCCAGGCAGCCTTAGGGTTGACCTCCTCCCAGGCGCAACGCGTGTTTGCCAAAGCTATCGTCCGCGACGGTCAGTTGAATGACCTGGATATCGACCTGGTCACTGAAGAGAAAAAACAGATCATCCGTGAAAGCGAAGCGCTGGAATTTTATGCTGTTAAGGAAACGCCTGACGATGTGGGCGGCCTGGGTGTGCTCAAGGAATGGTTAAGGCTACGCGAAAGAGCCTTTACCCAGGAGGCTCGCCAGTATGGCCTGCCTGCGCCCAAAGGCATCGCCCTCATCGGCATCCCTGGCACCGGTAAAAGCCTGACCGCTAAGATGATCGGCGGCCTGTGGCGGTTACCGCTCCTCCGGTTGGATGTCGGGGCTTTATTCGGCAGCCTGGTCGGGGAATCCGAAGAACGCACCCGGCGGGCCTTGAAGTTAGCCGAAACGGTTGCTCCTTGCGTGGTCTGGATTGACGAGGTCGAGAAGGCCCTGGCTCACGGCGGCTCAGATAGCGGTACCAGCACGCGCGTGTTTGGCACCATCTTGACCTGGATGCAAGAAAAAACGGCCCCCTGTTTCGTGGTCGCCACCGCCAACGACATCACCAGCCTGCCGCCTGAATTGCTGCGCAAGGGTCGTTTTGATGAGATTTTTTTCCTCGACCTACCCACCTATGGTGAGCGCCAGGAGATATTCAGCGTTCATTTACGCAAGCGGCAACGCCTTCCCCAGGATTACGATCTGCGCTCAATGGCGTCTAAAAGTGAAGGCTACGTGGGTGCGGAAATTGAGCAAGCCATCATCGATGCCATGTACGTCGGTTTCAATGCCAACCGGGAATTTACCACCGCCGATATTGTGTCAGCGTTGGATAAGCAGGTTCCGTTATCGGTATCTCAGCGCGAAACCATCGAGACATTACGCAACTGGCTGCGCGAAGGGCGCGCCCAATCGGCTTCTTTCAGCGAGCTGACCGAGGCAGAACAACAATTCGTCCAACTCCAGATTAGAACCCACCCATAAGTGTTCGTTATGTTCCGGAATATCGCTTCACGGTTAAAGAGAAAAGCCAGGGTTAACCCCGATCAGGCCTCGTTTCTTGAGCTGACCAGCCAGCTTCAGAATCTCAAGTTAGATTTGGAAGAAAAAAGCCAGGCCATCCAACGGTTGAGCGAGACCATTGAGCGCTTGCGGCTCGAAGGGTCAATCCGCGCGCAGGAAAATGCCGATGCACAGATGGAGGCCTTGGGCGTCTCGATTGCGACACCGCTTTCACAGCTCCTTACCCAGCTTGACATGATCGAAAATCAAGGTAAAACCATTCCCCAGGAAGACGTCTTCGCCCTGGTCAAGAAATTGATCAAAGGACTGCTGGCTCATGGGTTTGAGGTGCCGGGCAGCATTGGCCAAAACACCGTTTACAACCCCGCTTTACACGCACCCTTGAGCGGGACCACCCCTATCGCCCTCGGCCAGCCCGTCAAAATCCGCTTTGTCGGCGTCCATTACAAAAACAAGGCCCTCCGGAAAGCCCTGGTGGAACCCCTTTCGAAGGATCAGCCCTGATATGTCGGGTCGCCTGGCCGTTGACTTCGGCACTTCCAACACCCTGGTAGCCCTTTGGGATGAGACTGCCCAGGAAGGCATCCCGGTGTCCCTCCCAGAGTTTAGCCGGCTGATTCGCCAGGATAACCAGCCTCTTCCCATCATCCCTTCGGTCATTCATTACGCCTCGGATGGACGGCAGTGGATTGGCGAGCAGGTCATGGCCAATGGCCTGTACCCATCAGAACGGACTTTTCGCTGGATGAAGCGCTATATCAGCCTGCGCAGCCCAATCCGGCTTCGCCTGGATGATCGCACCATCTCCCATTTTGATGCTGGCCAGGCCTTTTTATCCGCGATTTTAAAGGTGGCCCGTGAGGAATACGCTATCGGCGACGAGGAGATAGCCCTGACCGTCCCCGTTGAGGCTTTCGAGTATTACGAGAACTGGCTAGACGGCGTAGCTGAAGCAGCCGGCCTCCCCCGTTTTCGCCTGATCGATGAGCCTTCCGCGGCTGCCCTGGGGTATGGCGCCTATATTCTACCCGGCAATGTTTACATGATCTTTGATTTCGGCGGGGGAACCATGCACGCAGCGGTCGTCATCATTGAAGAGGACCATACTGCCGGATCAGGCCGCCGCTGCCGGGTGTTGGGCAAAGCCGGCAAAGACATCGGCGGCGCCAGCCTTGACCAATGGTTGTTCCAGGAAGTTCTTCGCCGCACCGGCCGTTCTGACGTGGATGAAGATATCCGCCGGGTCAGCAACAGCCTCCTGGTAGAATGCGAGCGGGTTAAGGAAGCCCTCTCATTCGCCGAAAGCGCCGATCTCATGGTGATGGATCCGGACTCTGGCCGCCTGTTCGCCGCCGATTTCACCCGGAGCCAGTTCGAGCAAATTCTGGATGAGCACAATTTATACACCGACATCGACCACATCCTGCGCTCAGCCTTGAACGCCGCCAGGGACAGGGGCTACGCCGAAGAGGCCATCCGGGATGTGCTGCTGGTAGGCGGCAGCAGCCAGATTCCTTCCGTTCAACGGGTTATGAGGCAAATCTTTGGCAAAGAAAGGGTGCGGTTCGACCGGCCGCTGGATGCTGTGGTGCGGGGGGCAGCCGCTTTTATCGCCGGGATTGACTTTTTTGACTATATCCAGCACGATTACGCCATTCGCTACGTCAATCCGCAGGCGGGCGGCTACGAATTTCGGACGATTATCCCTCATGGCACGCCCTATCCGACCCATGCGCCCGTATCCCGCTTGATCGTTAAGGCTTCATACGACGGGCAGACCCGGCTTGGCCTGGCAATTTTTGAGATGGGAGATCTCAGGCGAGTTCATTCCAGCACGCCCGTTGAGCTGGTCTTTGACCCTTCAGGGGCGGCTCGCTTGATGCAGGTGAGCCATGATGAACAGGAAAGGCGTAGCTCTTTTTGGATGAACGAAAATAACCTTACCTTCCTGGTCGCAGACCCCCCCGCCAGGCAGGGCGAAAACCGCTTCGAGGTCGAATTCAACATCGATGTCAATAAGCGCCTGTTAATCACTGCACGTGACGTACAAACCCAAAGGCTGGTGGCGTCAGACTTTCCGGTGGTCAAATTAACGTAGTGGGGACATTGTCTTCTAAAGATTAATCGACCTGTTTTTAACTTATAATGGGGGAAAGGAGTCACCATGTCTCACTTGTCTCGCCTTAAAACACAGATGGTGGATAAAGGCTTTTTAATGGCAGCCCTGGAAGATTTGGGCTATTCCCCTCGCGATGAACCCCACGACATTCGCAGCTTCGGCGGGCAGACCGTGCAGGTAGAATTGAGCGTGAGCTTAAAATTCGGCACCGAGATAGGATTCAGGAATAATAAAGGGCGATACGAGATCGTGGGGGACTGGTGGGGCGCGCTGGGAACCAGTCAAAAAGAATTTTCGGGCCGCCTGATGCAGCGTTATGCTTACCACGCCAGCCTGGCCAGGCTCGAAGAACAGGGTTTTACCCTGGTATCCGAGGAAAATAAAGAGACCGGCCAGATTCACCTGGTACTGAGGAGGGTTGTTTAGGCCATGGAAGTTCAAGAAATCCATGTCACCATCGATCGCAACGGCCAGGTCCAGCTTGAAGTGCACGGGATCAAGGGAGAAACCTGCCTGGATATCACCCAGGCGCTGGAAGCCGCCCTGGGCGGAGATATCCTGCTCCGCGAAATGACTTCCGAAGCGCTCGAAAGCCCGGACAACAATGAAGATCTATCTTCCAGGTTGGAAACCAAGGCATGAGCCAGCGGCTATTACGGGTTCACCAGCTTTTGCCTGCCAGCCAGGCTAACGGGCCTGGGACCCGGGCAGTCATCTGGCTGCAAGGGTGTACCCTGGCCTGCCCGGCTTGTTTTAACCCCCAGACTCATCCCAGGCAAGCTGGCCGGGGCATGACGACTGGCCGCGTCATGAGCTGGCTGACCAGCCTGGCAGGCGCTATCGATGGGCTGACCGTCAGCGGGGGTGAGCCGCTGCAACAGATGCAGCCTTTGCTTGACTTGCTCCAAGGGGTGCACGACTCCCTGGGGCTGCCCGTCATCCTGTTCACCGGTTATACCTGGCAAGAAATCCAGGCCATGCCACAATCGCCCAGGTTGGCCCGCCTAGTAGACGTGATCCTGGCCGGGCGATACCAGGCTGAGAACCGCCTGGCCAGCGGGCTCCTGGGTTCGGCCAACAAAACCGCCCATTTCCTGACTGGCGTTTACACCCAGGCTGACCTGGACGCCGTGCCCCCGGCTGAAGTGCTGATCCAGCCTGATGGCGAGATGGTGCTGAGCGGAATCAACCCGCTCATCTGGCCATAAACCTTCCTGGTCTTAAAGCCCCATGAAGCCCAGCGACTACCCTTTCATTTCCAACCTGTTTTCAAACCCGCCCAACGACAGTAGCCTGCGTGAAGCCACTCGCCTGGAGCTGCTGCAAAAAGGCGCCCTGGTCGCCCTGGCTCAGGATGGCTCTCCAGAGGCCATCGTCTTGCTCCAAACCGCGCTCACCCACCCCGACCAGGCCATACGGTCGTTATCCCTGGCAATCGTGGATCACCTCGCTGGCGAGGACAACCGCGCGGCGGTGGAAGCTTTATGCCAGGCCGCCATCCAGGGTGCCGGCCCCGAAGTGCAGGCTCTGGTTGTCTCACGAAATTACACGCCAGCCCAGCCCGAAACCGCCGCGCTGCTCTACCTGCTCACCGGCCAGGCTGGCAAGCTAAGCCAGCTCGATCCCGAACAGGCGCTGATCACGGCTGCCTGGCAGGCTTCGCCAGAAGAAATTCGCAAACGTATCCTGCCGGCAGCCCGTAAAACCGGCCTGGACGATTGGGGCACGATCCTGGCCACGGTTGAGCGTCCGGAA
>JAJYIW010000153.1 GCA_021789855.1 Chloroflexota bacterium | reverse complement strand
TCGACCACGGCAATTTTTGTTATGCAGCCTGTGATGGTGCGAGTAAAAAAATAGGACTTAACCCCTGGTCTGCGCGGTGGGCGGATCCAGGTGCGGTATAATTTTTAAAAGCCGCCTGGATCCCATCTCCGTCATGGCGCCATGCAACAATGACCCGATCATGATGGATGGGCGACCTTTGGAGGAGATATTGCCATCCAGTTGTTCAATGGCATGGTGATTAAGCCCATCAACGAGGTATCGATCCTATGATGTCAAAACTTACCGCCTGGTTCGATCACATCACAAGCTCGCAAAACCTGGCCCTGGGGGGCGCGGCCCTCCTGGTCGGATTGGGAACCGGCGTGGGAGTCTGGATTTTTAAAGCGCTCTATAGCCTGCTAAGCCAATATGCCTTTGGGCTGGCGCGCGGCTTATGGGTGATATTGGTTCCGCTGGTGGGCGGCATTGTCGTAGGGCTGGTAGCCTATTATTGGATTGGAAACGAAAAGCTGGGAGGTACCGCTGGCATCATGCAGGCAGTAGCGTTAGCCGGAGGACGGCTGCGTTACCAGAAAGCTCCGGTCAAGACGGCCGCGGCCATCCTGTCGATTGGTTCCGGCGCGTCGGTAGGCCCAGAAGACCCTTCGGTACAGATTGGCGCAAACCTCGGTTCGATGTTTGGGCAGCTCTTTCACATGACCGACGATCGTATCCGCACCCTGACGGCAGCGGGCGCAGGGAGCGCGATAGCCGCTGCTTTCAATGCGCCGATTGCAGGGGTATTCTTTGCCGTTGAAATTGTGCTGGGCGAAATGGGCAGCAATGCTCTGGGGATGATCCTGGTTGCCTCAGTCACCTCTTCTGTATTCACTCAGGCGGTTTCAGGTAATTCTCCGGCGTTTCAAATTCCCACTTATTCATTTACATCAGCCTGGGAACTGCCCCTGTACCTGGGGCTGGGCTTGTTAGCCGGGCCGGCCGCTGCCCTGTATGTGCAAACTTCCTATAAAATTCAGGATTTGTTTAGCCATTGGAAAGTATTCCCTCCTGTTAAGACGGCTGCTGCTGGCCTGATCTTAGGCCTGGTGGGCATCGCCTTACCGCAGGTTTTGGGCGTAGGCTATGGGTCGATCAGCGATGTGTTGAACAAAGCCGATTTTGGATTCTGGTTGCTGGTCGCCTTACTGGTCGCCAAAGTGGTCCTGACCTCAGTCAGTATTGGCAGCGGCTTTGTCGGGGGTGTGTTCGCGCCCTCCCTATTCATTGGCGCGATGTTGGGGGGAGCATACGGCATCCTGGCAAGCCACCTTTTTCCATCCCTGGGGATCAGTCCATCGGCTTTCGCCCTGGTGGGGATGGCCGCTGTTTTAGCTGGCTCGGTTCATGCCCCTCTGACGGCCGTCATCCTTCTGTTCGAAATGACCAATGATTACCGCATTATCCTCCCATTGATGTTTGCCGTGGCGGTCAGCCTGTTGCTATCACAGCGCATCCAGCGCGATTCTATTTATGCCATGGGACTGGCTCGCCAGGGGATTCGCCTGGATCGTGGGCGTGATGTGGAGGTGATGAGCGCGATCACGGTGGGCGAGGCCATGCGTCCCCAAACGGAGGCGTTGCCTGAGTCGATGAGCTTGAGCGACGCGGCGGAAACCCTGGCTCGCACCAAGCATCATGGCTTGCCTGTGGTTGATGCTAAAGGAGAGCTGACCGGCATTCTGACGGTGAAAGATATCGAGCGGGCCAACGGTGAGACGGTTCGAGAGGCTTGCACGCACCAGGTTGAAGTGGCTTACCCGGAAGAAACCCTGAGCATAGCGCTTCGCCGTATGAGCCGTCGTGATGTGGGGCGGTTACCCGTGGTGGCGCGGGATAACCCGCGCAGGTTGCTAGGGCTGTTGCGCCGGGAGGACATCATCCATGCGTACGATATTGCGCTGACCCGCCGGACAGCCCAGCGGCACAAGGAGTATGCTGTCCGTCTGGATGCATTAACGCCCGATCGGGTTAATGTGTCCGATTTAACGGTGGAAGACGGCGCGCTTGTGGTGGGAAAACGGATGAGTGAAATACCTTTCCCGCGCGATTGCCTGGTCGCCAGCGTCAGGCGCGGGGGGCAGGTCTTTATCCCGCGCGGGGATACGGAAATCCACGCCGGCGATGTGCTGGTGATCGTGGCCGAGGGTGCAGCCCGGGATGAGGTGGTGCGATTATGTCAACAGACCGATGATGATGGTCAATAGAGTCAGCCCGGGTTGATTTTTCTGTGATGTGGAAAGGAGAAAACGATGACCAAAACGGTTATTGCCGGCGCCCTGGGTGAGTGTGTTCACGTCGCCGGTGTTTCTAACTTCCTTCGGTTGGCTGAAACGGCTGGCTGGCGCACCATTTTCCTGGGCCCTGCTACGCCGATTGAAACTTTTCTCGCGGCAGCTCGCCGCGAGGCGGCCAGCCTTCAGCCAGGGGATGACCTGTTGATTGGCGTTTCCTACCGACTTACCCCTGAAACCGGCGAGCGTTTGCTTGGAGCGTTTGCCGAAGAAGCCTCTGCCCTGCATGAGCGAGGGGTGCGGTTTGCTTTTGGCGGCACACCCCCGGTAGCTGAACGCGCTGCTCGCTTCACCGGTTTCTTTGAGCGGGTCTTTGATGGGAGCGAAAGTCCTGAGCAGGTTCTGGCCTATTTGAAAGGATTGAACCCGGCCGTTGCCTCGGAAGCGGACTTTCCCCAGCACACCATCGAGCGCATCCTCTGGCGCGCGCCTTACCCGATCTTGCGCCATCATTTTGGCCTGCCTTCCATGGCGGCAACTATCGAGGGGATTCAAAAGATTGCCGAGGCTGAAGCGCTCGATCTGATTTCATTGGGCACAGACCAGGACGCCCAGGCTAATTTTTTCCATCCTGAGCGGCAGGACCCGCGGCAGAAGGGCGCTGGCGGCGTGCCCGTTCGCACCCCTGGCGATTTCCGCGCCCTCTACGCTGCCAGCCGGCGGGGCAATTTTCCCATGCTGCGGGCTTATTCCGGCACGGATGATTTCATTCGTTACGCTGAGATGTTGACAGAGACGATTCACAATGCCTGGTGCGCTATTCCATTATTCTGGTTCAACCAGATGGATGGGCGCGGCCCCTGGGACCTGGAGGGCTCGATCCGCGAGCACCAGAAGGTGATGGCCTGGTATGGCCAGCGGGATATCCCCGTTGAACTCAACGAGCCTCACCACTGGGGAATGCGCGATGCCCCCGACGTGGTCTTCGTAGTTTCGGCTTTTCTCGCAGCATACAACGCCAAAACCTACGGCGTTAAGGATTATATCGCCCAGATGATGTTCAACAGCCCGCCTGGCACCAGCGACGCGATGGATCTGGCCAAGATGCTGGCCGTTCTGGAGCTGATCCGGCCCCTGGAAAGCCAGGACTTCCGCATCTGGCGCCAGACGCGCATTGGCCTGTTATCTCACCCGCTCGATCCGGACGCAGCGCGCGGCCACCTGGCCGCCAGCACCTATTTGCAGATGGCGCTCAAGCCGCATATCTATCACATCGTGGGGCATACCGAAGCTCACCACGCCGCCACCGCCGATGATATTATCGAAGCGAGTAAGATCGTGCGCCGGGCGATCTCCAACGCCATGGGCGCTCCCGATATGACGGCCGCGGTCGAGGTGCAGGCGCGGAAGGAGAAGCTGATCGCGCAGGCCGGGGCTTGGCTGGATCAGATCCGCGCACTGGCTGCTCCTGGAGTGGCCGATCCCTGGGCAGATGCGGTCACGCTGGCTAAGGCGGTCACCAGCGGGCTGATGGATGCGCCCCAGTTGCGGAATAACCGCTTTGCCCTCGGTAAGGTGCGCACCCGGTGCATCGCCGGCGCCTGTATTGTTGTGGATGAGAATGGCTTGCCAGTCGATCAGTTACCGGGTAAATGAATAGGGTAGCTTGCTGCGGCCAGCGCTAGGACAATCCATCCTGCCGCAACGATGTGAACGCTGCGCATGGCGTTGTAGCTTAATTTCCCAATAGACATCCATGCCCCGGTAATAAATAGCACCAGGATCCCTGCAGCTGCCAGGCCTACTGCCAGGATTAATCCAGAGGAAGCATTCCAGGTGTGGAAGGCTTCTATCATCGGAATGGCGGTGATAACTACGCCTGCCAGGGCAATCAGCTTGTGGAGGGTGAAGATCGCCGTGTTGAGTGGTTTGCCCTTATGGCTCAGCCAGATGCCGCTTCCCAGCGTCAGGATCAGGAGAATCCATGACGGAATGAATCTTCCGAGGATAATCATGGGAGCTCTTTTACATCAATGGGTTAAAACGGAACTGTATTGCTGACGAAGGCCACCTTTTTTCCATCCGGTGACCAGGAGGGCACATTCATGGTGCCCTGGCCGCCGTAAAGATAGGCCACCACTTTTGGCATCCCGCCTTCCAGCGGCATCATCCGCAGGTAAACCCGCTTGGCCGCCGGGTGATCGCTCGGCTCGACCTCGCCAACCAGATAAGTGACAAAAATGACCCGGCTGCCGTCGGGCGAGATGTGGGGGAACCAGTTGTTATAGGCATCCTCGGTGAGTTGTTCCGGGTGGCTGCCATCCAGCGCCATTCGCCAGATTTGCATTCGCCCGCTGCGCACCGAATTGAAGTAGATATACCTGCCATCCGGCGTGTACTCCGGCCCGTCATCCAGGCCAGGGGTATTGGTGAGCTGAACTTCGCTGCCCCCTTGCATGGGAATGCGATAAATGTCGAACTGGCCATTGCGCCGCCCGGTATAAACCAGGTACTGCCCATCCGGCGACCAGCCGTGCAGGTAGGAGGGCCCGGCGGGGGTGACTTGCTTGGGCTGCCCACCTTGTACCGGAACGACATACACCCTGGAGTGGTAGTCAGGTGCGCTGTGGCTGCTGATGGCGAGCATGCTCCCATCGAAGGACAGCACGTGGTCGTTATTATTGCCAACAACGCTCCCGGTCGCAATGAGAGCTGGTGTTTTCGTTTCCAGGTCGAAGCGGTACAGGTGCCCCTCGCGGTTAAAGATCAAAGCCTGGCCATCCCGCGTCCAATTAGGCGCCTCAAACACATGGTCTGCGGTATGAATGATTTGCCGGTGGCCGCTCTCCAGGTCCAGAATTTCCAGCCGGCTTCCGAAGGGGTCTTTAGCTCGGTCAAAGCCCGGTCTGGCCGGGGCTACCATGCGCACGTCGCGGAAAATGGCTTTTTCCATGACCTCATCCTCATGCGAGCAGACAAACAGCCCCACGTAGAGATCATCACCCAGCTCGACCGGAGTGGCCTGAACGGTCGTGAACGGCTCGCCATAATGGGCAACCGACAGGAGATACGTATCCCCTTGCCGTTCCAATTGGATCACGTCGCCTCCCTTGAGTGGCGCCTTCACTTCCTCGGTGGGGCCGCCTTGCTTGCGCCGGAACTGGAGCGATACCAGTCCATCCCCGTGGATACCCGTGCTCACCTCGGGCGAGCCGGTATGGAGGCTGGACCGCGCCATCCAGCCCAATTTCCGGTGCGGGTTCACCCCCGCGCCTATCCATTCGGCGCGCATGGTGACGATGAAGTTTCCCCTCATCTTCCGCCAGACGAAGTGGAAATCGTCGTGGTCGCCCCAGATATTCGCCCCTGCGCTGGCGATGGTGTAAGCCTGTTGCTCCGGGTCAAACACACCGCTTCCCGGGTGGTGGACGGAGCCCACGTCGGTCTGGCTCTCAAATGGGTCAAGCTCATGTATAGTATTTAAAACGGACATCAGCTTATCTGCTCCTGGGTGTAGGGATAAGTCCCTGAATGAGCTCAGGGGGAAGCGCATTGACCGTGCCTAGCAATTCGGCAAAGGTCAGGGTTTTTGCGATGTGCTCCAACCTTTCCACGTGGATCAACGCGCTATCCAGATCCTTGCCCACGGCCAGGCAGCCATGGTTGCGGATCAGGATGACGTCATGGTAGCCGATCAGCCCGCGGATCACTTCTGCATTTTGGATTGAAGACGGCAAAGCATATTCGGTCACCGGGACACTGCCAAAGGCTGCAGCCGCTTCAGGGATGACGTCCATGCGGATTTTGTTTTTGGATATGACCAGCGCGTTGGCAAAAATCAGGTGTGTATGGATGATGGCGCGCACATCCGGCCGCTGGCGGTATACTTCCAGGTGCATCGGCTGTTCGGAGCTTGCTTTTAAAGAGGGGTCGGCAGCCGCCTGGATCAGATTGCCGTGGATATCGATGACCAGGAGATCCTCCGGGGCGATCCGCCCTTTGCATACGCCTGAGGGGGTGATCAAGATATGCTGGTCGGGCATTCGCACCGAGATATTGCCGTCATTGGAAATCATCAAACCGCTTTGGTAGGCGATCTTGCCTGTTTCGATGATGGCTTCTCGCAATTCGACTTCGCTGTATCCGGGTAAGAAGCGTAAATGGCCTGGGCGCTCACCGGAACGGGTCGGGACGGTAGGGATGGGGGCTTCTTCTTTGGCCCTGGCAGGAAATTTGGGAGTCAAATAAGGGCGCACGGGAGAAGAAGGAGCGTTTTGAGCGTCTGGGCTATTGAGATTGACTCCGAGGCGCACCGCTTTTTCGTAGGCCAGGTCGGTAAAGACGATATCTTTACCGGTGGGCAGCGCCATTCCTCCCTGCCTGGCTATTTCTTCAATATCCTCGCCAGTAATAATTGTTTTAGGCATAAACGGGCTCACATGAGAGCATGAGGTTGGATGGCGACATGGTCATGACCCTTTTCAAGGGAGATAGGTTGAGTCAACGATGCCGACAATTACAGAGATGACGCAGGCATCCGGGTTCTTAAGCACCTGGCGGGCGCCGTTGCCTTCCCGGTTGACCAGCACCGTATCACCAATACCGGCCTGGGTATTGTCTAAAGCGATAAAATCTTCGTCGGGCGTCTCCCCTGGCATGACCAGGGGCTGCACCACCAGCAGGCGCCGGTTCTTATAATCCCGGTGGCTGATGGTGGTGACGACGGTTCCAACTACTTTTCCAAGGATCATGATGGTTTTCAGGTCAATGGTTGGTAACCTGGCTTCAGGGTAAAATCGAACTGGTTGTCTGGAAGGACAGTCAATTCATCGACCACCCCAACAATGGCCAGGTCGATGGGCACAAATTTAACCTCTGGCATCGCCAGGGCGGCCTCGCGGGAGCGCACCATCACACACAGGTTGCCTGGCCCAGCGTCGACCACATCGGCTGCTACCTGGAGCGGGCCAAGCGGTTCGAGGCGCTTATTCAAGGGCTGGACGATAAGCAATTTTAGCCCCTCTGTGCCGGGGTATTTGAGCGTGCAAACCGCCGTTCCCTTGACCCTGCCGAATAACATGAGCTTTATTTGACCCCGGTGCTTTGAAGCACTCGCGTGATGATGGCGTCTACCAGGTGCGGATCCACCTGGTTTCCCAACCGGGCGATGACGGCATTATAAATGCGCTGGTGAAGCTCGACGCCATCTGCCTGAGGCGCCTGGACGCCGCCGCCGGTTGAGATGGGGGTGGCTGGCTTAATCGCTTCTCTGGAGGGGGCTGCCATGATGGCTGGTTGGCCCTGCTTTTGGGAAAGGTAGGGGCGGACGGGCGCACTGGGTGGGTTATCCGGTTTATCCCGCACCAACGTCACTCCTAACCGGCTGGCTTTTTCATAAGCCAGGTCGGTCAGCACGACGTTGTCGTTGACTTCCAATGAATGAATGCCGCGTTTTACCATGTCCTCGATATCTTTTTCGGTAATAAACTCTTTGGGCATAACCAACTCCTATCCATTCGCCGGTGAGGAAGACTCATGCACCTTCAATTCCGTTCAGGCTTTCTAAGGCCTGGATGGCGGCGTCTTTCGCGGTCAGGATTTCAGCTTCCGTTCCTGACAGCCACATGCGTCCAAATCGTCCGACAGAAGAAACATGGATTAATTTGATGCTGGCCTTCTTTTCAGCTTCGTTGCAAGCATAGTTGATGTAGGCCGCCGGGGCGCATTCCAGCACCA
>JAJYIW010000006.1 GCA_021789855.1 Chloroflexota bacterium | reverse complement strand
TGCTTCCTGAAGGGACTGTGCGAGCAGTGTCCCGCCCGATCCTGGGAAGAACACGGCACGCTGGATACGCCGGTGGAGTACCTGTGCGAGGTGGCCCACGCCCAGGCGCGCTATTTAGGCCTGCTCAGCGAAGGTGAACAGGCCTGGGAGGTGACAGACTGGCAGGCGCGCATCCATCGCTTTGCAGAACAAGAAGGTATACTCGTATAGAGGCATGTAGCCTATTCCGATATGAGCACATAATGTGTGTCTGATCTTATGATCAAGATTTGGAGGATGCCATTCAATGACTATTCAGACTAATCAAGTGTATGCGCCTTCTGAGGACGTGGTGGCGCGAGAGATCGAGGGCGAGCTGATTATTGTCCCACTGGTGGGTGGCATGGGCGACCTGGAAGACGAGCTGTTCACCCTCAATGACACCGGTAAAGCCGTCTGGGATCTGCTGGATGGCAAGCGCAACCTGGGAGAGGTGAGTGCAGCCCTGGCTGAGGGCTTTGAAGCGCCTGCTGGCGATATCGAGGCAGACGTGCTCGGCCTGGTGGAGGAGCTGGCGAAACGCGGGATGCTGGTGGAGATTGCCGCGGGTGGGTGACCGGCCGGCTCACCCCGCATTATTTGCGGTTAAGGCTCAGGACCTTGCGCTCTCAAGCCAAGCCTTGCTGGAGCTAATGCGGGCAGTGCTTTCCCGAGGCCTCCCGTTCCGCTTCTGCGCGCGCGGTTGGAGCATGGAGCCCTTTATCAAAGATGGGGATGTCATTACCGTCGCACCGCTGCAGCACGGTCTACCCGGCGTGGGTGATGTGGTGGCGTTTGTCCGCCCGGTGGATGAACGATTAGTCGTCCACCGGGTTATTGCACGGCGTACATCAGCCGTGTTAATCCAGGGCGACAATGAGACAACCTACCCGGATGGCTATATTCCACGCCAAGCTCTATTGGGACGAGTCACGCGGATCGAGCGTCACGGGCGTACTGTCTGGTTAGGACTGGGCCTTGAACGTTACGCCATCGCCTGGCTGTCTCGCTCCCCCTTGCTGATCTCCTTGCGCAATCGCCTGGCAAGCCGGATCAAACCCTTTTCTTAGAAACAAGGATGAATACTAAACCGTTTGTCACAACAAGCTCATTACCTGAATTCAACTTATGGAACAAGTTAGCTGGCCAGCGGGTGCCTTTGTCTTTCGACCTGGAGATCACGGCCCGCTGCAATAACGATTGCCGTCATTGTTACATCAACCTTCCAGCAGGTGATCGAAAAGCCAAGAAGAAAGAGCTTTCCATAGCCGAAATCAGCGACATCGCTGACCAGGCGGTGAAGCTGGGCGCGCTGTGGGTGCTGATCAGCGGCGGTGAACCCTTGTTACGCCAGGACTTTCCCGAGATTTACCTCGCCCTCAAACGCAAAGGCCTGCTGATCTCCCTTTTCACCAACGCCTGCCTGGTGACTGAAGAGCACGTGGCGTTATTTAAAAAATACCCACCGCGCGATCTGGAAGTGACCGTGTATGGCGTCACCCGGGAGACCTACGAGCGAGTGACCCGCAAACCGGGGTCGTATGCGGCCTTCCGACGCGGTCTGGATCTACTGCTAAAGGCTGGGCTCAAGGTGCGGCTGAAGGCCATGGCCATCCGTTCGAACGTAGAAGAGCTTCCCGCCATCGCCGCCTTCTGCCGCGAGCATACCACCGACTATTTCCGCTTTGACCCGCTCCTCCACCTCCGTTATGATCGGGATCCGCAACGTAATGTGGACATTCAAACCGAGCGCCTATCATCCGCCGAGATCGTTGCAGTCGAGCAAGCGGATGACGCCCGCGCCAGGTCATTGGAGCATCAATGTGACCGGCTGATCGTCCCAGAATTTGCCACTGATGCACTGGATCACCTGTTCTATTGCAACGCTGGCATGAAGAATTTTGCCGTCAGCTACGACGGTATTTTTCGATTGTGCAGTGATTTATGGCACCCCGATACGATCTTTGACCTGCGCAAGGGTAGCCTGGCAGAAGCCTGGAACGAGCTTGTGCCGCGCGTGCGTGCCATGCAACCCACCAACCCGGTCTTCCAGGAGCGTTGCGGTCGCTGCCCCATTGTCAACCTGTGCCTGTATTGCCCGGCCCATGCCTACCTGGAATCCGGCCAAATGGACGGGTGGAACGACTATTTCTGCCAGGTAGCCCACGCACGGGCAGAAGCCATTGCCACTGCCCGGCCCGATCTGCAGCCCAGTATCCTGTTCCCACCCACCCAGCGATGACGCTTAATCTCCATTCATGAGCCAGCCCCTTCCTTTGAAAGAAACCGTGCGCCAGGCGCTCCATATTGACCGGGCGATTCGCCTGGTATGGCGCGCTGCGCCCGGTTGGACGCTGGTGAACCTGGGCCTGGTGGTGGTGCAGGGGCTGCTGCCGCTGGCAGCGCTGTATGTGATGAAACGGGTGATCGATACCGTGACCATTGGGGTGAAAGCATCAAACCTATCTGCTGCTATCCAGCCGGTGTTAGCCTGGTTGGGTGTAGCGGTTGGCGTGGCGGTGCTGATCGCCCTGGCACGCTCACTGGGGGAGATGGCCAGCTCGGCCCAGGCGTTGATGGTAGCCGATGCTGTCTCGGACCAGATACATGCCCAATCGATTGTGATGGATCTGGGTTACTATGAGAATCCGGAGTATTATGACACACTGCACCGCGCCCAAATAGAAGGGCCATCTCGTCCAACGAGCATCGTCACCGGTCTGGTCTCGCTAGGCCAGAGCGGGATCACCATCGTGGGCATCGCCGGCTTGCTCGTGTGGGCGAATGCCTGGGCCGGGATCATCCTGTTCGCCGCAGCAATACCGGCAGCTATCGTCCGCATCCTGTACTCCCGCCGTTTATTCAAGTTTACATTAGGGCAGACGAAGCATGAGCGCGAGGCGGAGAATTATCACTGGATGCTGACCACCGGATACCATGCCAAGGAAATCCGGCTGTTCCAACTGGGGCCACTATTCAAGGGGCGCTTCCACGATTTACGCCAGGCCTTACGTAAAAGTCGTTTAGACCTGTACCGTCGCCGGACGCTATTGGACTTTTTTGCGCAGGCGCTGGCCTCCATCGCCGTGTTTGCTGCCTTCGGCTACACTGCCTTGCAGGCGTTGCGGGGCGCCCTCAGCCTGGGCGACCTGGTGATGGTGTACCTGGGCTTTCAAAGTGGGCTGGGGTTCCTCCAATCTATCCTACAGGCTTTGGCAGGGTTGTATGAGAACAACTTATTCTTGAGCAATTTCTACCACTTTTTAGACCTGGCGCCGGCGATCCAGGCGCCGGAGCATCCTCGCCCCATCCCGCAACCCATCACCCGTGGGGTAACCTTCGAGGGGGTGAGCTTCACTTACCCGGGTACGGCCCAACCCGCGCTGGAGTCGGTTGATTTACATTTAGGCCCTGGCGAGGTAATCGCTCTGGTAGGCGAAAACGGATCCGGCAAAACCACCCTGATCAAGCTGCTGTGCCAGCTTTACCGCCCGGATGGCGGGCGGATCACGCTGGATGGGATTGACCTGCGTGACGTGGATCCGGTGCGGTGGCAACGAGAAATCAGCGTGACCTTCCAGGATTATGTGCACTATATGCTGCCCGCGTGGGAGAACATCTGGCTTGGCGACGTAGATGCACCGCCCGACCGGGCGCGCATCGAAGCAGCCGCCCGGCAGGCAGGGGTCGACGAAACGATCCGCCGGTTGCCTAAGGGGTACGATAACTACCTGGGCACCATGTTTGAAGATGGCAAGGATCTGAGCACGGGTGAGTGGCAGAAAATAGCCCTGGCGCGCTCCTTCATACGCCAGGCGCAGATTGTCGTGCTCGACGAGCCCACCAGCGCACTCGACCCGCTGGCGGAAGCGGCTCTTTTTGACCGCTTCCGCAGCCTGATCCATGGCCGCAGCGCTATCCTGATCAGCCACCGCTTTTCGACCGTGCACATGGCCGACCGGATTTACGTCATGGATAGGGGACGCGTGGTGGAGAGCGGTAACCATAATGAATTATTGAAGCGAGGCGGGCAGTATGCCCGCATGTACCTGGCCCAGGCGAAGAATTATCAGCCGGAAACGGACCCCTCTTGATCGCCGTGGGGTTCTAGGAGTATCCCCCCAAAAAAATAAAACTGGCCCTTTATGCAAAGGCCAGTTTTTTATCTACTGAGAGTTTTTTGGTGGGCGGAACAGGGCTCGAACCTGCGACCTCATCTGTGTAAGAGATGCGCTCTGACCAACTGAGCTATCCGCCCGCAACTTGATTATAATAGGCTTTATTTGAATCGACAACCAGGAGTTTATGCTATGCAATTTATCCGCTATCAAGTTGGATCGCAACCCGCTACTTACGGCTGGGTGCTGGGAGATAAGGTGGGTGCGGTGGAAGGCTCCCTTTACGGGCAATATCGCCGGCAGGAAGCCACCCAGCCACTCTCCTCGGTGCGCCTGCTCGCGCCGGTCGAGCCAAGCAAGATCGTGTGCATCGGGCGTAACTACGTAGAACATGCCCACGAGCACGGCGTTGATGTGCCTGACCTGCCCCTGATCTTCCTGAAGCCGCCTTCGTCTGTCATCGGCCCGGGCGACAAAATTATCCTCCCATCTCAATCCCAACGGGTGGAGCACGAAGCCGAGCTGGTGGTGGTGATCGGTAAGCCCTGCCGCTGGGCGCAGGCTGAATCCGCCCTGGATTACGTCTTTGGTTACACCATCGGCCTGGATATCACCGCCCGAGACCTGCAGCGGCGCGATGGACAATGGACGCGCGGTAAAGGGTTCGATACCTTCTGCCCCCTCGGCCCCTGGATCGAAACCGATTTAGACCCGGCAGACGCTTTGATCACCTGCCATGTCAACGACGAGATGCGCCAGATGGCCTCTACCCGCGACATGGTCTTCACGGTACGCCAGTTGATTGCTTTCATCTCATCCGTGATGACCCTCCTGCCAGGCGATGTGATCATGACCGGTACGCCAGCCGGGGTTGGGCCTTTGCTGGCCGGCGATACCGTCCGAGCCACCATCGAGGGTATTGGCACACTGCAGAATCCGGTAACCGCTCAATCAAAGGGATAAAAGATCGCAGACTAATCCATTAAATGACCATGGTATAATTTATTCAAACGACTAATTCCCATCAATGATGGTCATCTGAGGAGACTAGCAATGTCTGGACATTCCCATTGGGCGACAATCAAACGTAAAAAGGGCGCAGCCGACGCCAAGCGTGGGCAGGCCTTTACACGTTTGGCGCGTGAGATTGTGATGGCCGCGCGTGAAGGGGGCGGCGACCCGGATATGAACGTTCACCTTCAGCTCGCGATCGAACGCGCGCGGGCTGAGAACATGCCAAAAGATAATATCGAACGAGCGATAAAACGCGGCACCGGCGATAGCAAAGACGGCGTCGTCCTGGAACAGGTTTTTTATGAAGGCTATGCCGGGCATGGCATCGCCCTTATGATTGAGACCGTCACCGAAAACCGCAACCGCACCGTTTCTGATGTACGCCATCTCCTCAGCCGCGGCGGCGGGAACATGGGTGAGGCTGGATCCGTAGGCTGGCAATTCAGCCGCGTGGCCTACTTTTCCATTCCAGCGACCGGCCATGACCCGGATACCATCTTTGAATTAGCGGTGGAAGCCGGCGCGAACGACGTCAATATTGATGAAGAAGTCATCGAAATCATTGCCCCGGTTGAATCGTTTAAAACCATTTCTGACCGGCTGCACAAAGCTAAGGTTACCCCTACGGAAGCTGCCCTGCACATGATCCCGAACCAGGAAATCGAGCTGAGCGTGGACGATACGTTGGCAGTTATGAAGACGATTGAGGCCCTGGAAGAGCTGGATGACGTACAGGCAGTCTATTCGAACCTGAAGATCACCGACGAGGCCATGGCGGCGCTCGAAGCCAGTTAATCGATCATGTTGGTGGTGGGGATTGATCCGGGTACGGCAACTACCGGTTTTGGCCTGATCACCGAGACGGCATCCGGCAGCCTCCAGGCCGTTCACTACGGTGTGATCCTCACACCCGCTGACCTGCCCATGGCCGAGAGACTGCTGCTCATTCACCAAAACTTGAAAGACATCTTACTTCTCCACCACCCTGACAGCGGAGCGGTGGAGAAGTTATTTTTTCAGAAGAACGTCAAGACGGCGCTGGCGGTAGGGCAGGCCCGCGGGGTGATCCTCATGACGCTGGCAGAGTTTGGCATCCCGGTCGCGGAATATTCTCCCCTCGACGTCAAGAACGCCGTCGTCGGGTACGGCGGCGCAGAGAAGAGGCAGGTGCAGCAGATGGTCAAGGCCATCCTCGACCTGCCCGAAGTGCCACGGCCCGATGACACCGCCGACGCCCTGGCCATCGCGATCTGCCACCTCAGCACGGCACGTTACCAGGCGTCGGTCGACCAGGCATCATCTTAAACCAGGCGAGGGAGGCATGGCAGCCATCACCAGCCCATCCAACCCAAAAATAAAACTCATCCGCAAGCTACGCGAAAGGAAAGAGCGCGAAACCAGCGGGCTATTTTATGCCGAAGGATTGCGCATCCTGGCCGAAGCAGTGCAGCAGAAGGCCAGTTTTGAGTACCTGGTGGTTGCTCCTGAGCTGCTGACCAGTCCATTCGGTCAAGAACTGCTGGGTAATCTCCGCCTGGCGGGAACGCCGGTTTATGAAGTTTCACCGGATACGTTCAAAAGTTTCGCGGTTAAGGAGGGGCCTCAAGGGATAGCCGCTGTGTTGCACCAGCGCTGGCTTTCCCTGGAGTCGGTTCACCCCCAACCGGGGGATAGCTGGGTAGTGCTGGACGAGGTCGCCGACCCGGGTAACCTGGGGACGATCCTCCGCACCCATGACGCGGTGGGCGGCAAGGGGGTCCTGTTACTCGACCACACCACTGACCCTTATGATCCCACCTCCGTCAGGGCCAGCATGGGCTCGGTTTTTTCGCAGCATCTGGTTAAGGCCAGCTTTTCCGCTTTTACCGGGTGGAAAAAGGCGTCCCAGGTTCCCCTGGTAGGCGCTTCTGGCGCAGCCAGCCAGGATTACCACCTGTTTCGCTTTCCCGATCCTTACCTGCTGTTGATGGGAAGCGAAAGGGAAGGGTTGAAAGAACACCATCGCCAGCTTTGTGATAATATTATAAGTATCCCGATGGTGGGACGCAGTGACTCGCTTAACCTGGCAATTGCCACGGCTGTGATTTTATACGAATGTTATAACCAGAGACGAGACCGCAAGTGATCGCATCCATTGCTGGCGAAATCAGTGAAGTAACCAACGATAGCCTGGTCATCCTGGTGGGAGGGTTGGGAATACGCGTGGCTGTCCCATCCCAGGTGCGGGCCCGCTGCCGGCCAGGCGAGATGACCCGCCTGAGCACCCACCTGGTGGTGCGAGAAGACTTGCTCAGCCTGTACGGGTTCGATACCAGCGAAGAACGGGACTTCTTCGTGCTCCTGCTGGGGGTCAACGGCATCGGGCCGCGCACCGCCCTGGCGATATTATCCGTCCTGTCGCCCGACTCCATCCGGCGGGCAGTATTGGGTGAGCAGAGCGAGGTCTTCAGCCGCGTCCCAGGGGTTGGAAAAAAGACTGCTCAAAAAATCCTGCTGCACCTGCAGGGACGCATTGAAGGCGAGGCCATCCCTGGCCTGGGCGCCGCCGCTTCTGAAGTGGACGTCGAAGTACTCTCGGCGCTTACCAGCCTGGGTTATAGCGTCGTAGAAGCCCAGACTGCCATCCAGGCCATCCCTCGGGAGACGCCGGCTGAGGTTGAGACGCGCCTGCGCCTGGCATTACAGTTTTTTTCTCGTTAATTAACCTTCAGGAAGGAATAGCTTTCACGACATGCCTGCATTTTCAAGGGAACTGGGGATTGATTTGGGGACGCTCAACACCGTGGTTGCGGAGGGGAAGCAAATCCTTCTGGAAGAACCGACCGTGGTCGCCATTGTCGTCAACGAACAAAAGATGGTTGAGTGGGGCCATGTTGCGCGGGATATGCTGGGTCGCGTTCCGGAAAACATCGAGGTCACCCGCCCCATGCTACACGGCGTCATTGCGGATTACGAGATCACGGAAAATTTGCTGAAATCCTTGATCAAAAAGGTGACTGGGCCTATGTTCCTGTTCCGCCCGCGCATCATGATCACCGTGCCTTACGGCATTACCAGCGTTGAGTCGCGCGCGGTGCACGAGGCCGGGCTGGGCGCCGGCAGCCGGGATGTCTACCTCATCCAACAGCCGCTGGCGGCGGCGCTGGGGATCGACCTGCCCATCAACACCCCTTCTGGCAACATGATCATCTGCCTGGGGGGAGGCACTACCCAGGCAGCCGTCCTGGCCATGAACGGGATCGTCACCGCCGAAACCACACACACGGCGGGCTTAAAGTTGGATGAAGCCATCATCGCGTACATCCGCAGGAAATATGGCCTGGTCATCGGCCAGCCAACGGCTGAACAATTAAAAATACGGATTGGCGCTGCGGTACCCCAGGATGAACAACAAACCATGGAAATCCAGGGCCAGGACCAGGTATCTGGCCTGCCGAGGCCCGCTTCTCTGACCACGGATGAGATCATGGACTCTTTACAAGAACCACTGGAAGATATTGTGGCCACCACCCGGCGCGTCTTGGAAAAGACGCCCCCCGAACTGATCTCAGATATTATCGATCGAGGAGTGGCGTTATGCGGAGGCAGCGCCCAGCTCAAGGGCATCGACAAATATTTAACTAAGGCCCTGGGTATCCCGGCATACCTGGTGGATAACCCCACAACCTGCACCGCTGAAGGCGCCGCCCGCGGGTTGGCCATGCGCGAAGTGCTGAGGCGTAACCTGCCGCCGGTATAACCTGCACTGGAACAGGTGTCACCGTGTCTTCCCCAATGGATTCGCAGATTGCTGATACCCAGCCTGTCTCGCCCGGCCTGGGCAAGCCGCTGGCTGTTTATCATCTCAACCGGCAATCTTTTCATTATTGGGGATGGATTGCCGGCTCTGTGGTTTTCTTCCTGGCAGGGGCCGGAACGTTGGCCAGCGGCATCTATTTCACTTACGCTTATGTGGCAGAATTTGGGCCCGAGGTCGCAGGGAAGCAACTGCTGTGGCCATTGGTGCTCGGCCTGGCCAGTCTCCTCGCTGGAGGAATTTTGCTGGCAGGTTTCCAGGAGTATCGCCGCCAATCGGTCGAGGTTTACCCGGCCGGGCTGGTTTACCGCCGCCGGCGCTATGCAGAGGCCTGGAAATGGAACGATATCGAGCAGCTCTTCGAAAAATTAACCCGTAAGCCCTTCTCTGCCTCTCGAACACCAGGGCAGCATTGCTATCGGCTAACCGGATCATCCCACCGGCCGTTAATCCTGGACGATCGCTTCGAAAAAGTTGAGTCCCTGGGTGATACCATTCAAAAAGCCAGGTTTGCCCCGCTTTATACAGCCAGTGCGACGGCGTATAACCAGGGTGAGAGCCTCCGCTTTGGGCCAGTCTCCCTGAATAAAACTCAGATTACATTAAATAAGAAAGCCTTTACCTGGGAGCAAATAGCGCCAGCCAGGATCCAGCTGGGTTCCATGGTTTTTCCCCTGGCTCATGGCGTATCGCCTGAGGCAGTTTCTATTCCCAGCGAGCATATCCCTAATCTGGATGTGCTGGTCGCCATCTTAACCTATATTGGCGCCTGGCAGGGTTAGGAGCGCTACTCCAGATAATAGGTCATGTGTTGCAGGTGAATCACTGGATCGATGTGCTGAACATGGACATCGCCAGGTACATTCAAGGTCACGGGTGCATAATTTAATATGGCTTTGATCCCGGCTTTAACCAACAGGTCGGCCACACTCTGGGCTGCCTGGGGCGGTACCGTAATCATGGCCACTTCAATATTAGACGCCTGAACAGCCGTTACCAGATCGGCAATGTCCTGGATAACAAACGTTCCAAGCGGCTGGCCAATCTTTTGAGGATCAGCGTCAAAGACCAATTTGATGACAAATCCGCAATCGATGAACCCTTGGTAACGCGCGATGGCGTGCCCCAGGTCGCCCGCACCTACCAGGGCCATATCCCACACCCGATCCACTTTGAGAATCCTTTGCAATTCCTGGATCAAGACGGGCACGGAATATCCCGTTCCCTGCTTCCCAAATTCACCGAATTGGGATAAATCTTTTCGTATCTGAGCTGCCGAAATGCCCAGGTAATTGCCCAGCTCCTGGGAGGAGGTTTTTACTATCCCCCCGGAAGTCATATTTTGGAGCGCGCGCAGGTATTTTGGCAGCCGGCCGACGATGATATCAGGGATGCCTGTTTGGTTCATTTCACCTTCCCTCCTCGAGCATTATCCACTCCACAATCGATCAGGTCGTCCAGGAAAAGATCACAAAGTCTGGTTTACTTTATCACAAAGTGTCTATTCATGCAATTCCTTACAATAGCAATCTAAAATACATAGATTATATAGGCTCGCGAAAATAAAAATATGCCATACTACAGATGGGTGATAAGTCTGGCGAGGCCAGGCTCTATTTCATTTTGAGCATCCAGAGGCAGCTTTTACAGGAAATTGGTGCCCCGGTCTTAATTGCTTTACCCGCAGGTTGGTGCTATATTATCTATGAGATTCAGGAGGATGACATGACTGCTGGGAAAATTATTTTATTTATCGTGGCTGGCCTGTTGATTATTTTTGGCTTTTTATTTGTTCTCGGTGCATTTAGCGCAAGTGGAGGCGGCGTAGGCTGGATTGTGATTGGCCTGATCCTGTGGGGGGTGGCATTCCTTGCCATTTTCCTGGCTTCGCGGATCAAGTCAGCCGCCCCGGGTAACACCCAAAACGTCACTTACAAAGTAGACCTGCCCGCCAACGTGGCCATGGACACTTTAAAATGCAAATCCTGCGGTGGGACGTTGGGCCCAGAAAACATCCAGATGGTCGCAGGCGCGCCGGTGGTCACCTGCCCCTATTGTAAGACCACGTATCAATTGACCGAAGAACCCAAGTGGTGATGGGTAAAACCAAGGTGAGGTTCGCATGGCTAAAAAATTAATCATTCTGAAGACTATCACCAGGCTATCCGTCCTGGCTTCGCTGGTCATGGGCGTCGCCTTGCTGGCCACTGCTCCCGTCGCCGCGCAAAATTATTCGTTTAGCATCCCCAAAATGACGGTTGACCTCGTTTTCAATAGCCAGGGGATCGCTACATTAGATTACGTCTACAACTTTACCAACGAGTCTGGCGCCCACCCCATCGATTACGTGGACATCGGGCTTCCCACCACCGATTATGACATGAGCAGTATCACGGCTGACGTGAACGGCCAAGCGATCACCGATATCACCGTCTCATCCTACGTCAGTGGCATCACCCTGGGATTAGGCGCTCAAACCATCCAGCCAGGCAACTCAGGCACAGTGCATGTTTCCATAGGCGTCATCCGTGGCATGCTCTATAAAAGCACCAGCAATGGCAAAAGCTATGCCAGTTTAAACTTTGAGCCCAACTATTTCAGTTCACAATACGTGGTCGGGCACACCGATGAAACCATCTCGCTGCATTTGCCGCCGGGGATCCAGCAAAATGAACCGGTGTATTACACCCCCAAAAACTGGCCAGGCAACGGCACTCCCCAGAGCAGCTATGACAGCCAGAAACGGGTGACCTATACCTGGACGGCTACCAATGCCAGCTCTTCAGCAACTTACTATTTCGGAGCGGAATTTCCTGCCAGTTACGTGCCGGCGTCCGCCATCAGCGCTGTGCCTGCACCCACCTCCAGCAGCAGTAGCGGCGGAGGCTCAGGGATTAATCTCGGCTGCGGCAATATCTTCGTCATCGGGTTCTTTATCTTCTTCCTGATCAGCATCTTTGGCGGCCTGGGCGGCAGTAGAGCTGTTTCAGGCACCCGGCTGAATTACCTTCCGCCCAAAATCTCTCTGGAAGGACACGGCATCAAGCGCGGGCTCACTGCGGTAGAAGCAGGCATCCTCATGCAGCTTCCCCTGGATAAAGTGCTGACGATGATCTTGTTTGGCGTGGTGAAGAAGGGCGCCGCTTCGGTGGCCACCAAAGAACCGCTCAAGCTAGATGTGACCACACCTGCCCCCCAGGGGTTATACCCGTACGAAGTCGAATTCCTGGCCGCATTCAGCAAAGCCAATGTCTCTGACCAGCGGCTGGCGCTCCAAAATTTGGTGGTTAACCTGGTCAATAGCGTATCGGCAAAAATGAAAGGGTTCAGCCAGAAAGAGACGGTCGATTACTACCAGAGCATCATGAAGCAGGCCTGGAGCGAGGTTGAAACGGCCGGGACGCCTGAAGTCAAAAGCCAGAAGTTCGATGAGAACCTGGAGTGGACCATGCTCGACCGCAACTTCGACGGACACACGCGCACCGTTTTTACGCCCATCCCGGTGTTTATGCCAATGTGGTGGGGCGGGTTTGACCCGGCCTACCGGGGCATGAGCACGGGCGCCGCCGGGGGTGTAACGTCCGTCTCTACCCAGCCTTTTGGCATGGGCGGTCGTTCCTCTGGGGGTTTGCCCAGCCTGCCGGGCGCCGACTTCGCCGCGTCAATGGTAAACGGCACGTCAACCTTCGCGGCTGGCGCGATTGGCAACCTCACCTCCTTCACAGGGGGCATCACCAACCGCACCAATCCCGCGCCGCCACCAACCTCAGGCGGCTTTAGTGGAGGCGGCGGGCACTGCGCCTGCGCCTGTGCATGCGCTGGCTGCGCCTGCGCCTGCGCTGGCGGAGGGCGCTAACAGGATGGCCAGGTAGTCTATGTCCTTCTCCGAAAACCTGAAATCATCGGTCCAATCCATCGGCGAAAGGCTCTTTCAGCCTGGCCCTGAATGGCCTGGCCCTGGGCTGTACCATTATCGCCGGGATGGCGACAGCGGCAAGGTGCGCCTGCACCTGCGCCTGGACATAGACGGCCAGGGATTATTGATCATCAACGCCAACCGGGTGTATCACCTCAACCCCACCGCTGCTTTAATGGCCTACTTCACCCTCGAAGGGCTGCCGGAGAACCAGATTGTGCGCAGTATCACCCGGCGGTACCAGGTACCGCTGGCCCAGGCCAGGGACGATTACGCCCTCATCTCGACCCAGGTAAACGAGCTGATCCGCCCGGACGGCGCTTGCCCCGTCTGCGATCTGGAGCTGGAGACCATCGCGCCGTTCACCGCCAGGCCATCCGCCCCTTACCGGATGGATCTGGCCGTCACCTACCGCTGTAACAACAACTGCGCTCATTGTTACAACGCCAGGCCGCGCCATTATCCCGAATTGAAAACGGAAGACTGGTTCAACATCCTGGACCGCCTGTGGCAGCTCGGTATCCCCCATATTGTCTTCACCGGCGGCGAGCCGACCCTGCGCGACGACCTGCCTGAGTTGATTGCCCATGCTGAAGCCAACGGCCAGATCACCGGGATCAATACCAACGGGCGCCGGTTGAGCGACCCTGACTACCTGAAACGCCTGGTGCAGGCCGGGTTAGATCACGCCCAAATCACCCTCGAGTCACATGACCCGGCCATCCATGACCAGATGGTGCGAGCGCATGGCGCCTGGCAACAAACCGTTGCCGGGCTGCGTCATGCGTTAGCCAGCCCCCTGTACGTGATGACCAACACCACCCTTCTCCGGGATAACAGTCCCTACCTCGCCGCCACCCTGGATTACCTGGCAGAGCTGGGCGTCCCCACTGTTGGCTTGAACGCACTCATTTATTCCGGGCGCGGGTTAAACGTCGGTAACGGGGTCAAAGAGAGCGAACTACCGCCGATGCTGACCCTGGCGCGCCAGAAAACCGACCAGGCCCACCAACGCCTGATCTGGTACACCCCCACCCAATACTGCCACTTCGACCCGATTCAGATGGAATTGGGGGTCAAGGGATGCACGGCGGCCTTGTACAATATGTGCATTGAGCCCGATGGAGCGGTCATCCCCTGCCAATCGTATTACCAGCCCCTGGGCAACCTGTTAAACGATCCCTGGGATGCAATCTGGAACCACGAGCTGGCCGTCAGCCTGCGTGAAAGGAAGCTGGCCCCCGCTGAATGCGCCGGTTGCCAGCTTTTGCCCGAATGCGGCGGCGGCTGCCCGCTGGCTCGCCAGGCAGCCAACCATGAACCGGTCAAGCCCGAACCGCTCCACTGGCTTTAAGCATTTCTGGCCATTCTGCAGATAAGTTGAGGAACCATGAACCGATTGCGCGATACTTACCAAAAAATCTTCCCTAAAAAGCTCCCCCTGCCGGCGGGTATTTACCATTACCAGACGCCTCCAGAGACGCCTCAACAATATCGCCTGCATTTACGCCTGGAGCCGGACGGCCTGGGCTTATTAATTGTCAACGCCAAAACCGTCCTCCATCTGAACCAGACCGCGGCAGAATTAGCTTATTACCTGGTCAAACAAACGCCGGATGCCGAAATCGGAAAGCAAATGTCGCGGCGTTACCACGTTAAAAAAGATGAGGCGCTTAAGGATTTTTATATGCTGCGCGACCAGATCGACGCATTGATCCACGCGCCCAACCTGGATCCAGAAACCTTCCTCAATTTTGAGCGGCGCGACCCTTATACAACCGAGCTATCCGCGCCTTACCGGTTGGATTGCGCTTTGACCTACCGCGTCTCGGCCGCTTCGAATCCCGAAGATGTGCCGGCAGGGCGTGTGCGGCGCGAATTGACCACCGCCGAGTGGCAGGTGATCATGGATAAAGCCTGGCAGGCAGGCATCCCCCACATCGTTTTTACCGGCGGTGAGCCGACCATGCGCCCCGACCTGCCCGACCTGATCGCTTATGCTGAAAAGGTGGGATTGGTCAGCGGCCTGCTCAGCGACGGTCTGCGCCTGTCCGAACACGAATACCTGGGCAGCCTGTTGCAAAACGGCCTCGACCACCTGCTGATCGTGCTTCACCCCGAAGCCGAACAGTCATGGGAAGCGGTAAGGGATGTGCTGACAGCGGATATCTTCACCACCGTGCATATAACCCTTACGCCGGATAACCAGGCAACCATTTCTTCCCTGTTGCAGCGGCTCGCAGACATGGGCGTGAAGTCGCTATCGCTCAGCGCCAGCTCGGAAGATTTATCGGAAGCGGTGAAAAATGCCGGGGTAACAGCCGCTCATCTGGGCCTTCCCCTGGAATGGGACCTGCCCGTGCCTTATTCGTCACTCCATCCGGTGGCGCTCGAGGTGGCCGAGCATACCTCCCTACCCCAGGGAATGGGGAAAGCCTGGCTATATGTTGAACCCGACGGCGATGTTTTGCCAGAACAGGGCGTCACGACCGTAATGGGGAATCTCCTGGTTGATTCGTGGGAATCAATCTGGAAAAACCGGCCCCAGGCGTGAGCGATTGACGGCGTGGGGTTTAACTGGCACGCCCGCTTTGTACAACAGGCCCATTGGACCGAACCGCTGCGCCGCTACCTCTATCCACGGGCAGGCCTACCCGCCGCCCGCCGGGTCATCGAGATAGGCTGCGGGACGGGCGTATTGACTGCTGAGTTGGCCAGTTACACGCCTGCCGCCTCCTTCGGGATCGATATCGATTACGCCAGGCTCCAACAGGCCAGGGCTAACGACCCGCATACCGCATTCCTGAACGGCGACGCCAGCCGCCTGCCTTTCGCAGATGGCCAGTTCGACCTGGTATTCTGTCATTATTTCTTGCTGTGGCTCCCGGCTCCACTCCAGGCGGTGCAGGAGATGCGACGGATTACCCGGCCAGGCGGTAGCGTGCTGGCATTGGCCGAACCGGATTACGAAGGCCGGATAGATTATCCCGGCCATTTAGAACAAACCGCCCGGGTTGAGACCGAAGCCCTGCGGCGCCAGGGAGCCGACCCACAGGCCGGCAGGAAGCTGGCAGCCACTTTTTCACAGGCCGGCCTGACTCACGTCGAGGCAGGAATTTTAGGCGGCCAATGGGCCTACCCGGTAGACCCGGCTCTTATTTCCGCCGAGCAGGATACCCTTGCGAATGACCTGGGCCAGGCCTTGACGGAATCCGGTTGGTCGGCTTATATCGCCCTTGACCAGCATGCCTGGGATCAGGGAGAAAGGGTGTTATTCGTGCCTACCTTTTACGCCTGGGGGCGCGTCCCATAGGCTTTGTCCCCCTAATCAACCTGGGAACAAGCCGCGTTCGTCATTTAAGTATAGGTATTCCATCGTATTTGGATGTAAAATCAGGGCATGGAGATACAAATCGGCATCGCAAAAATCAATAAGTACGCTTCTTCAGAAAGTGGGGATACCCTTGAAGTGGTCGAGCGCCCGAACGGCGGCCTGTCAATCGTGTTGGCGGACGGGCAAACTTCCGGGCGAGGCGCGAAAGTTATCTCCACCATGGTTGTCCGGAAGGTTATCAGCCTGCTGGCCGAGGGGGTTCGAGATGGAGCCGCTGCCAGGGCTTCTTCCGATTATCTCTTTACCGAGCGTAATGGAAAAGTCATCGCAACGTTAAACATTATTTCCGTTGATCTGCAAACCAACACCCTGGTGATCAGCCGCAACAATCCTGCCCCGGTTTTCATGGCCAGGAATGATCACATCGAATGCCTGAGCGCGGAAAGCATTGCCATCGGCACGTCGCGTAACATCCGCCCATCGATCTGCGAGCTGCCCCTGGAAAGCGGGCTCACCGTGGTGGCATTTACCGACGGGCTGGAACATGCCGGTGAGCGCTCTGGTGCCCAGTTGGATGTGTCCACCACATTGGGAGGCCTTTTGGAGGAGCAGGAACCCTCATCCCAGGAGATCGCGGATTCGCTCCTGGCCAATGCTATCCATCTCGATGAAGGCCGCCCATCGGATGATATGAGCGTGGTGGTCTTAAAAACCACGCAACTCACAGGCGATATGGTCAGACGTATGTCGGTCCGCCTGCCGGTGGACCTGGAGTAGCCTGATTGGAAAAGGACATTGGTTATCGGCGTTGTCGGCCCGTGCGGGTCGGGAAAAACGACCCTGATTAAGAACCTGGCAGCCTACCCTTTAACGCTCAAACATATCAGCCAGGAACATTCATACGTTGCCGACATGTGGCAACGGTTGGTTCACCCTGACGTGTTAATTTTTCTGGATGCCTCGTATGGGGTGACGATACAAAGGCGCCATCTGGACTGGTCAATAGCCGATTACCAGGAGCAACATTTCCGCCTGCGCCATGCCCGGCAGAATGCTGATCTGTATCTTCAAACGGATGCAATGACCCCTCAAGAAGTGACCGAGGCAGTGCTTCGCTTCTTGAAAACCTTAAAGTCGGGAGCCCGGCCTGATATTTAAATGGACTCTACTCATATCCCCTTATTACGGGTATAATCTGCGCTTGTCGCCAGCTTACGCTGGCATTTTTGTGAACGGGAGGCCGTGAACGGATGAGTCAACGTAATTATGGCTTGCTATTTTTCATTATCTTACTAACCGCCGCCGTGATATGGATTGACCTGCCCAATAACCCAGGTATCCATATTCTCGGCATCAACCGGAGCCTGACCACCCAGCTGGGTCTGGATCTCCGCGGTGGCCTGGAAGTATTGCTCGAGGCAGACGTCCCAGCGGGCCAAACAGTCACTGCACAGAACATGCAGGATGCCAGGCAGATCCTGGAAAACCGCAGCAACGCCCTGGGCGTTAGTGAAGTGACCTTCCAGATCTCAGGCAACAACCGTATCGTGGGTGAATTTCCTGGCATCACCAACCAGGACCAGGTTTTGCAAGTGCTGAAACAGGTAGGCCAACTGGCCTTCGTCCCCATGGGACAAAATCCTCTCCCGGTCGGCACGAAAATTAACGTCAATTTAGCCACAGTAGGCACCCCGGCCGGCGAAGCCACGCCATTGCCTTTGCCCACCGGTTCAGTGACCCCGGCGCCGACCACCACGACCACCATCACATCCTCAACCACGGCCACGCCTGGCACAGCCACTCCAGCCGCCACAGCCACCCTGGCCGTTACGCCAACCACCGCTGCTGCAGGCTCACTCACCCCCACCCCCACCACCACGGGCACCCCAGCCGCCACCACCCCCGGCCTGCCCACCTACAATGCCTTAATGACCGGCGATATGCTGAGCAGCGTCGGCGTGACCCGCGACACGCTTGGCAACTATGTCATCAGTTTTACCCTCAAGGATACTGGCAAGAACCTCTTTGCCCAGTACACGACAAACCACGTTAAAGACTACCTGGGAATTGTTCTGGATGGCAACGTCATTTCAGCCCCCCAGGTGATTAACCCGATCACCGACGGGAGCGGGCAGATTCAAGGGTCGTTTACGTATGATAGCGCCAATGCCCTGGCCATCCAATTACGCTATGGTTCGCTGCCGGTGCCGCTAAAAATCCTGCAGACCACCTCCATCGGCGCCACCCTCGGCCAGGACTCTATCCGCAAAAGCGCTATCGCCGGGATCATCGGCATGGCCGTCGTGATTTTTTTCATGGCGTTGTATTACCGCCTGCCTGGGGTCCTGGCCGACCTGGCATTGACGCTGTACGCCCTGACCACCTTTGCTATTTATAAACTCATCCCGGTCACCTTATCCCTGCCCGGTATTGCCGGCTTTGTCCTGAGCGTAGGGGTAGCGGTCGATGCGAACATCCTCATTTTTGAACGCCTGAAGGAAGAGCTGCGTGCTGGGCGCACCTTGCACCAGGCCATTGACCTGGGTTGGCAACGGGCATGGCCCTCCATCCGGGATTCAAACTTCTCAACCCTCATTACGTGTGTCATTCTATTCTGGTTCGGCAACACCTTTGGCGCCAGCCTGGTGAAAGGCTTTTCTCTCACCCTGGCCCTGGGTGTCCTGGTCAGCCTGTTTACCGCCATCGTTGTGACTCGCACCTTCTTGCACCTGGTTCTGGATAACCTGAAGATCGGGGAACATCCCAGGTGGTTCGGCGTCGAAGGAGAGTAAGATGAATATCATCGGAAAGAGATACCTGTTCTTCGCTATCTCCCTGGCAGTCATCATCCCCGGGATGATCTCCCTGGCAATCTGGGGACTGCCCCTGGCCATCGACTTCACCGGCGGCAGCATGCTACAAGTCAAGTTCGATTCAGGCAAGGTGCCCCAGCCGGCCCAGGTCATTGCCATTTACAATTCTCTCTCCACCAGCCAGAATCCGATCCGCGATCCCCAGGTGCAGACTTCTGGCCAGAATACACTGCTGATCCGTTCCAAGCAAATGGATCAGGAAACTAAAGACAAGGTCGAAGCTTCGCTGAGCAAGCAATTCAATAGCAAGGTCACTGAGCTGGAATTTGACAGTGTCGGCCCCACCATCGGCGCGGAGGTCACCCTGCGCGGTACGGAAGCGGTGGGCATCGCTGCGTTTTTCATCTTGCTGTATATCACCTTTGCTTTCCGAAAAGTGCCTTATGCATACCGCTTTGGCACTGCCGCTATTATTGCCATGCTCCACGATGTCGCCGTAGTGGTGGGGATGGGCGCTATCCTGGGCCATTTCCTGGGCTGGGAGGTCGATTCTCTCTTCTTGACCGCCCTCCTGACGGTTATCGGCTTCTCCGTTCATGACACCATCGTGGTGTTCGACCGCATTCGCGAAAATGCCAACATCCACCCAAGGCTGGCCTTCGAGCGAGTCGTCAACCACTCGGTCGTTCAGACGCTCGATCGCTCGATCAATACTCAGCTCACCGTGATGTTCACCCTGTTCACCCTGGCTCTATTCGGGGGTGTAACTATTCGCCACTTTGTCATTGTCCTGCTGATCGGCGTCTTTAGCGGCACCTACTCTTCCATCTTCAATGCCTCACCCATCCTGGTTGTTTGGGAAAATCACGAATGGCGTTACTGGTTCAAGGGTAACTGGAAAAAGCCGAGCACGGCCACCACCGATTAAGAGGTCGGGTTCATTGTAGAGTCACGAATGGGTTCTGACCACGGTTATCGTCAGGGCCCATTTTTTATCACCCGGGGTGCCAGGGCAGCGTCGCCTCCGGGCGGCTCGGTATGATCTGAGCGTGATTCGTAGATTTATGCAGTAGAATAAACGATGAGGAGAGAGATATGCGCAAGGAAGTCGTATTGATCACCGGAGCCAACGGTGAAATCGGTCATGGGCTGATTACCCATCTCGGGCAGCAAGGGAACGTCAACATTGTCGCCCTGGATGTTTCTCCGCTGGACGAAAGCCTGAAACCTTATTGCAACCGTTTTATCCTGGGCGACATCCTGGATACCATGTTATTAGGCCGGTTGGTGGTCGAGTTTGAAATTCACACGATCTACCACCTGGCTTCCCTGTTATCAACGAAGGCCGAATATAACCCGGAAACAGCCCACCGGGTCAACGTCGAGGGCACGCTCAACCTGTTGCGCCTGGCCGTTGAGCAATCTCAATGGCAAGGACGCTCGGTCAAATTCCTGTATCCCAGCTCCATTGCGGCTTATGGCCTCCCCAATTTAGAAGTAAAAGAACGGGTTGGCAAGGTCAAAGAAAACGAATGGTGTAATCCCAACACCATGTATGGCTGCAACAAGCTTTACGTCGAGCAGTTAGGCCGCTACTACGCCGCGCACTACCGCCAACTGGCCGCGGATCACGACAAGAACACCATCGACTTCCGCGCTTTGCGCTTCCCCGGGCTGATCAGCGCAGTGACCATCCCTACCGGCGGGACCAGCGATTATGCTCCAGAGATGCTTCACGCCGCGGCGGAAAATGTTCCTTACGCATGCTTTGTCCGGCCGGATACTCGCCTGCCGTTTATGGTCATGCCCGATGCCATCAAAGCCCTCCTGGATCTGGAGGAAGTCCCCCGTGAACGCCTGACCCAATATGTGTACAACGTCACCAGTTTCAGCCTGACCGCCCTGGAAATTTATGATATCGTCAAGGCCGCTTTTCCCAGGTCAACGATCACCTTTTCGCCTCACCAGAGCCGGCAGAATATCGTCGATTCATGGCCGGCGGATGTCGATGACACGTCGGCGCGGCAGGACTGGAACTGGTCACCCGAATACGACCAGCAACACGCTTTTGCCGATTATTTGATCCCCGCCATCCGTAAGCGCTATTAAGCCTCGGTCAGCCGGCACGTTTTACCCCTGATATAATTGGGGCATCTTGACTAGGATAATCACATTTGGGAGATGAGATGGTAAAAAAGATCAAATTCGGTACAGACGGCTGGCGTGGGTATATTGCCGGTGATTATACGTTTGAAAATGTCCAGCGATGCACACAGGGATTTGCCACTTACCTCCTGAACCATGGAAAACAGGGAGAATGGGTGGTGGTCGGCCACGACAAACGCTTCCACTCGGAAAATTTCGCCGCTACCGCCGCAGAAGTGCTGGCAGGCAATGGGTTGCGAGTCTACCTGACGGATGGCGCCACCCCTACCCCGGTGATCGCCTACTCCGTGGTCAACCGCCAGGCAACCGGCGCCGTCAACATTACCGCCTCGCATAATCCTCCCACGGATAACGGGTACAAAGTGCGCGACGAACATGGCGGCGCGATCCCACCCGAAGGCCTATCCGAAATTGAGTCGTATATTCCCAACTCGGCTGATGAGGTGAAAAGGGTATCTCTGGATAAAGCCCTGGAAGACCGAAAAGTCCAGTATTTCGATCCCAGGCCGGCCTACATCGAGCACCTCAAAGGACTGATCGACCTGGCCCCAATCCGCGATGCAGGGCTCAACATTGTGTTTGACGCCATGTGGGGCAACGGCGCTACCTGGTTCTCCTCCCTGTTAAATGGGGGGAAAACCCACGTCTTTGAGATTCACAACACTCGCAACCCCATTTTCCCTGAAATGGCCCGCCCTGAGCCCATCCCACCGAACATCGATGTGGGCCTACGTACCACGGTTGAGCGCCAGGCCGACGTGCTCATCGTAACCGATGGAGATGCGGATCGCCTGGGGATTGGAGATGAACATGGGAAATTCATCAACCAGCTTCAAGCTTACGCCCTCCTGGCCTACTACCTTCTCGAAGTTAGGGGTGAACGAGGCCCCATCGTCAAAACGTTATCAACTACCAGTATGTTGAACAAGCTCGGAGCGCTTTACCATGTTCCGGTTTACGAGACCGGGGTCGGATTTAAATACGTTGCCCCCAAGATGTTAGAAACCGACGCTATGATCGGAGGAGAAGAATCGGGCGGCTATGCCTTCAGGGGAAATGTGCCGGAAAGAGACGGGATTTTAGCTGGTCTCTACCTGCTGGATATGATGGTCAGGCTGAAATGCAAACCTTCTCAATTGATAGATCTCTTGTTTAGTAAAGTGGGCGCGCATTATTACGACCGGATCGATACCCATTTTACTGGCGACCGTAAAAGCCGGGAAGCATCCATCCTGGCCGCCCACCCCGCCACCATCGGCGGGCTGAAAGTCACCGGCCTGGATACGATGGATGGTTATAAATTTAATCTTGAAGATGGCGGATGGCTGCTGATCCGATTTTCTGGTACGGAGCCCATTTTACGCGTGTATTGCGAGACGACCGCCGCTGAGCGCGTAAAAGATATTTTAAATAGCGGTTTGAGCATAGCTGGGTTAAAATAGTTGGTATCGTTAATCGACAGTCACTGTCACCTGAACTTTGACCAATTCGATCCAGATCGGGAGGCTGTGATCGAAAGGGCTGTCGCTCAAGGCATTCAACGGTTCGTCATTCCGGGCGTCGACCTGCCCACCAGCCGGTCCGCATTGGCGCTGGCTCAATCTCATCCAGGCCTGATTTATGCGGCGCTAGGCAGCCACCCGAATGAGCCCGAGCGATGGGACACCCAGGCACGAGATGAAATGCGCCGGCTGGCCGAAAAGCCGTGGGTGATCGCCATAGGAGAAATTGGCCTCGATTTTTACAGGGAATTGGGTTCGCATGAGCAACAAATCAAAAAATTCAAGGAGCAACTGGCTCTGGCCGCTGAAGTAGCCCTTCCGGTCATCGTACACAACCGTCAGGCTATGAATACTTTAATGCCCATCCTATCCGAGTGGTATTCCACTCTGAGCACCCAAGCGCCGGGGTTAGAAACCCACCCTGGTATTTTGCACGCTTTTGAGGGCAGCCTGGAAGAGGGCCGAGCCTTGATAGCAATGAATTTCCTCATAGGCGTTGGCGGGCCGGTGACTTATAAAAATGCACCGGGCAAACAAGCCGTCGTTGCCGCTTTACCCCTGGAAGCATTAATGACTGAAACAGACGCTCCTTACCTGTCCCCCCACCCTTACCGTGGGCAGAGGAACGAACCCAAAAATATTCTACCTATCGCAGAGAAAATTGCCTTGCTCCACAACCGGCCTTTATCAGAGGTAGCCAGCCAGATATACCAAAATGCTGCGAGAGTTTTTGCCTGGGGAGTTTAGATTGAATACGACGTATTTTTCACCGGTACAGGAAGGCATTCAAAAGGTTGAAAACCTGATGCGATCTCAGGCAGACAACCAGCATCCCGATTTGCGGGCTGCGTTAGATTTACTGATCTCCTCAGGAGGAAAGCGCGTCCGCCCAACGATCACCCTCCTGGCAGGGAAAATGCTGGGCGCCCCAGAAACAGAATTGATTACCCTGGCAGCGGCCATTGAGATGCTCCACACGGCCACGCTGGTGCACGATGACCTGATTGATGGCTCTTTGCTCAGGCGAGGTATTCCCACATTAAATTCCAGATGGACCCCGGCAGCCACCGTTTTGACCGGTGATTTCATGTTTGCCCGGGCTGCCAGGCTGGTTGCCGACACTGGCTCTATCGAACTGATGAAAGTGTTTGCCAACACCCTTTCGACCATCGTCAACGGGGAAATTACCCAGCTTTTCACCAACCGCTGCCAGGTTGATCGCGAGGGTTACTTCGACCGCATCTATGCTAAAACAGCCTCCTTGTTTGAAACTTCTGCCTCCACCGCCGCGATTTTAAGCGGCGTTTCCCGAGACGAGATCGAATACATGCGCCGCTACGGCCACTCGGTTGGAATGGCTTTCCAAATCATTGACGATATCCTGGATTTTACGGGCGACGAGGCCAGCGTAGGAAAACCAACCGGCAGTGATTTATTGCAAGGCATCATCACCTTGCCCACCATTCTTTACATCGAAACCTATCCGGTAGACCCGGATGGGATCAGCCTGATCAACGGTGATTGCCTGGACGATAACCAGGCTATCCGCCTGGCCAAAGCCATCCGCAACAGCCAGGCGATCCACCTGGCTTATGAAGAGGCTCAGAGGTACGTCCAAAAAGCCCTCCAATACCTGTCAGGCTTTTCGGATACGCCCGAGCGCCGTGCGCTCGAAGACATTGCCGCTTATATCGTTCAACGGTCTTTGTGACCTGGCGCTTAAATATACTCTTTGAGGTTGTGCTCTACCGCAAAAGCCGCAGCTTCAGCCCGGTTGCTCACCCCTAGCTTGGATAAGATACTGCTCACGTAGTTGCGTACTGTGCCTTCGCCAAGAAATAAAGCTTTGGCGATTTCGCGGTTGGTCTTCCCTTCTGAAACCAGCAGCAGCACGTGCCGCTCCTGCTGGCTGAGGTTAAGGAAAGCTGAGGCCTCTTCTTCCTTCACAGCTCGCCGCACTTCCTGGAAAACACGCTGCGTGACCGCCGGATCCAACATGGCCTCTCCCCGCCCGACTGATTCGAGGGCGCGGATCAGATCGTCGCCGGCAATTTGCTTCAAAATATATCCAGCAGCCCCCGCCCTTATCGCGGAAAATAGCATTTCATCTTCGGCATAAGAAGTCAGCATCACCACTTTAATGTCCGGGAAACGGTTGGTGATCTCTTCACACGCTTCAATCCCAGACGCGCCCGGCAGGCGGATATCCATCAGGACAATATCCGGCAACGTCAGGGCAACCTGCTCAATGGCTTCTTTTGCCGACCCGGCCTCGCCAACCACCTCAAATTGAGCATTGTGTTCAAGGAGGGCTCTTAACCCCAGCCGGACGACTTCGTGGTCATCAACCAGCAAAACACGTTGTTTAGCCATTTGGATGTTCCCCTTTTAAGCGCCTGAAATCTACAAACCGGTACCCCACCCCGCGTTCCGTCAGGATGTACTGGGGATCGGCTGGATTTTTTTCCAGTTTCTGGCGGAGGTAATTGATATATAACCGGACATAATGCGGCTCATCGCGGTATTCGTATCCCCACACCCGGGCTAACAATTGGTCATGGGTCACGACCCAGCCCGCGTTTTGTACCAGGTGGTAAAGGAGGCGATATTCCGTCGGGCGGAGCTTGACCAGCTTGCCGTCCAGCCAGACTTCCCGGCGATCAAAGTCTATCTTCAAATGCTCATCGACCTCGATCATCCCGTGCATACTCCCCTTGACGATCTCGTTCCGGCGCAAAACAGCCCTCACCCGGCTGACCAGCTCACGGGGACTAAACGGCTTTGTGATATAGTCGTCTGCTCCCAGCTCCAGGCCATGCACGCGGTCATCTTCCTCGCCCTTAGCGGTCAGCATGATGACTGGCACCTCGCTGATTTCACGGATCATTTTCAAAACCTCAAATCCGTCCAGATCGGGGAGCATCACATCCAGTAGCACCAGATCCGGTATCGCATCGCGCAAACGTTGAATCGCTTCGTTCCCCCGGAATGCTTCAATCACCTGAAAGCCATCATGCTCCAGGTTTAACCGGATGAACCGGACCATCCGCTCTTCATCATCCACTACAAGGATACGCCTGTTTTTATATTGCCCTTCGGTCATTGAATCACTCCCTGACAAATCCAATGATTTGCTCTTCCTCGCTGGAAGGTAGAATCTCAATAAAATTAATCCGGTGAACGGGGTAGAGGATGGTTGTCACGTTGGGATCGAGCGCGGCAATATCCTTCCCATCTCTCCGGCGAGGGTTTTTGATGACAATCAAATTATCCTGTTCACCGGGGATGTCATCTACCTCACCCATAACAGGCTCTTCATTTTGGATATGAAGCAATATAGTGGGCATTAATTCGATCTCCTGATCTCGGGTATTAACCGATTAACACTTTTATTTTAAACCGTCCTAGCGCAATCACATCGCCTGGTTTGACCGGAAAATCAACATTGGGGGCGATTTTTTGGCCGTTGACTCGCGTCCCATTGGCCGAGTCCAGGTCTACCACGGTGACCGCTTGATCGACCCATTTAATGGCAGCATGTAAGCGTGAAACACCCTGAGAGTAGGCATCATAGGGCGCCAGGTCGATGTCCGGTAAGATTGATTGTCCCTCTGCAACCCGTCCCAGGGTAAATTCCGTCCGCCCCGCCATAGGGATTTCCTGGTTGCTGTCAAGCAGCAACAATGAGAGCCGAGCTACCCCACTGCCCTGATGCGGGGACATCGATTCATCCGGTACGGCTTGCGATCGAGCCTTTCTCTGGCTCAGCTCATCCTGAGATATAAGCGGAGCATACGCGTTTTCTTCCGAGAGGAACGAAGCACCACACTCGCTGCAAAACAGCGCGCCGTAAATTTCAAGGTGCTGGCATTTCGGGCAGGTGATCATATCACTCCTGTATTTTTGGGGAGTAATAAAGCCCGGGTTCCATATTTTATGATCTTGTCGCCTTCCTGGCTGAACTGCCTGGCATTCTGCAGACTTTCGGCTTCCGCCAGGACGGTTCGGGCCAATTCTCCCTGGCCATTCGATAATAAATGGGTGGCCAAATAATCTAAATGGCGCGTGGCGCTATGGAAATCTCCTTCCGTTACCTCCTGGCGGGCCTTTTCTTGCAGCCGGTAAAGCGTCAGGTTAGACAATGCGTGAAGGACCGATGATTTTGGAGTCTGGGCTTCGATGTGCTCAAAAATACGACGGGAAAAGGTTATTTTTGACCTGGCGTACGGGACAGACCGCGAGGGAATGACCATAGTCATGCGACCGGACCCCATCACCATGGGTTCATCACCTTCAGGCAGGCTTTTCACCAATAATTCCAAAACAAATGTTAAGTCATTTGAATATTGCAGGTCACCTAAGCGAATTGGAAATTCAGTGCCCAGGCGGCCCAGCTCAGGCTGCAGGCGAAAAGCGTACTTTAATTCTACATCTTCATGCAGTTGTAATTCAAGGGCGACGTTCTCTGCGTAGATTCTTCCCAGGCCTTTGAATTTTTCTTCCAGGTATTGGTGGAGATCCCTGGCCGCCGATATATGCATATTACCGCCGCCGCTGCATGACGCCAATTTATCCAGGAATTCATCATTGTACTCGTGGCCAATCCCCAGCGTGCTGAAGGTAATCCCCTCGTACGTGGCATCCTGGGCAAGCTGGAAGCAAGCCTCTTCATCGCCATACGTTCGCCCATCCGTAAGCAAAATCAGGTGGCTAATGGTATTGGAACGAGCCGCCTTTTTTAATTCAGACACCCCTAGCTGCAGGCCCTGGTAAATTTCGGTTCCACCTCCAGTTTTTAGCAAGCTGATCTGGTGTTCTGCTCTGGCAATATCGGTGATATGGCCTGAAGGGATAAGCGTTTCAGCCCGATCGCTGAAGGACACGATAGAGAAATAGTCTTCAGGCCGAATCTGGCGTAATATCATGGTCGCGTTCGATTTCACCATGTCCATGCGCGCCCCCCGCATGGAAGTTGACCGGTCTACCACCAGGCAAACATTCAATGGGGGCGTTTTTTGATTGGGGATTTCCCCCGTTGTGGTCAGGTGGACCAAAACATACAACAATTGAGGCTCATCCAGGCGGAGTAACCCCGGCTGGCTATACAGGATGCTTATCTTTGTTTCAGGCTCGTTAGGCCCGGTAAATTCCAGGTTGGCGTCGTAAATCTGCCGTTTATCCGGATTAGACAGGATATCATAAGCTTCTTGAATTTTTATGAACTGTTCAGCAGCATCCAGCGACGGGTTATTATCGGGGTGAAGCCGCCTGGCTGCCTCGAAATAGGCAGAACGGATTTCATCCGGAGTGGCATCTCTGGACACCTTGAGCCGGCTGTAATAATTAGTTCCCTGTACCATCGGTAAAATCTTTTAATTTAAAAATTGAACCAGGATAACCGAAATATTATCCGGCCCACCGGCTGCATTGGCCAGTTCCACCAGCTTTTGGCAGGCGATCGTTGGCGTGGGCCCTTCTTTAATGACGCGGAACAGGTCCATCTCTGAGACATTACCCCATAAACCATCCGAACAAAGCATCAAGAAGCCAGGATGGGGGATGGGGTAGGTATTGACATCCGGTTCGAGCGGCTCAGTCTGCCCGATCGCCCGGTATAATACGTTTCTCTGCGGGTGCACGGCAGCCTCTTTCTCGGTAAGCTGGCCTAATTCAATGAGGCGGCTGACGAGAGAATGATCCCGCGTGATGACCTTGAAACGCCCATCAGGATAAATAAAATAGGCGCGCGAATCGCCGACATGCGTCAGGGTCACCTGCTCTCCTAAAAGAAAAGCCGCAGTGAGAGTGGTGCCCCCGCCTGGCACGAGCCGGATGACCGCCTGGTTCGCCTCCCGAAAAGCTGCCTGCATCACTTCCTGCAATGGATCCGCCCGTTTTTCCGGCTTTGAGTCAAAGTATGGCAGGTAGAGCGTTTGCACCAGGCGATTTGCCATAATCCGCGCGGCCAGGTTGCTGGCAACCTCTCCATTTTCATAACCGCCCATTCCATCGGCCACAATGAAGAGGCCAAATGGCAGGGTGGAATTCGCCCCGGCAATCATCGAGCTAAGCACGTACAGGGTATCTTCATTACGTTCACGTTGCTTACCGATCGACTGGCCTAACCCCACCACATATTGGGGCGGCTCTATCTTCACCTCGCGGCCGGCCTCCTCCTCCTGAAGGTCCGCCAGGGGGGCAGTCTGGAGCTCCGGAGCTTTTTGAGGCGCCGGTTGTATTTTTCTGAACAGCCTGTCAATTAAATTGGCCACGCACCTGTCTCCTCATCTTTGCAGGTTGGGGTAATCACGGCCTGGCTCTGTCCATTGGTAAGCCATTTCCAATCAAGACATGAGGGCATAGACTCTGTGATCGGATGAACCCACATAAAGGATATCGTTATAACCATAAGGCGATCCCGTGATCGGCCCACCGGTGGTAAACTTCCATCTCAGCCGGCCGGTCCTGTATTCCAGGCAGTACAGGTTGCCATCCGCAGAACCACAATAGACCGAGTCTTTATAAATAAACGGCGAACCGCTGACCTGGTGTTCGGTTTGAAAATGCCAGATTTCGCGGGCGTTATTCGCGTCAACGCAATAGATGTTCCCATCTGCCGATCCAACAATCACCTCATTCTCGACCCTGCAGGGCGAGGAAACCGATCCTTTCCCCATGCGGAACCGCCAGACTACCCAGCCGGATTTTGCATCCAGGCAATAAAGCTGCCCGTCGAGCGATGAGAAATACACCCCGCCCTGGGTAACCACCGGCGAAGAGGTGATCGGGCGCTTGGCCCTGAATATCCATTTGACTTCGCCTCGAAAATCAGTTGAATAAAATTCACCCCCTTCACAGCCAAAAAAAACCTGCTCATTATCTACGAACGGCGTTGAACGCACCGGCCCGGATGCTTCCACCCGCCAGGCGCGCCGGTTGGTGGCCAGGTTGACCGCGTGCATATAACCATCATCTGAACCGATAAAGATATGTCCTTCCGCGATTCTCGGCGAAGACCGGATGGGGCCATCCGTGTAATAAGTCCATATCACTTTACCAGTACGGGTTGAAAGGGCGTGCAAGCGGTGGTCTTCCGAGCCAAAATAGACGATACCCTCGTTGACGGTTGGCCGGCTGACAATACCCCCATCTGCCGGGTATTTCCACACAAATGAGCCATCACTCGCGTTCAATGCGTAAAGGTTATTATCGTACGCGCCCACATAAACGACGCCATTATCGTAAATGACCGATCCCCGGATTTCATCCTCGCATTCAAAAGTCCAGATCGGTTTGATCGCCTGTGAATTGATCGTCTGAGAAGTCAGGTGGACATTGGTCGTCAGGTTGATCAAGATGCCCGTCTTTCGAGCCGCGAACAGGAGGGCCTCTTTCATTTCGAGAGCGGTCTTGTAGCGGTTCTCCGGATCATATTGCAACGCGGTGTTCACCACCGCCTCAAATTCTGGGGAGACGGCGGGATTAATCTGGCGAATCGGCCGTTCAGGAAAGGTGAAAGGCGGCTCTAATTGCGGATCACGACGGGTCAACAAATGGTGCAGCGTTGCCCCTAAGGCATAAATATCTACCGCGGGTGTCGCTTCCCCTCGGTACTGTTCGGGAGGTGAATAGCCTTCTGAGCCAATCATCGTGCCCCTGGCGCCGCCTTTGAAGGATTTGGCAATGCCAAAATCCACCAGCACGATGTGGTTATACTGATTCACCATGACATTGGATGGCTTGATATCACGGAAAACGATCGGATCCGGCTTGTGGTTATGGAGGTAATTTAACACATCACATAATTCAACAGCCCAGCCCAACACCTGATCCTCAGGGAAAAAATCCTGGTTCTCATGTAAAATGGAGCCTAGATCTTTACCATGCACGAATTCCAGCACCAGGTAAGAGCGGTCATCCTGGCTAAAATAATCATAGATTTTGGGAATCGCCGGGTGGTTGAGCGTCACCAGGATGTTCGCTTCACGCTCGAAATTTTGCACGATGGTTTCGCGCAAGAGTTGATCCCGCGCCTGGTTAATCATCTGCTTGACGGCTACCAGCTTAACCACGTTGGGGAAATGAAGATCCCGGGCGCGATAAACCGAGCCCATCCCCCCAACACCGATGACATCCTGGATGAGGTAACGTTCAACCAGGGTCGTGCCCGGGTGCAATTGCTCATCAGAGTGCCCGTTCTGATTAAAGCCTTGAGTCATACGGTGAGTTTCCAGCCGATTCCTCCCATAGTGGAATATCCAATGATTATAAATTGCATTTAACGGAATTGCAACCAATTTACTGAACAACCTTAGCGTAAACCGCCTGGCCTCCGTTATAATAAATCGATTTTGGCGCCTGATCCGGTATCCGGCTTTGGCTGAAAGTGGAGTGGAACGCTCATGACTGATCCCTATACTCTTTATCAATCGCCTTTTACCTGGCGTTACGGCTCAGATGACATGCGCCGGGTGTGGAGCGAGACCTACAAGCGAAAAGTGTGGCGGAGAATCTGGCTGGCCCTGGCCGAAGTCCAGGCAACCTATGGGCTGGTATCACCCGAACAACTGGGGGATTTAAAAGCTCACGTGGAAGATATCGATATCCCCCGCGCCCTGGAAATTGAGAGCGAAATCCAGCATGATTTGATGGCCGAATTGAAGACCTACGCCGGGCAGTGTCCGCTGGGGGGTGGAAGCCTCCACCTTGGCGCCACATCCATGGATATTGAGGACAATGCCGATGCCATCCGGCTGCGCGAATCCATGCAGATGGTTTTAAAGAAGATCGAAGGCGTGCTGTTGCTCTGGACTCAGAAAATGGAGCAATGGGCCGATCTCCCGATCATCGCCTTCACCCATCTCCAACCCGCTGAGCCTTCTACCCTGGGATATCGCTTCGCTATCTATGCCCAGGACCTGTTCGAAGATTACCAGGAGCTCAGCCGGGTCGCTGGAAAGATCAGAGGGAAAGGCTTTAAAGGCGCAGTGGGCACATCAGCCGCGTACATGGATTTACTCGGCGAGAGCTCTATTGAAACCTTCGAGGAAGCCCTATCGGAGAAATTGGATCTGGCCTTTTACCCGGTGAGCCACCAGACCTATCCCCGCAAACAAGACTACCTGATCCTGTCCACCCTGGCCGGGGTTGGCGCATCGCTCAACAAATTCGCCTTTGACCTGCGCGTGCTTCAATCTCCCCTGTTTGGTGAGCTGAGTGAGCCTTTTGGCAGCAAACAGGTGGGATCCTCTGCCATGCCGTTCAAGCGCAATCCCATCAACGCCGAAAAAATCGATTCCCTGGCCCGCCAGTTGGCCGGGCTCCCGCGCATCGCCTGGGATAATGCGGCCAATTCGCTGCTCGAACGCACCCTGGATGATAGCGCCAACCGGCGGAGCCTGCTGCCCGAAGCTTTTTTAATCACCGATGAGCTGCTCAGGGTAAGCCAACGGCTCATCTCGGGGCTGAAGATTGAAGAGAGCGCCATCCAGCGCAACCTCGCAACGTATGCTCCGTTTGCCGCCACCGAGCAAGTGCTGATGGCTGCGGCGAAAGCCGGGGCCGACCGCCAGGTAATGCACGAAAAGCTACGCATCCACTCCCTCCAGGCCTGGCAGGCCATCCAGGCAGGGATGCCTAACCCTTTGATCGAGGCGATTGCCCAGGATGCCGATTTCCAGCAGTTCTTGCCAGGGGGCGAGATCCGGCGCTTGATGCAGGCTGGCCGCCATACGGGCAGTGCACCAGCCCGGGCCAGGGAGCTGGCTCAACAGATCAAACAATGGCTCAAGGGGTAGGGGTGAGTGTGGGTTGGGGCCCGCTTATCACAGCCAGGTAAGACCCCGCCGCCCAACCTGACCGGCTCTTATCATAGGGCGCTTGCAGCAACCACCAGCTCAGGTTATCGGCCTGGATGGGCCCTCCTTTTACCAGGAATACTTCAGAATCCATGCCGATAAAATTGGTGGTATTGTAGGTGCCAGGCCCGGAGCGAATGCGCAAGCCATCGCCGCCGGTGCCCACGATCTGCACATAAATTCCTATTTTGATCGGGCCGCCGGGCTGGGCCGTGCCAGGCGTCACCCCTGGGGTGGAGGTAGCCGCCGAAGTGGGCGGAGGCAAGACCGGGGTGAAGGTGGGGGCAACCAGCACCGTGACCTCCGGGGTGGAAGCGGAAAACGCACTGGAATGCGTTGGCCGGAGAAATAAAATCAAGGCCACCAGGCAGCCCAGGGTAATCCCCGCCAGTAACACCCCCCCGATAAACACCCAGGGGGTCAGCAAGTTATTCCTTCCAAATGATTGGCCCATAGTATGCCAGAGTTAGAAGCCGGATGATGAGATGCCCTGGCTGGAATTGTACCATTATATATAATAGGCGTAGATGATTATGGCATTATGATATAATCCAAATTTACAGAAGGAAGCCCATGGGTGATGCTCCACTTTTGATGAACCGGTACCAATTACAGCAGTCGCTAGGATCTGGCGGTATGGCCGTGATCTTTAAAGCGCATGATTTAATGCTGGAACGGACGGTGGCGATCAAAATATTGCGGGAAGACTTCTCTAACGATCCCCATTTCCGTGAACGGTTTAAGCAGGAAGCCAAAGCGGCGGCCAACCTCTCCCATCCCAACATCGTTACCATCCATGACTTTGGATTAGATCAGGGTCGCCTTTTTATCGTGATGGAATACGTCCCTGGAACGGATCTCAAGACTCTCCTCAGGCAGTGTGGGCGTTTATCGGTGGATGAGACGCTCCACTTGATGACACAGGCATGCGCTGGAGTCGGCTATGCGCATCGCGCCGGGCTGGTCCATTGTGATATCAAACCCCAAAATTTGCTCGTCACCCCCGACCAACGGCTCAAAGTGGCCGATTTTGGCATCGCCCGCGCGATGGCCTCAATCCATGAAGATGAGCACAATGAGGTGGTCTGGGGCTCTCCCCAATATTTTTCGCCCGAACAGGCCTCTGGCTCCGCCCCATCTCCCGCCTCCGATGTGTATTCTCTTGGGATCATCCTGTATGAATCCCTCACCGGGCAACTGCCTTTTAACGCCGATGATGCCTCCGAACTGGCTCGCTACCACCGGGAAGTGACCCCAGTCTCTCCCCGCGACCTCAATCCCGCCATATCCGAGCCATTAGAGCAGATCATCCTCAAGGTCCTCTCCAAAGAACCTTCAAACCGCTATCGCACTGCCGATCAATTTGGAAGAGTCTTGATTAATTACCACACCCGGCTTTCCCAAACCACCACTCAACCCTCTCCGGCGATCACCCAGTTCAACACGCCTGCCTCTTTCGAGGCCTCTGGAACCACAACGGAGGCGTCACCTGAAGCAACCGAGGACAACCATGCCTTTGATATCGATTGGTTGACCATTGGCCTGGGGTTATTGACCGTTTTAGCCGTAGGCGGTTTGATTCCCTTCTGGCTGTTCGTCTGGTTATCCTTAAATTCACCGGTAAGATAAAACCCTCGATGCCAATCCTGTTATCTTCTTCCATTCTTTCAGCCGACTTTGGGCATCTGGCCGATCAAATCCAAATGGCCGAGACGGGTGGTGTGGACTGGATTCATGTCGATGTCATGGATGGCCACTTTGTCCCCCACATCACGATGGGTGATTTTATCGTAGAAACCTGCCACCGGCTCACCGGGTTACCGCTAGATGTCCACCTGATGGTTGAAAAACCAGAGCGCCAGTTAGAGAGTTTTGCCCGGGCCGGCGCCCAGAACATCTCCGTGCATTATGAAACCTGCCCGAATCTCTACCATACCCTGCAAGTCATCCGTGAATTAGGCTGCCACCCAGGGGTGGTGATTAATCCTGGCACAGCAGCGGAAAATATAGCCCCGGTGCTCCACCTGGTCGATATCGTGCTGGTGATGACCGTGAACCCGGGCGCTTCGGGGCAGAAATTCATCCCACAATCTCTGCCGAAGATTCAAAAGGTCAAAAAGATGCTGGAGGAATCTAACCTGACCGCCATCATTGAAGTGGATGGAGGCATCACCGCTGATACTTTACCGGGAGTTTACCAGGCGGGCGCCAGGGCTATTGTGGCTGCCACCTCCATTTTTAAGCACCCAGATGGGATTTTTGCCGGAATCCAACAGCTACGGGCCAGTGTCAGTGATTAAACAAAAATCACGGCCGGAGCCGTGATCTTTGCCAGGAAAGTAAAATTGCCCTCAAACACTCTTAACCATCGTACGGATGCACTTGGCGCAGAGAATTTTATGTACTTTACGACCATGCACCACCACCGTTACTTTTTGCAGGTTGGGATGAAAAGCCCGGTTGGTTGCCCGCAAAGAGAAGCTCCGGTTGTGACCAAAGGTCGTTGTTTTCCCGCAAAGTTCGCACTTAGCCATCTTCGTATCCTTTCATGCAATCAATCGCACGGCATAAACCGGCATAAATTCACTATCTCAGCAGCAGCGGGTTATTTTACCATAAACCGAAACTGTCATCAAGCCATTCTTTAACAAAGGGTAAAAAATGAAAGACGGAACCAACCCACTTGGAAATATATTCGTCTCTCACCGAGCAATATCTACCATCGCCTGCCAGTCAGCCTTGTCTTCTTATGGAGTGGTCGGGTTAGCTGCAAAAAATATTGCGCTCGGCCTGGCCCAGGCCATCATCAAGGACCCCACCATGGGGGTAGATATCAATTTTGATGGAAAAGACCTGGAAGTCAACCTGTATATCATCGTCGAATATGGCACCCGGATTACTTCGGTTGCCGCCAGTGTATCAGAAAGCGTGCGCTTTCAACTGGAAAAAACCCTGGGGTTATCGGTGAAACAAGTCAATGTCCATGTACGCGGCTTACGCATCAGCAATCCAGATTAGATAAAATGATGAGCGATCTTTTAGGAGAATTATGACCTTCGACCCCATAATCCAAGGTGATTCCGGCGAAAATAACCCACCTCAGCTTGGTCCGGTTGACGGGCAGCAGTTAAAAAACCTGATCGAGGCCTCCCTCACCTGGTTACGTACCAACCAGCAAATTGTGAATGAACTGAATATTTTTCCAGTGCCCGATGGTGATACCGGCACCAATATGGTATTAACCATGCAAGCCGCTTACAACGAAATTTCCAGCTCAGGCGAGCACAATATCGGGAAGATGGCGCATGCTGTGGCGCAGGGAGCCTTGATGGGGGCCAGGGGGAATTCGGGAGTGATCCTGTCCCAAATCTGGCGAGGAATCGCTCGCGTACTGGATAATCTGGATGCTATGGATATCCCAACCTTTGTGCGTGCGCTTGGAGAAGGGCGCAATACGGCGTATAAAGGCATCGTCCGCCCGGTTGAAGGGACGATCCTGACCGTAGCAAAAGATATTGCGGCTGAAGCTGAAAAACAACTGGAAACTTCGGAGGACTTCCTCACCTTGCTGGAAGATATTGTCCAGGCTGCCGACGCGTCGGTGCGCCATACGCCCGAATTGTTGCCGATTCTCAAGCAGGCCGGGGTGGTCGATTCAGGCGGCAAGGGCTTGTTCTACCTTTTTGAAGGCATGTTGAGGTATTTAAAAGGCCAATCTTTGGAAGTAAATTTAGCTACTGTGCAACCTCTATCAACCCTCGCCATCCAGGAGGCCAAAGAGACGATCGAGCCCGGGCAAGATTTTGAGGTGGTCATCGATTTCACCCCTGAGCGCCCTCTGGACATCGAGCGTTTTTACAATGAGCTGACCCAGTACGGCACCTCCATCCAGGTCGGCGAAGGCGACGGTATGTACCGCATGCACATTCACGTGCCGACCGAGAAGCGGTACCAGCCGATTGACTACACCATGAAGCTTGGCACCATCACCCACGTGACGATCGAAAACCTGGTTGCCCAGGTGCAACAGCGGACCGACCAGAAAATTCAAAGCAAGGTCAACCTGGCGCCGGTAGAGCCTGGCCAGATTGCGACGATCGCTATTTCGCCTGGCATCGGTATATCGCGCATCTTCGCCAGCCTGGGGGTAGCCGCCATTGTGGAAGGCGGGCAAACCATGAATCCCAGCACCGATGAAATCCTAAAGTCCTTTGAAAATCTGCCCACCGATAAAATTATTATCCTGCCTAACAACAAAAATATCATCCTGGCTGCCCAGACAGCCGCCAATTTTTCCGTTAAAAATATCAAGGTGGTGCAGTGCAACACCATTCCCCAAGGCCTGGCGGCCATGCTAAGACTCTCCCCTGATGGCAACCTGGAAGAAGTGTACCAGGAGATGTCTCAAGCCATCACGGAGGTGGATACGGGCGAGATCACGGTCGCCACTCGTTCGGTCAAGATGAATGGCGTGCAGGTGAAAAAGGGAGACGTGATCGCGCTGCTCAACGGAAAATTAATCTACTCCGCCACAACCATCGAAGAAGCTTGCCTGGGCCTGTTAGCTAAAGCCAACGTCTCAGACCGGGAACGCATCACCCTGTTTTATGGGTCGGATATTCAATCCATCGATGTGAACAAGATTTCAGATAAGATCCGCTCGGTTTACCCCAATCATGAAGTAGAAATTCATGAAGGTAACCAACCTCATTACCAGTTAATTATGTCGCTTGAATGACCTATGAGTTCAGTCTGCATCCTTACTGATAGCACCGCACAATTTCCGAGGCCTTCTTTTCCGGGACGCCACCTGATCAAGGCCATCCCGATGCACGTGTATCTTAACCATTCTTCGGACGAGGCTAACTCGGAGCTAAAGGTGGAAGATTTACCCGCCACCATCCGGGGCAAGGAGGTTCCCTCCATTGTTGCCCCCACAGTCGAAGAGTTCCGCCAGACCTACCTGTCTTTGGGAAAGACGTATAACGAAATCGTCGTACTGCCGATATCGTCGCACTTAAGCTCTACCCTGTTAAACGCCCAGGTCGCAGCTGCCCAGATCCAGGGCCGGCTTGCAGTCCAGATCATCGATTCACAAACCACTTCCGTGGGACTGGGTTACCTGGCTCAACTGGCCGCCGAAGCCGCCGCCCGGCAGGCCTCTCTCAGTGAAATCGAACACCTGGTCCGCGGCCAGATTCCCCATATCTACTCCATATTCTGCATCCCGGGATTGACCTACATATTCCGGGCTGGCTTCATCGATTATTCCCAGGCCATGGTCGGGGAAATGCTTAACCTGTTCCCGATCTTCACCCTTGAAGACGGCCACCTCACGCCCTTAGAAAAAGTGCGCAACCTGCGACACCTCACCGATTATCTCCAGGAATTCCTGGATGAATTTACCGACCTTTCTCAGATATCGGTCATTCAGCCTGTGCCAGCCCTGGCCCACGAGGGTAAATCCTTGCGCGAGCACGCGACGATGAGTTTTCCGAAAGCGAGCTTCAACGAAACCCCCATCAACCTCCCTCTGGCTTCCCTCTTTGGCCCGCGCAGCCTGAGCGTCTTTGCCATCGAAACCCTCGACCCCAAACAAAAATAATCGCATGGCGTACACCTCA
>JAJYIW010000152.1 GCA_021789855.1 Chloroflexota bacterium | reverse complement strand
CGGGCAGACGAAAACACGATCGAGGATCGCCTGTTTTTGGTCGCCAATGATGGTAAACCCCTCTTCACAACGGATATCCGCTGAGGAAGAACCCACCATCACTTTGATGTATCCACTTTCGACAATCAGCTGCCCAGCCTCATCGTAATAAGCCAGCTGATTTACGGGCAGATGAAAGGTCACCCTACGGCTTTCTCCAGGAAGCAATGCCAGTCGGACGAAACCCTTCAGCTCTTTGACCGGGCGCGGCAGGCTCGCATACTCATCGCAAACATATAACTGCACCACCTCCTGTCCGCGCCATTGGCCGGTATTTTCTACCAACACCTGTACATCGACCGTTTCACCAGCTTTGCACTCTTTGCATGAGGTTGAAAAGTTAGTGTACTCAAACGAGGTGTAACTGAGACCATGCCCAAAAGGAAATAAAGGTTTTGAAACTTCAGAGACATAGTCGGTATACCAATTCGATTTACCACCGGATGGCTTTTGATTATAAAAAATGGGTAACTGGCCAACATGGCGCGGAAAAGTAATCGGAAGCTTGCCCCCGGGGTTCGCGTCGCCAAAAAGGGTTTCGGCTATAGCCATGCCCCCGGCTTCACCGGGTAGCCATGCTTCGAGAATGGCAGAAGCGCCTTCAGCTAATTCCGGAATAGCCAATGGCCTGCCATTGACCAGAACAATAACCACTGGCTTTCCGGTCGCCATGAGGGCCATGGCCAGCTCGTTCTGAACGCCAGTCAGGCGCAGATCGACACTATCCCGCGTTTCACCGGTGCTACACTCTGGAACCAATCCGGACCGGTCTCCAAGGACAAGAACGACTGCGTCCGCTTCATTGGCGGCCAGGACTGCTCCATCGAACCCCGACCTGTCTTTGCTCATGATGTCGCAACCCCTGGCATAAATGATTTTCATTGCAGGCACGAGCTGGCATATCGACTCAAGGATGGTCAGAACCCTGGCAGAATAAGTTTCGATTACCGGCGTTTTGATCCCTTTCAGGGCTGAACCCGATGGGGCAATGGACATCATATATTCGTACATGGCTGGATAGGAATAATCCCCCAGCAGATTCCGCCATTCATCTGCATTGGGGCCAATCACCGCCAATTTCGAAAGCGTTTTCGGAAGTGGCAGAGTCCCATCGTTCGTTAGCAATACCATGCTTTGGCAGGCGATTTGATGAGCAAGCTCCTTTGGTTCAGGAGCTTTAAATATTTCCATCACCCGACCTTCATCTACATATGGATTTTCAAATAACCCCAACTCAAATTTCTTTTGCAGGTGGTGGGCAACCGCCGCATCGACCGCTTCGATGTTGACCAGGTGGTTTTCCAGCGCTTTTTTAAGCCCGCCGTTATAACAGGCCTGCGCCGGCAATTCCACCTCTATCCCGGCATTTAGCGCCATGGCCGCTGCTGAAACTCGATCGGCAGCTACCCGGTGGTAGCTTTGAAGCATCAAAATAGCTTCGTAATCCGAAACAATCAACCCGGTAAAACCCAGCTGGTTTCTCAGCAGGTCGGTGAGGAAAAAGCGCGAAGCCGCCACCACTTCACCGTCGATTTCCGGATAGGCATTCATTATCGTTTGCAGGCCGGCATCACGGATGGCTGCCTGGAACGGAGCAAGGTAGACGTCCCAAAGCTCGCGCTGGCCAAGATGTACAGGCGCGCAGTTTTGCCCCGCCTGAGACAGGCTGTGCCCAATGAAATGCTTACCGGTGGCCATCACACCGCCTTCTGCAAGGGATTCACCTTGCAGGCCGCGTATAAATGCCACGCCAAATTGACCGATCAAGGTTGGATCTTCGCCAAAAGTCTCTTCAATTCTTCCCCAGCGGGCATCGCGCCCCACATCCAAAACCGGCGCCAGTCCCTGATGAGCCCCTACAGCACGAAGTTGACTGCGGATGACATCCGTCATTTGCTGGGCCAGATTGGGCTGAAAGGAGCTTGCCAGGCCAAGCATCTGCGGAAAAATGGTGGCTCCTAAGGCCATATAGCCACAGCAACATTCCTCGTGAACGATTGCAGGAATTCCCAACCGTGTCTCATTAACCAGGTAATGTTGAATCATGTTGATCGCTTTGGCGCTCGAAAAGGGATCGAAGCCTGAGGCGCCACCAGCACGCGTGATCTGACCAATGCCTTTAGAGATCAGGCACTTGATTTTTTCCTGATCTACTTGATGGTTTCCATTGAGTAAGTCGAACATCCAACGAGAGGAGATCTGGGCTAATTTTTCATCCAGGGTCATCTGAGCCAGCAAGTCGGCCACTCGATTGGATATGGGTAAGCCAGCAGTATGATTTGACATTTGCGTGCTCCCAGGGGCAGATCAATGATTAACCGGTTGAGCCATTAGCTCTTGGAACCGCTCAACCTTTTAAGGCGCCGGCGGTAAGGCCAGACACGATTTGGCGCTCGGCAAAGATATAGAAAATGATAGCGGGTAGGGCTGAAAGGGTTACGAAGGCTGATGTAAGCGCGAGATCAGCGCTATATTGTCCCTGGAACTGCATGGTTCCCAGCGGCAGGGTCCAAAGGGAATCGGGGTTGAGCAAGACCAAAGGCGTGAGCAAGTCATTCCAACTGACGATCATGGTCAGGGCGCCGACTGCGGCCAGAGCAGGGCGGGCCAGTGGAAGAAGGATGCGCCAGAAAAAGTCGAATGTGGTACAGCCGTCTATGGATGAAGCGTCCTGAAGCTCTTCGGGGATCGCCAGGAAAAAACCACGCAAGATCAAGATGTTTCCAGATAGACCGAAGGCAGTTTGCACCAGAATGACCGCCAGGAGGGTATCAATCAAGTGCATCTGGCGTATGACCAGGTATTCAGGCATGATGGCTACCGTGATGGGAAACATCAGGCCCAGGGTGAGCAAATTGAAAGCCAGGTCCTTGCCTCGAAATTTCATGCGGGCAAAAACAAAGGCGGCCAGGCTACATATCATCAATACCCCTGCCGTCGAGCCCAACATGGTGATCACGCTGTTCCGCAGCATGGTCCAGAACGATGGGGTGTTTAAAATCACGCCGAAATTTTCCCAATGCGGGGGAATGGGTAGGGTGTAGGGGTGGGTAAACATCTCACCGCGGGTTTTAAGGGCACCAAAGACCATAATCACTAGCGGTACAACGATGACCAATGAAACTATTACAAGGACAAGGTATTGGTAGAACCTGGGTAGCCTTTTCTCGAATGCGGCTCTTTTTTGAAGGCTTATGGCTGTCATGGAAGCTCCTTTCTAGCGGCTACCGAGGTAGTCAGGCTGGCGGTTAAGCCGTAGAAAAGTCACCGAAAAGATCAAACAGATCGCCAACATGACAAGCGCCACCGCCGAACCGTAACCTAATTGGAGGCGCTTAAAGGCATAGGTGTACATATAAGTCGCCATGAATTCACTGGAATGAACTGGCCCGCCACCCGTCATGATCCAGACCAGGTTGAATTGCGTGAGCGAGCCCAATACCGAAAGGTAGGCAGATGTACGAATGGTGCTGCCAAGCAGAGGAATGGTGATATTGCGGAGCATTTGCCAGCGGTTGGCGCCATCGATCAGGGCGGCTTCTTCGGTTTCTCGGGGTATATTTTGCAGGCCGGCCATATCGAGAAGCATATGTAAACCGAAATATTTCCAGGTGAGGACGACAAAAATGCAGGGTAAGACCTGCCGCAGGTCTCCCAGGAAGTTTTGGGGATGTACTCCGGGAATTAAGATCAATAGCGCATTAATGAAACCCCGTTCTGGATCAGGACTTAAGAGACCGATCCAGACAATACCTGTGATCACCTCGGAGATTACATAGGGCATGAAAAAGATGGTTCTGAAAAAAGCGCGCCCTGGTAAATCCCGGCCCACCATGATGGCCAGCGCCAGGGCCAGGGGCAACTGGACAACTAACGATAAGACCACAATTAAAAAACAATTTCCCACAGCTTTTATGAAAACCTGATCGGTCAGGATTTGCTTAAAATTTTCAAGCCCCACAAAAATAGTTGCCGGCCCTAAGCCATTCCAATTGAAAAGACTGTAATAAGCCGATCGAAAAATGGGGTAAACAAGAAAAATAATGAAAAGGATAAAGGCAGGCAATAAAAATAAAACAATGGTGATGTAATCTTGAACACGGCGAGGATAGCGAGCATGTATCGCTAAACCATCGCTTTTGATCAGGGGTATATTCATCTACAAGATCCTCTTCCTTCCCGTAAAGGTAGGAAGCCCAGTCTAATTTGAATGTGCCAGCCGCCTTGTGAAAAAACGATTTCTGGCAGGCGGGGAAAAAAGTGACTTTCTACTGGTAAGTTATGGAAGGAGGTTGGATAAAGAATCCAGCCTCCATTCCCGATAAAAAAGCGTCTTATTTGCCGAAGACCTGCTTGGCGCCGTTTTCGATTGTCTGGGCTACCTGCTCAGGCGTGCTTGTGCCAGCATAAAGACCGGCAACAGCGTCATTAATAATGGCGCCCATCGCCGAGGGCATATACTGGTCATAATAGAGCTGGAAGTACTTTGCAGCCGAAAAGGCTTTCTGCACCGCGATCATATTGGCATCGGTTAAACCAGCCTCACCACCCTTGATGGGCGGGATGCCGGTACCGGTAGAGGCAATCCGGACCGCCTGTTCCTTCGCGGTCAGGTATTTGACGAAGTCGATCGCTTCAGGAGAGGCATTCTTGCCAATGGCAAAGCCATTACCGCCCCCCATGACATCGGTTACATCGCCAGCACCCCCTTCGACCGCCGGGAAGTTGAAGAAACCCAAATGGGCAACACCCACTTTATCGGCAGCCTGACCAGCCTCAGAACCGGGCGCCCACTGCCCGGAAAGCTCCATGGCAGCTTTACCATTGCCAAAGGTGCCCTGCATGACGTCATGCGAAGCGCCAAGGAAACCATCCTGGAAGGGTTGGAGGGCGATCAGATCCTGGAGGTCCTTACCAGCCTGGACAAAACAAGGATCCGTAAAACTGCCTGTCCGGTTAGCAGCCGCCAGAAAGCCAGCCTGCCCACAGATGCGGGTGGCCAGATAAGACCAAATGTGCATGCCGGTCCAGGTGTCTTTTTCACCCAGGGAGATGGGGGTGATACCGGCGGTTTTAAGGGCCTTAACATCGGTCAGTAAATCGGCCCAGGTTGTAGGAGGTTGGGTAATGCCGGCCTTTGTGAACAGGTCTTTGTTATACCACCAACCCACCATGCCCATATCCCACGGCACGCCATAGTTCTTCCCGTTCAAGGCATAAACAGCCAGCGCACCGGGAGCAAAGGTGTTACGCCAGGCGCCGTTATCTGCGTCCAAATAGGCGGTTATATCCTGGAGCATACCCGCCTTAACCTGGTCGTTCATCACACCGCCACCCCAGCTTTGAAAGATATCCGGAGACGTGCCACCCTGCATAACCGTGGTCAATTTAGTTTTGAAGGCTTCGTTTTCCAGGATAGTGATATTGATCTTGACATTCGGATGAGCTGCCATATATTCATTGGCTATGGTTTGCCAGAGCGTCTTTCCCGGATCAAGGGTGGAAATGTGCCACCATTCAATGGTAACTTGCTTGGCGGTCGTGGCTGTGGGGGGCACTGGCGTTGGCGCAGGGGTAGCGGCGGGTGCACAGGCCGATATGGCAAATACAACCACGAGCGCTATGCTTATCAAAATATAGAATCTACGAGCCATGCTTATTCTCCTTCTCGAAACTGATAATTTGGATCAAAATGGGCAAATAAAGCGATCGTTATCCGTCTCCCCAGTCACACCTCCTTATATCCCTCTGGCTTGTTAAGCGAGAATGGAAAATTAAGCTCATCTCATTGGCCTTCTCGGAGAGGGCGGCACGAATTGCGAACCACCAGTTGGGTGGGCAGTTCAATGCGCCCAGTTTTCTTTTCCGGGTTATTTAACAAATCGAGCAACATCTGAGTGGCTACTCGCCCCATTTTTTCAAGGGGCTGGTTGATGGTGGTTAATGTGGGGTGGATCAAAGACGCTTGCGGTATGTCATCGAAGCCTATAACAGAGACATCCTCCGGCACTCTCAACCCCCGGCTGCGGATTGCGTCCATCGCGCCCATTGCCATCACGTCATTCGATGCGAATATTGCAGTAGGGGGCTCATACAGGTCCAGCAGCGCGGAAGCTCCTTCAAAACCATCCTGTTGAAAAAAGTTGCCTTTATAGATTAAATCGGGTTTTTCCGGGATATGGTAAGTTCGAAGGGCCGCGTGGTAACCCTCAAGGCGGTCCAGGGCACAGCCAAGGTCCATCCAGCCAGTAATGAAACCGATGCGCTGATGACCGAGCTGGATCAGGTATTCAGTCGCAGTGAAACCCCCTTGCCAGTTCGTGGCGCCAACTGCGGGGCATTCCTTGCCAGTGCCCTGGTGGTCGATAAGGACAAAAGGGAAATTGTTTTGGGTTAAATTGCTGATGAAATCTGCTGGATTGCGCGGTAGTACCAGCAACAGGCCATCCACCATGCCAGTCGCCAGGTTTGCCACAAAATTAGCTTCTTTACTCGCGGTACGATGGGTGGTGTAGAGAATAAGATCATAATTGCTCAGACTCAGCTCGGCATCAATCCCTCGAATAATCTCTCCGATATAGCCAGTCCCGAGGTCTGGTACCAGCACCCCCACACTGTTGGTTTTCCCCCCAGCCAGGCTGCGTGCTTGCCGGTTGGCCACGAATCCCAATCGCTGCATTGCACTGAGGACACGCTCGCGGGTTTCATCCCGAACGTGCTTGTCATGATTGATTACCCGCGAGACGGTTCCAAAAGAGACTCCGGCTTCGGCTGCTACATCGACGATTGTAACTTTTGAAGAAATTTTCACCATTGTTCCATGTTAGCGTTTACACGTTGATAATGATTTATGCTCTGGCGGCAGGGGAAAGTTTATGTTTAGCACTTATTTTTGCCGAAAAGGCATAATAACGGACATAAACCAGCTATTTGTACAGTAAAATTTACAGAAATGAAATATTAATGGTTTTTGAAAACATGATGGATATGGAAGCGTTTACATCATGATAGTAGCATTAAAATAAACGAGAGTCAAGTATTAATTAGCGAGAAGGTTGAAAAACGAGTACAAAATTGACCAAATAGTTAGAACATGATTCAATCAGTAAATCCTCAGGCCCAGGCGGTCGATATGGAACCAAAGCGATTTGTCGAAACAGGGGACCAGTCCTTTTCGATACATTGGCCGAGTAGGATTCGCGATCCAAGCCTTTCTCACGGCTATCATGCTCAATGTCAAACGCATGGTCAAAGTTTTGACAGGGGTGGGTCTCAAAACCCACAACGTCTCAGCCGCCTGACCTGGGGTGAATGATCCAGCCCCTATAGCTTTATATCCCCGCCATCCTGGCCGGTCATATTCAAAATCAGCCGGATACCGTTTTACTAAGGTGGCTAATCTCGAGGACGTTGCTCAAATTGAACTTCCACTAAGATAAATTCCAGCATAGCAGTGAGCTCTTCGCGAGATAATTTGGCAATCTTTCCAGCGCTGACGGCCGCCGTAAAATTGTCTTCAATCTTGCGCAGAAGCTGCTCGCGCACAATCTCGCTGTTCTTGGGCAAAACAAAACATCCCCTGCCCTGCTGGATGGCGATAAACCCTTCTTGCTCCAGATCTGTATATGCCCGGGTGGTCGTGATGACGCTGATTTGTAGATCCCTGGCCAACTGCCGGATAGATGGGAGCGTATCGCCTTCCTTCAGCTCATCGCTCAGGATTGCTTCTTTGATTTGCTCTTTGATTTGCTCGTAAATCGGCGCCTTATCGGTATTTCTCAGGATGATGCGCATGGTCCTTCATTCTGACTGAGTCATTCGTCACGGATTGGCTAACTGGCCCGGAAAGCCCTGGCAGCTACCGGCTGGGTTGCCAGCGGCTCAGCGGCGTGAGCTGGATCTGCTTGGAAAGATCGTAGGCCGTCGACAGGTCGCTTTCGCTTTCCACGAGCACGCGTCCGAACACGAGCACCGAATTTTTCGGCGAGGAGATCTGCTTCATGCCGCCCGGCGCCTGCCCTTTCCAG
>JAJYIW010000151.1 GCA_021789855.1 Chloroflexota bacterium | reverse complement strand
ATATCCTACACCCCAGTAAACGATGCCGTTGGCAATGGCCGGGGCCGAAGCAATCGAGCCGCCGCTGACGAACGACCAGAGCATCTGGCCGGTGGCAGCGTTCAGGGCATACATCGTGTTAGCTGTCGCCGCGTACGGGCTGCCGCCGCCCAGCGAGCCGGCAAACACCACGCCGTTCGCCACGCTGATGGCAGCAATGTCTTTAACACCCAGTAAATCGTACGAGTTCGGATCGTGGGTTTGCCAGAGGGTGTTGCCGGTAGCCGGGTCTAAAGCGCCCCATACGCCGGAGGCTCCGTTGGCGTAGTAGATGCGCACGCCGTCGGTCGCCGAGCCCCACTCCATCCCGCCTAATGCGCTCCCGGCGCCCGTCAGGTTCTTCCAGACCAGCGCGCCGGTGCCGGCGTCCACGGCCCAGAAGTAACCGCTTTTCTGGCCGTCCACCACCAGCTCACGCGGCGAGCCGTTAATGGTGGTATTGATGATCATCGGGCCCTGGCCGAAATCGTAATCCGGGCCTTGCGGGTCGGGGCAGTTGTTGGTGCCCGACTGGGAGGCAAAGCAGGCCACCGTCCAGGTATCCAGGCCGCCCCAATGTTGCGAACCCATCAGCGAGTCAGCCCACTCGATTTTACCGTTCGACATATTCAGAGCCATCAGCGCGTCGGTGTAATCCTGGGGAGAGACGGTGGATGGGTCGGCGGCGACGGAAGCCGGCACAGTGTAGTTATTGCCGGTGCCGATGTAAACCAGCTTGCGAGCCGGGTCGATGGAAGGCGTGCTGCCCCACACGGCATTGCCGGAATAGCCGCCCGGCTGGCCGCCGTTGTCCGGGGCGGTATAGGTTTTCCACAGGATGGCGCCGGTGTTGATATTCACTTCCTCAAAGCTCCCCCGGAACGTGCAGCAGGGATAGCCGGAATTGCCTGCCAGCGCCTCTTCGATGGACGAAACGCCGATATAAATCATGTTGTTGTAGACCACGGGCGATTGGGTTAACTGCGCCGCGGGATGCGAATCCAGCTGGGTCTTCCATTGAAGCGAGCCGTTTTTGCGGTTAATCGAGAGCAGCCAGGCGCCTTGCAGGGTGCCCACAATCAAAGAGCCGCCCTGCACCGTGGGGGTGCTGCGGGAAATCTCAGCGGGCACGCCAGTATAGCTGCTCAAGTTCACCATCCATTGGACATTCCCCGTGTTGGCATCCACGCTGTACAAATGACCGGCCCAATCGGGGAAATAAATCGAGCCATCGTACACCGAGGGGGTGGCCGAGACGTCCCCGCCGGGGGTGTTGGGCACCTGAAATTTAGGGGCGAGGGTCGAAACGTTCGAAGTGGCTAGCGTGGTTTCTGCCGGCTGGAAGTGCCAGTTGTTGATCCCCTGTCCGGCGAAAATCCAGTTGGCCGACGGTGTGGACGATGCCATCAGCGGCAGGACCAATAAAGCCGCCAGCACGCCATAAATCGCTACCTTACCACTCTGCTTTAGATTTGACAACCAACGAAACATAGGTTTACCTGTAAAAAAACGCAAAAATAGATCCCGTGATGATGAAATCCGGGTTAAGCAAACACGATTCAATTTTCCTGACAAATTCGAGAAATAAACGGGGGGCGAAAATCAGATGTCAGGGGACAGCCGGTGATCGATCAAAATGCAGTAAATTGGGCTTTGGATGCTGCTCAGTACAATAATTACCTCCCTGGCAAAGTCGATGTAAGATTTTCAAGCGCTGAAGAACATAAATCATCTATATGATATCTTATTACTCCGTATATCTAACGGCATTGTATAAACTTATTAAGCTTTATTTAATCCAAAGCCTATACGACCATTGCACCCCCCCGGTTGGTTCGGGCCATGCTTCACCCCCAGGCAGAGGCCGCCGGGGCTCAGGCAGGCCGGTAAGACAATAAAACGTTGCCCGAACGGAACGGCTGAACAGCGATGAGCGCCATCTCCCGGCGGGTTTCGCCTGGCGGGAACAATGCCTGGCCGCTGCCCAGCACCACCGGGTTGATCATCAGCCGGTATTCATCGATCAGGCCATTAGCGGTCAGCGTGCTGGCCAGGTTGGCGCTGCCAAACAACAACAGGTCGCCACCCGCCTGTTCTTTTAACCTGACCATCCCCTCTTCGGCGCGGCCTTTGAACAGCGTCGTGTTGTTCCAATCCACCGTTTCCAGTGAGCGGGAAAAGACATACTTGTCCAGGTTGTTCATCTTCCCAGCAACCAGCGGATCGGCCTTAACCGCCTCGGGCGTGGGCCACCAGGCCGCCATGCCCTGGTAGGTGACGCGGCCAAAGACCAGGCCGCCGGCTCGCTCAAGCTGAGCCATGGCAAACTCGTTGAATTCTTCGCCCACATGATGCCAGTCGAGCTCGCCATGAGGCCCGGCGAAGTAGCCATCCAGCGACAGCATATTGAACATGATCAGCTTTGTCATCCCTCACCTCTTTCAAATCGGCCGGCGAGAGCCAACCAGCCGGCATGGTCTGGAAGAGCCTGTGGCCAGGCGAGCCACTCAGGCCGGCGGCGGCACAATGAGCGCGACGGGTCGCGCCGTACCGGCGCGCCAAAACTTCCGCTCTGACCTGATCGTAAAATTTCCCCCGGCGAAAGTCAAGGCGGGAGTCAAAGGTCTCTGGAATTCAGGCCGGCATCAGGCCACGGTCAGCGTCTGGCTGCCCTGCCAGCTCTCTCCCGGCCCCAGGGTAGCCGGGTTGCCGGCCAGCGCCGCCTCGATGCACACCATGTTTTTATAACCATCCGGCGGTTCCAGGTCGGCCAGGGCGCCGCCCTTTCCGGAGCCCGGGTTCCAGGTCACCACGTCCGGAAAGCCGGTCTTGGTCACCACCAGGGTATCTTGCTCAGCCTCCTGCAGGTGCACCGGCCGGTCAGCGCCCAGGTACAGGCGGTCGACCTCCCCGCTGAAGGCCAGCCAGGGGCCAGCCTGGATCGAGCGCGTGCGGCCGGCGGCGCTGTCCAGGTAAGGGAAGCCCTCCAGCCCACCCAGGCGCACCCCTGCAATATCCGCAACGCGCAGGTAAGAATGCAAGGCCGTGGTGAAAGAGAAGGCGGATGGGCCCGGGTTGCTCGCCCCCAGCGTCAGGGTCAACGCCTTTCCGCCCAGGCTGACTTCCAGCCAGGCCAGGAACGGGTGAGACCACAACGCCCGGCTGTCAGGGGTATCACTCAGCTCAAAGCGGGCAACCAGCGCCTGTCCGGCGCCCACCTGGGCTCCCTTGAATTGCCAGGAGGAAAGTCGCGCGAAGCCATGCATGGGCAGCGGCCCCAGCTTAGAAAACTGGGGGAAGATGATCGGAACGCCCCCGCGGATGGGTACGCCAGCGCGAAACTCGCTGGTCTGGCTGAGGAACAGGCGTTCTTTGCCGCCAGCCGGCGCCCAGGAGGTGACGTGAGCGCCATAAAGGTAAACCTCAGCCCGGGCGCCATCAGGGGCGAATAAGTTCACCACAGGCAGCCCCCCCTGGCCGGTGGTCAGCGTGGAGAGTGAGGTATAGCCGGTGTCAGACATTCCTTCTCCTTTCAGGTGAGTGGTTCGCGCGCCTATCCGATAAGATCGCCAGCGATTTAAAGCGCTTCCCGGGGAAACGGCGCATGGGGACGAGATCCGTGTGCCCTTCGCTGGCCGGCCGGACTCCTTCTTCCCCCCCTTCGTAATCGAGGGTCACCCGGTGCTCCTGTTTCGGGGAGGGTTTGGGCGGGGCGGGAATCGTCATCTGCTCACACCGTTGGCGGGCAAGGCTCCTGGCATAGCGCAGCCGTTTCCGGTACTCCCGTTCTGCCTGTTCGTGGACGTAGCGCTGCGCTTCTACCTTATTGGCCAATGCGCGGCGGTTGAAATGGATCATTACGCCCCAAACCGTCCCATCCGCCGCCACAAAGCGCTTCGCGACTTTGCCGGAGTACAGCGTGGTGCTGGCTTTGTGGTCGGTCAGTGGTTGCGGGCTCTCCGGGTCCTCTTTTCCCGACAGCCATTCGATGCAGCGATCCAGCTCTGGGCCTGCCGGCAGCCGGAAAACAGCGTTGGGGGCAGCCTGCGGCGCAGTGAGCGCCACCTGCCGAGCGACGAACCGGTTGCCAGGCGTGCGTTGCAGCCCCTTCAGGGCTTCGGGGTTACTTTCCGAGTTGAATAGCGCCTGAAGCGGGTTGACGCGACTCAGCGATTGTGATTGTGATTTGACCGCGACCATCTCGAAGGCGGCCTTTTTTGAGGCCTTCCTTCTTTCAGGCACCAGATCCTTTTGCGCAGGCACGCTTAAGAGTCCCCAAAGAGATAATTAGGCTCGCTATAGTCTACTATAGCACGAGGGGCGGGAGGAATCAATAAAAAGGAGGCTATAATATGATGGATCCCGCTGACAAAGGGGAGAACAGGAAGGTGATGGGTATGAGGCCGGAATGGGATACGTACTTTCTGCGGATTGCTCAGGTAGTGGGGGAGCGCAGCACCTGTGACCGCGCTCATGTTGGCTGCGTCCTGGTGGTGGATAAGCGCATCCTCACCACGGGATATAACGGGTCACCCACCGGACAGGAACACTGCGACGATGTAGGGCACCTGCTGGTGGACGGGCACTGCGTGCGTACCATCCATGCTGAAACCAACGCGATCATCCAGGCAGCCCTTCACGGCGTCTCGACCAAAGGGGCTACCTGTTACGTCACCCATTACCCATGCCTTAACTGCACCAAAGCGTTGATCAACGCTGGTATCATCCGGCTGGTCTATGAAACCGCGTATTCTATCGATCCCATCGCTCAAAGCTTTTTTCAAGCAGCGGGCGTGGAAGAAACTCGGGTTCCCCTACCAAACGGCGGCGACCAGACGGCATAAACCCCACCAGCCTGGTGTGGCTCTGCGGTCGATGGGATGGTGGACGATCAATTGTTTACCAACAAAATACTCCAAGGAGACCCTATGAGTCCCAATTGGGATGGGCAAAGCGTGACAGCCAATGGCGCATCGTTTAATTATTACTGCACACCGGGGGCAAAGGATTCCGGCAAGCCGGTCCTGGTGCTTCAACACGGATTCTCGGACAACGGCCTGTGTTGGGCGCCCGTGGCTCAAGAGCTCGCCGCGGACTATGATATCCTCATGCCCGATGCGCGCGGCCATGGGCGATCGGCTCGGGTGGCGCGGGGCGAGCGCATCGACCAGGCCGCCGACCTCGCGGCCCTGATGCGCGCGCTGGGCGTGCAGCACGCCGTGGTGGGCGGGCACTCGATGGGCGCCCAAATCGCTGCGGACCTGGGCGCACGCTTCCCAGAGATGGTCACCGCCCTTGCGCTGGAAGACCCGCCCTGGTTCCTCCCCCGCCCCGAAGCCTCGCAAGGCCCGCGCGGAACGATGGAAGAATCCCCCCTCGGAAAGTGGATGATCAGCCTGAAGGATAAAAGCCTGGAACAGATCATGGTGGAGTGCCGGCAGGAGCATCCCAGCTGGCCCGAAGCCTACGTTCAGGCCTGGTGCCAGGGCAAAAAGGAATTGGATTTGAGCTTCCTGGCCGCGGACCATCCCATGGGCCGATGGCAGGAGCGCGTCTCTGCCATCAGGTGCCCCGTGCTGCTGATTACTGCCGACCCCGGCCAGGGCGGGATTGTGACGCCAGAGGTGGCGCACATGGCAAGCGAGATGAACCCCAACATCCGCGTGGTCAACTTCCCTGGGGTAGGGCATCACGTGCGCTTCGCGGTCCACGAGGCGTACATGCGGGCCCTCAAAGCCTTCTTACGTGAAGTGGCGTGACCCCACCCGGCACAGCCCTGCCATAAAATTGGCTCTTGGAAACGGTGAAACCGGCGAGCTCGGCTAGCGTGTTACCATCAAAATCGGCCTTGCGCTTCTTTGCGCTGGTCTTCGCCCTCTCGATCCCATTCTGGGTAGCCGGGGCGTTAACCGCCCGCCAGCTATTGCCCGCGCTCCCCATCAGCGCGTTGGGGTTCCTTTGCCCGGTAGCCGCGGCTGCCATTCTCGTCTACCGGGAAAAAGGGATCGCCGGCGTGACCGGCTTACTCAAGAGGTCGTTTGATTTCAACCGGATTAAAGCGAAAGCCTGGCTGGTGGTCGCCATCGCCGTCCAGCCAGGGGTGATGAGCCTGTCTTACCTGGTCATCCGCCTTTCGGGAACGCCGATACCGGCGCCTCAGGTTTCGCTCTTAACCGCGCTGATCCTTCTCGTGGCATTCTTTATAGCCGCTCTGGGTGAAGAGCTGGGCTGGTCCGGATATATCACCGACCCGCTGCAGGACCGGTTCGGCGCGCTCCTGGCCAGCCTCCTGCTGGGAAGCGTGTGGGCCGTCTGGCATTATATCCCCTTGCTGCAAGCTGGCCGCTCCCCGGCATTCATCGCCTGGTGGTCCCTGGGTACGCTGTCTTCGCGCATCCTCATCGTCTGGCTTTACAATCAGAGCGGTAAGAGCGTCTTCTTGACGGCCGTCTTCCACGCGATGATCAACCTCACCTGGCAGCTTTTCCCGGTCAACGGCTCTTTCTACGACCCGCGGGTCACCGGCCTCATCGAGGCGTTGGTGGCGGCTGCGGTCGTCATCGGGTGGGGGCCTCGCTGGCTGTCTCGCGCCAGGTCATCTGGATGAGGAGAAGTCAAGATTAAGGTAAAAAAGAGATCAATCCTTGAAATTTTCTCCGGGGAGGAAACACAATGTTAGATAAATTAACCGCCTGGGGTGAAGCGCAGGCGCTGGTGCGCGCCATGGTGCTGACCAGCTCCAGGGCCATCCCCGATAACCCGGCCGTCGACGCCTTTTCGGACTATGACGTGATCCTGGCGCTGCGGGACGTGCGACCTTTTCACGACAGCCGCGAGTGGCTGGCAACCTTCGGGACCATCCTGGCCATGTACCGCGATCCCATGCTCGAGCGGGACGGTTTCAGCTGCTCGGGGAACGTGGTCCAGTTCGAGGGTGGCTTAAAGATTGACTTCACCCTGTGGCCGGTCGAGTTATTGCGACAGGTGGCTCGCCAGGAAACGCTGCCCGCGGAGTTCGACGCCGGGTACCAGGTGCTGCTGGATAAAGACAGGCTGACGGAAGGGATCCGCCCGCCGACCTACCACGGCTATATCCCCCAACCTCCCACGGAGACAAGGTACCACGAGGAGATCGAGAACTTCTTCCTGACCGCCACTTACGTGGCAAAATACCTGCTGCGGGATGATGTGATGGCGGCCAAATATTTGCTGGACGGGGAGATGAAGCACGAAAACCTGCGCCCACTGCTGGAATGGTCCATCGAAATTGAGAACGGTTGGAAGGTAAAGCCGGGGAATTACGGGCGGCGGATCAAGCAATGGCTGCGCCCTGACCTGTGGGCCGATTTAGAAAGCACCTATGCCGGCGCGGGGATCGAGGAAAACTGGCAGGCGCTGTTTCGCCTGGCGGACCTGATGCACAAAGTGGGCGCCGAGGTGGGGGAGAGGCTGGGGTTCGCATACCCCGAGTCAATCGACCGGCGGACGCGGGCCTATATCACGGCGCTGAAGCATGGCGAAACGCCCTGAGCCTCAAATAACCCAACGCAAGCCGCCGGCGTGGCCTATTGATTTCTATTTTAGACACTCTATAATGATAAATGGAGGTGGTTGATGATTATCGTCTGGCTTGTCACGATCATCCTGGCCGGCATAGGAAATCCGTGGGCCATCCAGCTGGCCAACTGGTTTGGCGCTCACCTGATCCTGACCATCTTGATGCTGATATTTTTTGGGTAATGAATTCGAAAGGCCTGAAGCGGTCTTCCTACCTGGGCGTCCGCGCCGGTTTTAGCGAAGCATACCCAAATATTTAATCGCGCCGACGTCACCTTTGAAGTCGGTGTTCCTTAGCTAAACAAAAGAGCCCCTGTCAAGGGGGCTTTTTTGCATGGGGTCAGGCTGATGATATATATCAGGCCCTCTGGGGTGGCTGATGGGGGTCGAACCCACAACCCCCTGATCCACAGTCAGGTGCTCTGCCATTGAGCTACAGCCACCATGATTAACGTGGGGCATATTTTATCATGAAGGCAAAGGGGCTGCAAGGATTT
>JAJYIW010000150.1 GCA_021789855.1 Chloroflexota bacterium | reverse complement strand
TCCGATCTGGTCACCTTTCCGTAAACCTGTGATCATTAAATACAGCGTCTGCCTTGACTCTGTCACCCAACATCTATGACCCACAATCGCTACGCTGTCATCTTTATCGGTTCAGGTCTATCAGGTTTCACAGCGGCCCCTTACCTGGCGTAAGGGGGAGCACAGGTATTGGTCAAGGAGATTAGTCTCATGATTCGAAATCAATGGTACGTGGTACTGGAATCCGGCGAGGTTGGAACAAAGCCTATTGGAGTTACCCGCCTGGGAGAAAAAATGGTTTTCTGGCGAGATGGAGCCGGGAGAGTCAGCGCAGCCGTAGACCACTGCCCACACCGGGGCGTAGCGCTCAGCGTTGGCAAGATCGAGCATGGGCATTTGCAGTGCCCGTTCCATGGCTTCGAGTACGATGCGTCAGGTCAATGTACGCTCATCCCAGCCAATGGACGTCACGGCGTCATTCCCACTGCTATGCAGCTCAAATCTTACCCGACGTACGAGGCTCACGGCTTGATCTGGCTCTGGTGGGGCTATCCGTCTTCCCAGGAATTGCCCACGCCCGAATTCTTCGATAACCTGGATGATACTTTCTCGTATGGTTCGGCCCATGACCCCTGGAATGCGCACTACTCGCGCGTCATCGAAAATCAATTGGATGTCGTGCATCTCCCCTTTATTCACCGTCACACCATCGGGCGCGGCAATCGCACCCTGGTCGATGGGCCGGTGGTGGAGTGGAAGGGCGAAAAGATGCTTTACACCTATGTTTTCAACCGGGTGGATGATGGGACACCTCCGCGTAAGCCTGGTGAACTATCGCCTAAAAACTCGACCAGCGTCCACCTGGAATTTATCTTCCCCAACCTGTGGCAAAACTATATCAGCCAGAACGTGCGCATCCTGGCCGCATTTGTCCCGGTAGATGACGAGCATACCCTGCTTTACCTGCGCTTCTACCAGAAATCAATCCGGCTGCCTTTATTGGGCAAGTTGTTCGCTCGCCTGGCCATGCCCAGCAATGTGTACATTGCCCATGAAGACCGGCGGGTGGTTATCACCCAGCAGCCCAAGGTCAGCGGTTTGAAGATCGGTGAAATCCTGATCCAGGGCGACCTGCCCATCATCGAATATCGCCGCAAGCGTGCAGCCCTGCAAGCCGCGAATAATGGCACTCCATCGCAGGGGGATTAGGTAGGATTAGGGCTATGTCATTGGTGATCGTTGCATGAACGCCTCCATCTGGTGGATTCGCCGCGACTTACGCCTGAGCGATAACCCGGCTCTGGCAGCCGCCCTGGCCCAGGGTACCGCGCTGATCCCGGTTTTCATCCTCGACCCCAAGCTGCTCGCCTCGCCTAATGCCGGTCATAAACGGCTGGCATTCCTGTTTGCCGGGCTGCGTTCCCTGGATGCTGACCTGCGGCAGCGGGGCAGCGGGCTGGTTGTGCGCCAGGGAGACCCCCTGGAAGTGCTTCACACTTTACTCCATGAAACCGGGGGCGGCAGCCTCTTCGCAGAAGCTGATGTTTCTTCTTACGCTCGCCGCCGTGATGAGCGCATCATGCGCCAGCTTCCCCTCAAGCTCACCCCTGGCCTCAACATTCACCCGCCGGAAACATTGCTCAAAGCAGATGGAACGCCATACACCGTATTCACCCCCTTCAGCCAGGCGTGGCGCAGCCTGGCCTTCCCTGGCCGGCCCATACCACCCCCGGCGCACCTCCCGACCTTGCCGCCCATCGCCCTCCAGAATCTACCTGGCTCCCTGTGCCATCCATCCAGCAGCCCCTACCCGGCTGGCGAAGCCGAAGCGCAACGCCGGCTGGCCACATTCAGCCAGTCGATCATCAGCCGTTACGCCATCGAGCGCGATCGCATGGATATAGATGGCACTTCGGGTCTGTCACCTTACCTGCGTTTCGGGATGCTATCGGCTCGCCAGGCCGCCTGGACAGCCCGCGACGCTGAAGCACAGGCCACGGATGCAGCCAGCCGGCAGGGCGCTGAAGCCTGGTTGAATGAGCTGATCTGGCGCGAGTTCTACGCCGCCATCCTTTATCATTTTCCTTACGTACGCCAGATGTCGTTCCGTCTTGGGTTGCGTAGCATTCCCTGGCGGGATGCTCCCGCAGACTTTGCCGCCTGGGCGGAGGGGCGCACGGGTTACCCCGTGGTGGACGCTGCCATGCGCCAGTTACAGGCCACCGGCTGGATGCATAACCGGGCACGGATGATCGCTGCTTCTTTTTTGACCAAAGATTTGCTGATCGACTGGCGCCAGGGCGAGCGCTTCTTTATGCAGCATTTGCTCGATGGCGACCCGGCCGCTAACAACGGCGGCTGGCAGTGGACGGCTGGCACCGGCACCGACGCCGCGCCCTATTTTCGGGTGTTTAACCCGATTCTACAAGGAAGGAAGTTTGACCCGCAGGGAAATTACGTCCGCCGCTGGGTGCCTGAATTAACGGCTATTCCCAACGAATTTATCCACTCACCCTGGACAATGCCTGCCAATCTCCAGCACCACCTGGGCTGCGTCCTCGGCAAAGATTATCCCACCCCCCTGGTTGACCATGACGCTGCGCGGCAACGCGCCCTCGCGGCTTATCAAAAAGGAAGAAAAATATGACCCCATTTGCATCATTTACTCGCCAGACCTACCTGAACCTTGAGACGTTCCGTAAAAGTGGAGCCGGCGTGCGCACCCCCGTCTGGTTCGTACAAACTGGCGATACGATTTATATCCGTACTGCCGCTAACTCAGGTAAGGTGAAGCGTATCCGCAACAACCATCAAGTGAATATTGCACCGTGCAAGATGAACGGTGACCCGCTGGGCGAGTGGCTTCCGGCGCTTGCCGCCAGGGTAAGCGATCAGGAAACTATCCATCAGGTAGACCGCCTATTAAACAAGAAATACGGCTTGATGAAGAAACTGTTTGGCCTGGTCTCCGTTCTACCGCACCAGGAAGATGCCATTTTAGAAATTAAAGTAAAGAGTTAGAAAACTTATTGGAATAGTTATCTTACCAATATGGATTTTCTTTGCCGTCTGGTGCCAGAACAGGCAGCCAAACTGATATACTCGCAAATGCGCTCTCTCTTGCCTGATTAACCGGTAACATGGAGGTAAACGACCTGGCGCCCACTCCGCCGCTGGCCGGGCAGGTGGTCAGGCGGGCGCGCCTGGCTGCCGACCGCTGCTTCCAGCCCCCACCATCGATAATTCTTTAGAATCTATCGAGGCGATTCGCTTTATCACAGCGAATTCGGCGTTGAAGGTATCGCGAACCTGCGTACCCTGCACGCTATCATCGCCAGGGAACACCAACAGCCCATCAGCCTGGATAACCCTTACTTATGGGGGATAGCCATTCCCCTCAAGATTATGTATAATAGAGATTGGTCGATTCCATGGCATCTATCTTATGCTGTAATGTATTCTCCGGAGAAGCTCTTGGGTTTACCAGTCATGTAAGGAAAGATCTGGGCTGGAAATTACCCTTCCTAGCATCACGCTTTCAAATGGGTTTGTAGAATCAGTTAGGCAACAGCTTAACTGATTTTTTTATTCATCCAAAAGGAGAGAAAGAGCATGAAGCCGAAAACCCTGTTTTACATTGTGTCTTTGATCATGGTCGTGTCGCTGGCGTTGACCGCCTGTGGCACCGCCGCAACACCCACCGCAGCCCCCACCGCGGTTCCCGCCGCAGCCGCTACGGCTACCCCCGCCGCATCCAGTGGGTCATCCTCGTTGGATGCACTGGTTACCGCCGCGAAAGCGGAGGGCAACCTGACCGTCATCGCCCTCCCGCACGACTGGTGCAACTATGGCGAGGCCATCTCAACCTTTTCAACCAAATATGGCATCAAGATTAACGAATTAAACCCCGATGGCGGCTCTGGCGATGAAATTCAAGCCATCAAAGCCAATGAAAACAACAAAGGCCCACAGGCCCCGGATGTGATCGATGTGGGCTACGGCTTTGGCCCCCAACTGATTTCGGACAAGATCGTCCAACCCTACAAGGTATCCACCTGGGATTCCATCCCCGCCGGATCGAAGGACCCCAACGGCTACTGGTATGGCGATTATTATGGCGTCCTGGCGCTGGAAGTCAACAGTGATGTGGTGAAGAACGTCCCCCAGGATTGGTCTGATCTGCTCAACCCGGCTTACAAGGGACAGATTGCCCTCTCTGGCGACCCGCGTGCCTCCGCCCAGGCGCAGATGAGCGTGTATGCTGCGGCCCTTTATAACGGCGGCTCGCTCGATAACGTTCAGCCCGGCCTGGACTTCTTTAAGAAGATCAACGACGCGGGGAACTTTGTGCCCGTCATTGCCAAGCAATCCACCGTGGCCAAGGGCGAAACTCCCATTATCTTCCGCTGGGATTACAACGCGCTGGCCGATAAAGATTCGTTAGCCGGCAACCCCAACATTGCGGTCGTTTATCCCAAGAGCGGCACCATCGCCGGTATTTACATCCAGGCCATTTCCGCCTATGCCCCCCATCCCAATGCCGCCAAGTTGTGGGAAGAATTCCTGTACAGCGATGCAGGCCAGAACATCTGGCTTAAGGGCTATTGCCACCCTATCCGCTACACCGACATGCAGAAACGCGGCGTGATTCCTTCCGCCATTGCTGCCAAACTGCCCTCTTTTAACGGGCCGGTCGCCTTCCCCAGCATCGATCAGATCAATACCGCTGCCAAGACGATTGGTGACAAATGGATGAGCGTCGTTGGAGCCGATGTTAAATAAGACAAAGCCTCCATTAGTCGAAAAGCGGGACGCGCCTAAAGCGCGTCCCGCTCCTTACCCCTGGCAAAACTGGATCGGGGTGGTCCCCTTTCTAATCTTTGCCATTCTTTTTATCCTGTTACCATCTGTAAACCTGTTGGTTGGGGCGTTCTATGATAATGCCGGCAGGCTGACGCTGATGAACTTCGTCGGCCTGCTCGCCCCGTCTATCCTCGACGCCTATTGGGTCACGATCAAGATCAGCCTGGCAACCGCAGTGGGCGGTGGTCTGCTGGGTTTCCTGATGGCTTATTCTGTCACCGTGGGTAAGCTGCCCTCCCCCGTGCGCAACGCCTTGATGACGTTTTCAGGGGTGGCCTCCAATTTCGCTGGCGTTCCGCTGGCTTTCGCCTTCATTGCCACGCTGGGTCGCACCGGCCTGGTCACTTTGTTATTAAAAAATGTGCTGGGCGTTAACCTTTATAACATGGGGTTCAGCCTCTACAGCTTCTGGGGCCTCTCTTTCACTTATATGTACTTCCAGTTTCCCCTCATGGTGCTGGTCATTACCCCGGCCCTGGATGGCTTAAAGAAAGAGTGGAGCGAAGCGGCTGAGAGCCTCGGCGCGGAAAAAAACCGGTACTGGCGGAAAGTGGCCCTGCCCATCCTGACTCCCTCCATCCTCGGGGCCATGATTTTGCTGTTTGGCAACTCGTTTGGCGCCTATGCCACCGCATATTCATTAACCGGCGGCTTTATCAATCTGATCACGATTGTGATCGGCTCGCAGATCAAGGGCGATGTCCTGTATAACCCGGGCTTAGGTTATGCCCTGGCCATGGGTATGATCATCGTCATGGCGGCGATGATGGCTATCTATTATTCCTTGCGGCGCAGAAGTGAAAGGTGGTTGCGCCAATGAAGCGAGGCTCATTCTGGTCCTGGCTGTGGATCATCATCGGTGCGCTTTACTTCATTTTGCCGCTTTATTCTACTTTCGATTTTTCATTGCGGGAAAAGAAGGACGTGTTGTCCTTCCTTTCTTACACGAACGTCTTCAACGATCCTGACTTCTGGTCTACCATTATTTTTTCCCTGGAAATTGCCTTTTTCACCATCATCGCCAGTATCGTACTGGTGGTGCCAACGGTCTATTGGATTCGCCTGCGTTTACCCCAATTGCGGGGCATCCTGGAATTCATATCCATGCTGCCTTTCGTCATCCCGGCGATTGTGCTCGTGTTTGGCATGATCCGCGTATTCAGCAGCCCGCCATTCGCTTTAACCGACACTTATTTTGGCACCTACGCCCTGCTCGTGGCGGGTTACGTGGTACTGGCGCTGCCTTATGTATTTCGCGCGGTGGACACAGGCCTGGCTGCGATTGATGTGCGCGCCCTGACGGAAGCGGCGCAAAGCCTTGGCGCGAATTGGGGCACCATTTTGATCAAAATCATTTTCCCCAATTTAAGGGTAGCGATCTTAAGCAGCGCCTTCCTGACCCTGGCGACGGTGATTGGAGAGTATACCATTGCCAGCTTCCTGGTCGGCATCAAGGCCTTTGGCCCCTACATGTCCCTGATTGGACAGAATAAAACCTACGAGTCTTCTTCTTTAGCCATTATCAGCTTCTTCTTTACCTGGAGCTTTATGGGATTAATCCAGCTATTCACCCGCGGTAAGGCTTCCAGCAGCTCTCTGGCTGGGGCGCGTTGAATGCCTGGGTGATCAGCATCCTTATCCCAATGAAACGGTGAATTATGGCTTATCTATCCTTATCCGGGTTATCCAAGACGTTTGGCATGACCACCGCGGTGGAAGATTTCAACCTTGACGTAGACAAGGGCCAGTTTGTGTCCTTCCTCGGCCCTTCAGGGTGTGGTAAAACCACCACCCTGCGCATGATTGCCGGTTTTGAATTACCCTCGTCGGGGCATATAATCCTGGATGGCGACGACGTGACTTACCGCTCACCCAACCAGCGACATGTAGGCATGGTCTTTCAATCGTATGCGCTGTTTCCCAACCTGACCATTGGCCAGAATATTGGCTTTGGCCTGGAAGTGCGGCGGATGTCAAAAGAGAACACCAAAAAACGGGTCAGTGAAATGCTGGAGCTGGTCCATCTCGAGGAGCACATTGACAAGTACCCTTACCAGCTTTCGGGGGGGCAGCAACAGCGGGTGGCCCTGGCGCGCGCCCTGGCGATCAGCCCGCGTGTGTTATTGCTCGATGAGCCGCTCTCCGCGCTCGATGCAAAAATCCGGGTGGAACTCCGCCTGGAGATTCGCCGTATCCAGCGCACCATGGCGATCACTACGATCTATGTAACTCACGACCAGGAAGAAGCTTTGTTGCTTTCCGACCGGGTGGTGGTCATGAGCCAGGGTCACATTGAGCAGGTGGGAACTCCTGCGGATATCTACAACGATCCGGCGACTGAATTTGTGGCCCAATTCGTGGGCCAGTTAAACCTGCTCCCGGTGACTGCGGTGGACGCGGAGAAAGGCACGTGTCGCCTCGCCGGCCAGGCCGTCCAATTTGAGCCATCACCCGATCGAAAAATCAGCGCCAGTCCCAGGCTGGCTCTCCGCCCAGAAGAAGTCCACATCGGCGCCGGGGAAGGTCGCAATGCGATCAAAGGGCGAGTGGAGTCGGTGCTTTTCCTGGGCTCGGTGGTGCGGCTGCGGGTGGATGTGGGCGGCGTGACCCTCAGCGCCGATTTGTTTAATGAGCGCCGGATCACATTGCCCCGCGCCGGGGATGAGGTCATCATCCATTTCTCGGAATACTCGGGCTGGCTGGTGTAACCGCAGGCCAGGCCTGATGAGGAGGTTTTTTTGAGCGATCAGTCTAAAGCCTCTGCGGATGCGAAGATAACCATCCGCATTAATGGTGAATGGCGCGACTTTGAGATCGGGCGCGATCTCGAACCTTCCACAACGCTGGCTTCGTTCCTCCGCGAGCGTCTCGGTTATACCGGCCTGAAGATCGCCTGCGACGAAGGCGCGTGCGGCGCGTGCACCATCCTCATGGATGGCAAGGCTGTCCTCTCTTGCATGCTGCTGGCCGTAGAAGCCCATGGAAGGGACGTGGTGACCATCGAGGGGCTGCCGCCAGATGACCCGGTGATCGTGGCCTTTGCTGAGCAGAGTGAGCCAGGGTACGGCACAGCCCTCCAATGCGGCTTCTGTACCCCGGGCTTTGTCATGTCCACCCGGGCCCTGCTCAATGAGAACCCCACACCATCCCTGGAAGAGATCAAAGAAGCGCTTTCCGGGAACCTGTGCCGCTGCGGCTGCTACGCCGGAATTTCCATGGCGGCATTGCACGCTGCTGAGAAGATCGCCGCCAGGGAA
>JAJYIW010000149.1 GCA_021789855.1 Chloroflexota bacterium | reverse complement strand
CAAATCCTGAACGGCCTGGCGGCTTTTGTGCAGGCTCAAGCGTCGATTCAACACCACCCCCAGGTAGGCTAACCCATCTCCAATTGAGAAAAGGATATCGCCAGCAAAGAGTGCGGCTGGAAGGAAAACCACGATGACAAAATGATCGGGGCGAAAAGGCGGCAGCTTATAGCCCAACGGCAGGCTGCCCAAAGCGACCAGTGCGCCCCATAGAGCCAGGAGCCGGCTTTTCTTCCTGGCCAACCCCCACACCAGGCCCAGGCCACCGATCAATAAAAACCATTCATTCCTCGCCGGGCCTGCTAAAGCCCACAGGTAGTCGGCATAACCGGTGGAGAAACCTGTCCCTCCGATGGCCTGGGGTAACACCACATCCAGGCTGAGACTCATCGTAGAGTACTGGAAAACCCGGAGAAGCCAGGGGAGGCTGGCTCCCAGGCCCACCAGCGTTCCACCTGCCAGGGCTAACCAGCGTTTAACCGAGATCCGCCTCCGCGACAGGTCCTGCCAGGCTAAATAGAGACCCAAAATGATCAAAAAACCTGCCAGCAACAACCCCGCCAGGTAATGCGAGAGCAATACACCGGCGGTCAGGATGGCCATTAAAGCCCCCTGCACCAACCAGGCTTTATCTTCTTTGATCGGATCCTGGACGATATCGAGCGCCTGGGCCATAGCCAGCGGCAACAGCAGCAGCCCAGCCAGCAATGGGTAACGCCCCCAGGTCAGGTAATAGGCCGGCATCTGGCTCAAGAATCCGATCAACAAGGCAGCCGCCAGGCCGCGCCTGGGATCATGCCAGATGGACAGGCTGAGCCGGTAAGCTGAGAGGCTGATCCCGGCGCTGATCACCTGACCCAGGATGAGCACCGCCCGCTCGGCCGGTAGCCGGCTGATCGCCTCGAAGACGGCCGCCAGGGCATGAAAGCCATAATGATAATAGAACGGAACAGGTAAATAGGGGGAAAGGTCGCCGGGTAAGCTGCCATGTTCAAGGATAACCTGCGTAATGAGCACATGGTGGACTGAATCCACCCAGGCAGGCAAGACCAACGTCCGCGCCTGGTAGAGACGCCAGGCCATTAATAAGGCTGCCGTCCCAAGAGTAAGGCCAATACTCAGGATCGTCCGGGCCTTGCCGGTGGGTGGCAGCCCTCCCCTGGCGTGAAACCAGCCACTGACGGCGATCAGGGCCAGAACAGCGTAAATGGCCGCGATTTCCCACCCAACCACTCGAAACTTAAAGACAAAGGTGGCCAGGGCCGCTATTGCGGTAAAAGCCAGGCTCACCCCCGTTATGACTGCCCACTGCGCCGCAAGGCCATGGCCAGGGCGATAGATCCAGGCCTGCCAGGCAGCGCCAGGAAGAATCAACACAATCCCCAGGGATAAGCCGATCCAGATGGTTTGTAACCCTTGAATCATCTCGGCTAGTATACCAAAATTGTTCTATTTCGCAATCACGAAGGGCACCGGGGTGGATACAGCCAGGTTACCCGCCCGATCGTAGGCTTTAACCACCAACTGGTGATTCCCTGTTTTCTCCTGCCAGGGAAAATTAAAGGGTTCCTGGCTCAGGCTGCCGATCTCTTTTCCATCCACCCACCACTCGACATGATCGATTCCCACCGCATCACTCGCCTGGGCTTTCAGCACCAGGCTAAAATTGGATGTATACGGAAGAGTCTGTAACCGGGTGGGATACAAGATCGACACAACCGGGGGAGTATTATCCACCGTGACCTGGATCACCGCGGTATTAACCTGTTGGTTCTGATGAACCACCATCAGGCGAACCGCATACAACCCATCACCCTGTTGCCGTGTGTCCCAGGCGCCCAGTGTCCCGTCATTCACCGGCGTTGTGCTCCGCTTTCCAATCATGATCCAGTCCTTTGGATTGATGCCCTGCCCGATTTCAAGCTGGTAAGAGGAGAAATCGCTCCCCCCTGCCGTGCCCTGAATGGTCACCTGGCCATGAACCGTTGAAAACAAGGCCGGGCTGGTCATGTTCACATCCGGTAAAGGCGCAGGCGCCTGGATCGCGTCGTAGAGCGCAGGGGGCACCGGCAGGCCTGTTGACTCGGCCCAATCCCGCGCCTCGGCTGGAACCACCAGGTAGATTCGGTCCTCAACCTTGTCCACGGGGGTAAATACGGTAGCCAGGCGGCCCGTTTCACGGTTAACCTCAAAGCTCTGGTACAGGTTGTCGGCTGTGTTCGGAACGTTTTCGCTGAGAAATACTTCGTTAACCTGGTTAGGGCAGGCCGGCGTAGGCAACAGGCCCGATGGATCGCAGACGGTGACCTGGGTGACCCCCGGTGGCATATTCCACCCGGTGACTGGAAGATCACGGCTGGAATACTGGATCAGGGCGTGCCAGAAGCTGGCTGCTAGCCTGGGGTCGATTGGCGATTGAGAAGATCCACTTCCAGCCGCCTCCGGTTGAAGTTTTTGCGAACCCACCCAAATTGCAACCACTCGTTGCGGGGTATACCCCACCGACCAGGTGCTTTGTCCCTCCACCGTCTGCCCAAGTTTCGCCCCCACCAGGCGGCCAATTTCAAGCGGGTTAGACAGCCCCAGGCTAGGCCAACGAGCCGACTCGTCGCTCAAGACCTGGTTCATCAGGTAGGCCAGCGGGGCGCTCAAAATGGAGCGGGGCCCGGGGCGAACAGGCGTCAGCCCTCCCGGTTGTAAGGATGGTGTCTGTTCACCCTCGACGTGCAACACCGTATGGGTGGTGTTGAGAACACCGCCGCTGGCAAAGACGCTATACGCCTGGGCTGCTTCCAGTGGGGTTAACTCACCCCCCGAATAGGGCAAAGGCTCACCCACCATAGAAGGCAGGCCGAAGGATTGGGCCTGCGCCCAAACATTTTCAGGCCCAATTTGCGCGAGCAATTGTGCGGCTGGCGCCAGGTAATCGTTAGCTAACGCCAGGCGCATGCGCACCGGCCCGTGGAACTTGCCATCCGGGTTAGGTTCATCGCTGGCGATCGAAGGCAGGCTACTCGGGATATCCCACACCAGTGTGGCCGGGCCATCTCCGCGGGTAAATCCGGCCAGGTAAATAAAGGGGGTCAACAAAGTGCCAGATGGATGGGTTTCCTGGGTCGCCGTTTCTCCCTCTGTCGTCTGGTCGCCTAAATAGGCCAGCACCTCCCCATTTTGAGGATCAACGATCGCTCCACTCACCGCCGCATCTGAAATTTCATGGGATTGATCGAGGTATTGCGTGGGCAACAGGCCGGCTGCCGGGCACGCCTGGGTATCCGGCGTCACAGCCTGGCCGGATTGATTTTCAACCCGTTTCAAAAAAAATTGCGCCGTACACGCCAGTTGCTGCTGCAACGCATAATCCAGGGTGGTGGTGACCACCAACCCCCCGCGCTCGACTCGTTCCTGCCCCAGTGAGGAGGATAATTCCTGAATCACCACATGGGTAAAGGCCAGGGCAAAAGAGGATTGCGATGAGTCCGCTGCGCTGGCCTGGCGAAACTTAAGGGGAGTGTCCAGAGCCTGTTTGACCTGATCGACCGGGAAAAGCCCACTTTCGCTCAATTGCTCGAGCACGCGGCGCTGCTGAGCCTGGGCTGCGTCCGGGGCATCCAACGGGTTCAAAGCCGGCGCCTCAGCCACACCTGCCAGCAAGGCGGCTTCAGCCAGGTCCAGAGAACTGGCCGGTTTACCCAGGTAAAGCTGGGATGCTTCATCGATCCCATAAGCCTGATGCCCATAATAAGCGCTATTGAGATACCAGGCCAGGATTTGCTCCCGCCCATATTGGGAGGTGAGCTGAGCAGCCAGCAGCATCTGGCGTAGATTGCGCCGCACGCCTTTAGGCTCGTTGTTGAGGAGCAGGTCTGAAACGAGATGTTCCGCCAGGGTGTCGGGTTCCGCCGGTGTAAACAGCCTGGCCGGTGACAATTCCGCCAGGGTGAAACCCGGATGGTTCCAAAACCCAGGGTCAGTTGTAGCCAGGGTCACACTGATAACGACCTGCGGAATATGGCCAGGCTGGCCAGGATCAATGGAAACGACCCGGCGAGATATCCCCGCGTTCCCCAAAGTCAAAAGCAGGTGCTGGCCAGTGCGGTCATACAGCCGGGTTGGCTGCAGAAAAAGCCCATTGGGGGGATCTAATAATGCCGGGATAGCTGCCGGCGAAGGTAAATCACGCGTCAGGTCTGTATAAGCCAGTACCCCCAACAAGACAGCCAGGAAAACCAGCAGGCTCAGGGATGCTCCCAGGCCAAGCCCGATCCGGCCGAGACGAATCTGGATGGTGCGCTGCTGGTGCTGCCTGGCACGCTCCCGGCGATTGACCAACAGATAAGAGTGCAGACTTCGCATGGATTGAGCTTCTACTTTAAATTAATGAATTCTGCCGTTATGGATGGTATGGAATTTCTTACTACCCATAGCGGCAGATATTCAAGTTTCAGCAATTTTCGGGCATTCCCTTGCTCTTGGAGCGATCATTCACCGGTCAGGTTGGTCTCAACAGGTTCATCAAGCTTACCCGGTTCAGCTGGAATATCCGGGACAGCCGAAGCAACCGAATCAACCACCTCGACCGGTGCAGCGGATTGTTCCTGAGCAGGCATAACCACCTGGCCTGGCTCAGGAGCTGGCGGTAAAGCCAATGGTGAGCCACAGGCGTTACAGAACTTCGATCCAACCGGGTTTGGCGCGCCACAGGTCGAACAGTAGGTTGTTCCGGTTTTAGGCCCAGCCTGGGCCGGCGCAGGAGAAACGACTGACGGTTGGGGAACGGCAGACTGATAGAACAACGGCGTTGGGGCTGGTGCTTGAGGTTTAGCGGCTGCGGGGTCAGCCGGCTGATTGACTTCATCCTTAAACCCTTCTCCCATATCCCGCATGCCCCGCCTGAATTCATTTAATGCTTTCCCGACGCCCCGCCCAATTTCAGGCAGTTTTTGGGGTCCGAAAATTAACAGTGCGACGATCGCTATGACGACCAGATGAATAGGTTGTAATCCGAATGGCATTCACGCCTCCTTAAATATTGTAGGTTGAACACCGGGCTAGATCAGCCTGATGTTCAGACATGGTAACTGGAGATGGCCTGGAAAAGTTTTTAATACTGTCCACTCCTATTGTGGATCAAGACAACTGGCCATACATTCCAGTGGAGGCTCAGCCTATCTGGCTTCAGTAGACCATCATTCGCCTGCTGCCCGGATATCCTTATAGACTTTTTAAAGATCACCACACCCTATTTTTTACCCGTTCCCGGTGAGTTTGTCAAGGGTTTCGTTGCTTCGTCACCCTGCGGGTAATCGCGTCGGACATGCGGGCCACCCTCACCATGGCCTTTACATCATGGACGCGGATCATATCGGCCCCGCGAGCAATGGCAATAGCCACCGCTGCAGCCGTTCCCTCTAGCCGCTCTTCCGGTGGGAGATTTAAGGTATAACCAATAAAACCTTTCCTCGATGGGCCGATCAAGACCGGGAAATTTAAACCGCAAATTTCATCCAGCCGGTCGAGGAGCTCTAAATTTTGTTCAAGCGTTTTACCAAAACCAATCCCCGGATCGAGGATCAACTGGCCGTCGGCGATGCCCGCCCGCCGGGCTAATTGAACACTCTCAAGCAACCCGGTTTTGACCTCTTCCATCAAATTTTGGTAGGCTTCGCCGGTGTAGCGTCCACCCAGGCGGCTGCGGATCTCCACATTTTCGGTGCGGCTGCGGTTATCCATGATCACCAGCCCGGCCTTATAATGCGCCACGACCTTCGCCATGTCCGGATCGGCCCGCAGCCCCCACACATCGTTGACCCAGTGAATCCCGGCTTTTAAGACCTCTTCAGCGACCTCCGCTTTATAAGTATCGATAGAAAGGATCACCGGTTGCCCATCGAGCCGGGTGAGGTGGGCCTCTGCCAGGGCCTTTACCAGGGGAAGTACCCGCGCCAATTCGTCCTGGGCCGATACAAGCTGGGCTCCAGGGCGTGTGCTTTCCCCACCAATATCCAGAATATCGGCCCCATCAAGCACAAATCTCCGAGCCCTTTCTACGGCAGCGGGAATCGAATCCGGATAGCCGAGCATTCCGTCGCCAGAAAAACTATCTGGCGTCATATTTAAGATGCCCATCACAAAGGTTCGTGAACCCCAGGGGAGAAGCGGTTTCATAAACTTAAGTATAACCATAAATTCAAGCAAATCGCAGGTTAAATTTCCTTTCGTCTCGCTGCTCTTGCACGATCAAGATGCTATAATGAGGTAAGTCCCCGTTCGAAACGCTCCACGGGCGGCATCGCGTAAAGGGCTTCCATGTCCATGGCTTTCGACTTCAAAATAAAACATATCGCGTGGATCATAATGGCGATCATCCTGAGCGCATGTAGCACCGACCTGGGCTCGATGGTCACCCCAACCCCAGAAGGGGGCGTTGAGGTCGATACCATATTCAGGGAATTTTATCAAACCCTGGGCGGCAGCGACGTGATGGGGTCAGCGACGAGCCAGGCGTTTCAGAAGGGCGATTACTGGGAACAATACACCGTAGCCGGTTTGATGCGGTACGACCGGCTCGCGTCAGGCTCGCAGTTATTTTCCCTGTCTCCCGTGGGCCTTAAGCTTCATATCCAGGACACTCCCCTGGGTATTCCTCAGCAAGATTCAATCACCATTGAGAACGGGATCATTATTTATAGTAAATTTGTCGCCCGATATAAGGCATTGCAGGGAACGCGCTTCGCCGGTAAACCGCTCAGCCAACCGAGATTAGAAACCCTGGACGACGGTTCGACGCGAATAGCTCAATACTTTGAAAACCTTGGCTTTTATACATCCGGCACGGATCCAACGGATGGTGTTCACATGCTGGCCTACGGCTCCTGGGCCTGCGATGTGAACTGCCGCTACCAGCCCCCAGCGGCCGCCAAAGTCAGCCAACAGGCTGTTTACAGCCAGCCATTTCTTGAAAGTGTGTCCCGCCTGGGTTCTGATTTCGTCGGCCCGGCCTTGAGCAGCTACTACCGCGCCAAAGATGGCGCCATTGAGCAAGTATACGAGAACATGGTGGTCTATGCACCCGCCAACAACATGCGCCTGATCGGCCTCAGACCGGTGCCCGAGCTGGTGGGGTACCCGCCCCAGGCCCCGGTGCCGCAAATTAACGCCGCCAGCCTGGTTTTCCGCCCATTGGCCGGCGACCTGGGTCACAACGTCCCCCAGGTTTTTGAACAATACATTGCCCTTCACGGCAGCATCCTGCTTTCTGGCCCTCCTACCACGGAAAGATTTACCGCCGGCAAAGTGTACCGCCAATGTTTCAAAGCGTATTGCCTGGATTACGATCCCTCTGCCCCGCCATCAATGCGTGTGCGGCCGGCTCCCTTAGGCAAGCGTTACCTGCAGCTCTTTCCACCGCCAGCGTCGGTTGATACAAACCCGGCGCCAGCTAACCCGGATCTGATCCTCCTGGTGGATGATGACTCCCCTGTTATCTCCACCCATCAAAAGGAGAAGATCAACGCCAGGGTATTAAAAGCCAACGATCATGCACCGGTGCCCAACATTCTCTCAACCCTGACCCTGAACCTTCCCGAAGATAGACACCTGACCTATTCCCTCAATGCCACGGATAACCAGGGAGATGCTTCCGTGGTTATCGATCCGATTGAGGCTCAGAATGGCACCATTATCCCTTACCAGGTATGCCTGGATACTGATAGCCAACCGCAGGTCTGTGTGAGCGAATCCTTCTTGATCTGGAATAATCCATAACCTGGCGAGGGCTCAAGGACGCGCCTCGACCACGATCGTTACCTGCGCGATGCCCTGGCCCAGGCTATCCACCTGAAATTCATACGGCATAACGGCGCCCACAGCCAGCGGTCCGGGTGAGTCCCATACCCTCAGCCCCTCCACCACGCCATTGGCATCGAAAGCAGTCGCCGCAAGGCGAATGGTTTGAGCCGTTTGATTCCCCCCTCCCAGCCCAAGTTCTCCCTTGACAATCACGCTATTCTGCCCCACCAGCGGGGTTATCACCTGGTTACGAACGGTGACCGGCAGATAACGCGGGTTATCCTTTGGTAGAGGCAGGTAAGACGCAATCTTTCCTGTGGCAGTCCAGCTGGTTGAAACAG
>JAJYIW010000148.1 GCA_021789855.1 Chloroflexota bacterium | reverse complement strand
AGGGTCGCCCGTCTTGCTGCTCCCTTCCCCTGGATTGGGGGAAGGGCCGGGGATGAGGGCATTCCAGGCCGGGGATGAGGGGGCTTGTTAGAATCGCTAAACTTGCTTCTTGGCGGCTTTGCGCCTTGGCGAGAGGCCCACTCCTTCACCCTGGCGAGAGGCTATTTAAAAAAATTCCCTGCAACGCAGGGAATTTTTTTTGTGTGGGCGCGGGGAGACTCGAACTCTCGACCTCATCTGTGTGATAGATGCGCTCTAACCAACTGAGCTACGCGCCCGAGGGACTTTTATTATAGCAGATGGCGCCGCCCCTGGCAAGGCGTTGTTTTTTCGATAGGGTATAATTGAATGCCTGGCCTTCTGGGCATGGCGTTTCGATGCCATGGCCCCAGGCGCCAACAGAATACTATAAAGGAAAGCTTGCAGTCAATGGACATCGGAACCATACAACAGGTCGATATTGACCACCAGATGCGCACGGCGTACCTGGATTATGCCATGAGCGTGATCGTCGCGCGGGCCTTGCCCGACGCGCGCGATGGGTTGAAGCCGGTGCACCGGCGCATTCTGTATGCCATGCACGATATGGGCATCCGGACCAATTCGGCCTACAAAAAATCGGCCCGCATCGTGGGCGAGGTGCTGGGCAAGTATCACCCGCACGGCGACCTGGCGGTCTACGATGCCATGGCGCGCATGGCGCAGGATTTCTCGATGCGCTACCTGCTGGTGGATGGGCAGGGGAACTTTGGGTCGGTGGATGGCGATTCCCCGGCAGCCATGCGCTATACCGAGGCGCGCCTGTCGCCTATGGCTGAGGAAATGCTGGCCGACATCGAAAAAGACACGGTTAATTTTGTCGATAACTTTGACGCCAGCTTGCAGGAGCCGGAGGTGCTGCCGGCGCGCCTGCCCAATTTGCTGTTGAATGGATCCTCGGGGATCGCGGTGGGCATGGCCACCAACATCCCGCCGCACAACCTGCGCGAGCTGGCCGCGGCGCTCGAGTACGTCATCGATCATGAGGATCAAATCGATGAGGTGACCGTGGATGAGCTGATGCAGCACCTGCCCGGCCCGGATTTTCCCACCGGGGGGATGATCGTGGGCCGCGAGGCCATCCGCCAGGCCTACAGCACCGGGCGGGGCCGGCTGGTGGTGCGCGGGGTGGCGCACATTGAGGAGCTGCGCGGCGGGCGCTTTTCTATCGTGATTACCGAGATTCCTTACCAGGTCAACAAGTCCAGCCTGATCGAGCGGATTGCCGAGCTGGTGCGCGATGATAAGATCGATGCCATCTCAGACCTGCGCGACGAATCCGACCGGCGCGGGATGAGCATCGTGATCGAGCTCAAGCGCAATGCGCAGCCCAAGAAGGTGCTCAACCAGTTATACAAGTACACCGCCTTGCAGTCGACCTTTGGGATTAATCTGCTGGCCCTGGTGGATGGCGAGCCGCGCCACCTGTCCTTGAAAAGGGCGCTGCAGGTCTTTATCGCGCACCGCCAGCAGGTGATCACTCGCCGCACGCAATTCGACCTGGCCAAGGCCAGGGCGCGAGCGCACATTTTGGAGGGCTTGCTGATCGCGCTGGCCAACCTGGACGCGGTGATCCAGACCATCCGCGAGTCGCCGGATGCTGATACGGCTAAGGGGCATCTGATCAGCCGTTTTCACCTGTCTGAGCTGCAGGCGCAGGCGATCCTGGATCTCCAGCTTCGCCGGCTGGCCGCCCTGGAACGGCAGAAGATCGAGGATGAGCACCGCGAGATCGTGCAGACCATCGCCTACCTGGAGGATTTGCTGCAGACCCCGAAGAAGATCCTGGAGGTCATCCGGGCTGACCTGGCCCAGGTGGCCGAAAAGTACGGGGATGAGCGCCGCACCCGAATTTCAGCGGAGGCTAATGAAGAATTTAAGGAGGAAGACCTGGTGGCGGATGAGCCGGCGTTGATCACCTTCACCCTCCGCGGCTATATCAAGCGGGTGGCGGCGAACGTATACCGCACCCAGGGACGGGGTGGGCGCGGGGTGACCGGCCAGGCGGTGCGCGAGGAAGACGAGGTGACGCTGCTGCTGCCGGCCCGTACGCTGCAATCGATCCTGTTCTTCTCCGACCGGGGCAAGGTGTACGCGGAAAAGGTGTACCAGATTCCCGACGCCAACCGCACCGACCGGGGTATCCCGCTGGTCAATGTGCTGTCGCTGGACGCGGGCGAGCGGATCACGGCGGCGGTGGCGGTGCCGGATTTCGCTTCAGCGGGCTACCTGGTGCTGGCCACGGCGGGCGGGCGGGTCAAGCGGATGCCGCTGTCAGAATTCGCCAACGTCCGGCCTTCGGGGCTGATGGCGATGACGCTGGAGCCCAAGGACGAGCTGGGCTGGGTGCGCCTGACGGGGGGGAAGGATGAGCTGATCTTTACCACCCGCCACGGCCGGGCACTGCGCACGCCTGAGGGTGAGTTTCGCCCGATGGGGCGCCAGGCCGCCGGCGTCGCCGGCATCCGGCTGCGCGAAGGCGACCAGGTCACGTCGATGGAGGTGGTCGAGGCGGGCGGGTATTTGCTTGTGGTGACCGAGCTGGGCTATGGCAAGCGCGTTTCGCTGGATGAGTACCCGGTGAAGAGCCGGGCAACGGGCGGGGTGGCGACGGCCGATCAAAAGAACCTGGGCAAGACGGGGATGGTGGCGGTATCGCGGGTGGTGCAGGAGCCGGATGAGGTGACGATCATCTCGGCCAGCGGGATTGTGCTGCGGCTGAAGGCGGTGGGTATATCCACCAGCGGGCGGGCAAGCCGCGGCGTTCGCTTGATCAGCCTGGACAAAGAGGATCGTGTGGCATCGGTGGCGCGCCTGGCGAGCGAGTAACGCGCCCCTCACGCCACCGCGAGGCCTCCTTGCGCCCTTCACGTCATTGCGAGTGAGGCTTTGCGAACGAAGCAATCTGGCAGGTTGCCGCGCTGCGTTCGCGACAGATGGCTTCACTTCGTTCGCCATGACGACCCGCGCACGTCATTGCGAGTGAGGCTTTGCGAACGAAGCAATCTGGCAGATTGCCGTGCTGCGCTTGCGACAGATGGCTTCACTTCGTTCGCAACGACGACCAGCGCATGTCATTGCGAGTGAGGCTTTGCGAACGAAGCAATCTGAGGTTGCCGCGCTGCGCTCGCGACAGATTGCTTCACTTCGTTCGCAACGACGGCTAGCCCACGTCATTGCGAGTGAGGCTTTGCGAACGAAGCAATCTGAGATTGCCGCGCTGCGTTCGCAACGACGTTAGAAGATAGCAGGGGCGATCTTCTGGGTAACCAGCAGCAGGACAGTGCCCAGCACGCACACCATCATGAAGATCATGAGGGCCACGACGAAACGTTGGGCGGGCGTCAGGCCCAGGAACGGGCCATCGGATGGGCGCTTTCGGCCCTGCTCAGGTGGCTGGGGCGGAGCCGGCTCTTCTTGAAACAGGGGTGATTGGCTGGCCGAATCGCGTAAATTGTCTAACATGGAAACCCTCCCGGGGGCCGAAAAAAATAAGTCACGGCCTTACGGTGCAAGAATTATACCCCACCCGCCGATCGCAGGGAAACATCCCCAACGAGAATGGGGGTGAGGCGGCCAGCTTCATCCCGCAGCAGCAGGTTGCCATCAGGGTCAAGGCCGACCAGCTCGCCGGCCTGCTCCATCCCCAACTGCCCTGAGACGCGCACCCATTGGCCCTTGTAGGCCAGCCGGTCTTCCCAGGCAGCGAAGAAAGCCGGGGATGCCAGCTGGGGGCGCCAGGCGATCAGGCTTTGTAGGATGCCGTGCAGCACCTGCCAGCGGTCGACCGGGCGGCCGAGGGCAGTTTCCAGGCTGGTGGCAGGGAACATCAATTCGGTGGGACTGGGGATAGCGGCCGGGCTCACATTCACCCCGATGCCGATCACCACGGCGTCCAGGTCGCTGCCCTTCCAGGCGTTCTCGACCAGGATGCCACAGGCCTTATGCCCGCCTAACAGGATATCGTTGGGCCATTTGATCTCGGCTGAGAGGCCCAGCCCCTGGTGGACGGCCTGGCAAACGGCCACGGCGCCCAGGGGTGAAAAGCGGGACAGGTGGGCCAGCTCGCTGGGGGTGGGGCGCAGGATCAGGCTGAAGGCCAGGGCGGCGCCCGGGCGGGTGATCCAGCGCCGCTGGAACCTGCCGCGCCCCGAGGTTTGCTGGTCGGCCACCACCAGGCACAGGTCTGGCGCGCCTGCTTCGACCCAGGCGAGCGCCGCGTCGTTGGTGGAGCCGATGGTTTCTTCGTAACGCCAGTCTGCCAGGGGCAGGCGGTCTAGCCAGGGTTTGAGCGCCCTATGGGTCATTGGAAATCTTCCTTCCTTCCCCATTTTTCCAAAGCCGAAAATGGGGGAAAGAAATTTCCCCTCATCCCCAGCCCTTCTCCCATTTTTGGGAGAAGGGAGCAGAACCATAGCCCCTCGCCCAGCCTTGGGATGAGGGTGACGTGGCCAGGCTGGGGTGAGGGCTCGTTTACGGCGGCGGCAGCACCGTCCACGGATTGACAAAACCGCCCATGTAACGCACCTCAAAATGCAGGTGCGGGCCGGTTGCGTTGCCCGTCGCGCCAGCCAGCCCGATCAGCGTCCCCTGGCCCACGCTTTGACCGCAGTGGGCAATGACGGAGCTCATGTGCGCGTAAAGGGTCTGGTAACCGTTGCCGTGGTCGATCATCACCATGTTGCCGTAACCGCCGTTGGACCAGCCGGCGTAGACCACCACCCCGCCGTCGGCAGCCACGATGCTCATTCCTTCGAAGGCGGCGATGTCGATGGCCAGGTGGCCTGACCAGTAATCATTCCCGGAGAGGAAATGATTGGTGACCGGCCAGATAAAATGGCCTGTTCCCAGGGCGCCGCCGGTGCCGGTATCGCAGGCGCCTGGCCCCAGGACGGTCTTCAAGACGCCGGCCGGGCCGCGCGGAATGGTGGGGATGACCCATTGCCTGAACTCACGCGAGCCGCCCGGAATCATGATCAGGGTGCCGGGCTGGATCGTGGGGTTGGTCATGTCCAGCTTGTTGCCAGGGTAGCTGAGGATGTCGCTCACCTTGGCTTTGTATTTCGCGGCCACTGCGTCGAGCTTGTCTCCTGCCTGCCACTTGTAGAGCACACCGTCGGTCGGGGGGATGATCAAGTTCTGGCCGATGGAAATCATGTCGGGGCTGTCGTTGAGCACGGCGTAATTGGCCCACAGCACCGTCTCGGGCCTCAGGTTAAATTTGTTGGCGATGCTGAAGACCGAGTCGCCTTTGACCACGGTGTAGGTCTGGATCGTTTCCCGTGGGCGCTGGGGCGCGATGGTGTGATCATTGGCTAACAGCATGACCGAGTCCGCCGCCTGGATCGGATCGTACGCTGGCAGAGAGGTGGCGGGTGTGCTGGCGGGCAGCGGGGTGGGCGCGACGGCGGCCACGTTGGTTTCCCCGGGCCGCCAGACGAACATCGCGATCATCGCCAGCGCCAGGGCGATGGTGACGATCCAGGAAATGGCGATGGCTTTGTTATGCAAAAAAGAAGGCAGGTTTTTACCCTGCCCCCCATTGGATGGTTGTGTGGCGTTCACATGTCCTCTGCCAGGCTTTCAAGGAATTCCCCATTGCTGCGGGTCTTGCTCATGCGCTGGAGGATGGCCTCGGTGGCCACGGCGGGGTCCATGCCGGCTCCCTGCGGTTGTTGGCCGATCATTTGCAGGTACATCCGGCGCATGGTCCACACCCGTTGGAGCACATCGGGCCCCAGCAATTGTTCCTCGCGCCGGGTGGAGGAGCGCTCGATATCGATGGCGGGGAAGATGCGGCGTTCCTGCAAGCGGCGGGATAGGTGGAGCTCCATGTTGCCGGTGCCTTTAAACTCTTCATAGACCACGTCATCCAGGCGAGAGCCGGTGTCAATCAGCGCGGTCGCAATGATGGTTAACGAGCCGCCTTCTTCCAGGTTGCGGGCGGCCCCAAAGAAACGCTTGGGCGGGTACAGCGCCGAGGGATCCATGCCGCCGGAGAGGGTGCGGCCGGAGGGGTTGACCACCAGGTTGTAAGCGCGCGCCAGGCGGGTGAGGGAATCCATCAGGATCACCACGTCCCGGCCAATTTCAACCAGGCGCTTGGCGCGATCCAGGGCAATTTCAGCGGTGCGCACGTGGGAGCTGACCGGCTCGTCAAAGGTGGACGCGACCACTTCGGCATCCACCGAGCGATCCATGTCGGTCACTTCCTCGGGGCGCTCGCCAATCAAGGCCATGATCAAATGGACTTCCGGGTACTTCATGGAAATGGAATTGGCGATTTGCTTGAGGATGGTGGTCTTACCGGCTTTGGGCGGTGAAACGATCATCCCACGCTGTCCACGGCCAATCGGCGCAATCAGGTTGATCACGCGCGTGGAAAGGATGCCGCGATCGACTTCCAGGTCGAACCGCTTGTCGGGGAAAATGGGGGTGAGGGATTCAAACTGGATGCGGGTGCGGGCTTCTTCTGGGATAATCCCGTTAACGGACTCAACTTTGAGCAGGCCGTAATGTTTTTCCGACTCCCTGGGCGGGCGAACATGCCCGATGACCAGGTCTCCGGACCTGAGGTCGTACCGGCGTAATTGCGCCTGCGAAACATAGACGTCGTCCGGCCCAACCTGGTAGTTGGTGCGCAAAAAGCCGATGCCTTCGCTCATGATTTCAAGAATGCCGCCGCGCACTTCCAGGCCTTCTTTCTCGGCCTCAGCCTGGCGGATTCTCAAGATCAGGTTTTCTTTCTTCAATCGCGCTGCGTTGGGGACACTCAGCTCCTTGGCCATGTCACGCAGCGTCGCCAGTGGAGCATTTTCAAGTTCAAGTATTTTCATAGGAGGGTTCAATCGTCTCTACGATTTGGAATGGTTGGGTGGAATATTAACAATAGACAAGATATCTCGCTCAATGGATCATTAAAGAATTAATGAAAGGTGGTAAAAAGTTAATGGGTATAAAGATAAGATAAAGCCCGTCGATAATCTAAAGCGACGCCGCCCTAAACCGCTTTATCTGGTAATTCCATTCAGGATCATCGTGATAATTGGCTTCAGAACAATGTCGGGATTGATGGGGGTTCGCCTGTTCAATTGGGTGCCAGCAAACGGACCCGTAAGTAATCTGATTCTCTACCTGTATCATCTACCGCTTGCATTATAGCAGAATGTTTTAAAACATGCAAGACAAAATTTTTGAAAATCATCCCTTTGGATGAGTGGTGCGCGCTGAAAGCCGGTTGTGCCGGTATAATTTAAAGGCTATTGCCCGCCTTTCAAAACCTGGAGTCGCCGATGAATTCACCTCTATTATTGGGCATTGACCTGGGCACGTCGAGCCTCAAAGCAGTGCTCGTGGACCGGGCAGGACGCCTCCTGTCCGTGGCGCAGCGCGAGTATCCGATCATCTCCCGTTATCCCGGCTGGGCCGAGCAGGATCCTGAGCTCTGGTACCAGGCCGCCCTGGAGACTATCACGCAGGCCATCCGCCGGTCGGGGCAGCCGGCTGAAAGCATCGCGGCTATCGGGCTGGCGGGCCAGATGCATACCACGGTGTGTCTGGGTGGTGATGGGCGTGTTTTACGCCCGGCCATTTTGTGGGCCGATCAGCGTAGCTCGGCTCAGGTGGCCCGGGTCTATCAGGAGCTGGGGCGCGACCGCCTGGCGGCCTGGACGGGTAATCCACTGGCGGCGGGTTTTATGCTGGCCTCCTGGCTCTGGCTGTGTGAGCATGAGCCCGAGGTGCGCCGGCAAACCAGGACGCTGCTGCTGCCTAAGGACTATTTGCGCTACCGGCTGACGGGTCTCCTGGGGAGTGAGCCAAGCGACGCATCGTCCACTTTGCTCTTCGATCCCGCCCGGGGCCATTGGAGCTATCCTTTGCTCGACGCCCTGGGAATCGATGGCCAGCTCTTGCCGCCCGTGGCGCCATCCGCGGAAGTGGCCGGCGGCCTGCTCCCCGAAGCGGCGGCGGCCGCCGGCTTGAAGCCTGGCACGCCGGTGGTGTTCGGCGGCAGCGACCAGGCGCTCCAGGCGTTGGCCCACGGCGTGATTGCCCCCGGGCTGGTCTCGTGCACCATCGGCACAGGCGGGCAGCTGTTCACCCCTTGCCTGTCGCCCCGCCCCGATCCTGGCCTGCGACTGCACCTGTTTTGTCATGTCCTGCCCGGCGTGTGGCACCTTGAGGCGGCC
>JAJYIW010000147.1 GCA_021789855.1 Chloroflexota bacterium | reverse complement strand
GCCGGAGGGGCCCATAATCGAGACGACCTCTCCATGGTTGATCTCAAACGATACCCCACACAGGGCATTCACTTCCACTTCACCCATCTTGTAGGTCTTGGTGATGTCCTTCACCTTGATGACCGGGCTGGGGCTAACTTGCAAGTCAAGCGGTTGAGTAGTTTCTACAATAAGTTGATCCATCATGATGGTTATCCTTGGTTTATTCAATCATGCCCGAGGTTCATCAACCGCCGCGCCCGAACAAGAACCCTCCGCCAAATCCGCCCCCTGAGGTGGTGGTAGAGCTGGTTGTTGTGGCGGTAGGATTGGTGACGATTAAATCACCTTCTTTAAGCTGGCTGGAGGATATTTGGGTTTCAGTATCGTTGCTGACGCCCACCGTCACTTCGACTGCGGTGAGATGAGATTTCAGGTTAGCCAGGGTGTTGCTGGGAGCCTGCGCCGTGGTTTGGCGATTAGGGGTTGTACCCTGGCTATTGGTCTGGTTTCCTGATGGATTGTTGCTTTGGCCGGCGCTTGAATTGCCGGTTGTATTGTTGGATTGGCGACCGGCCTGGGCAAATGGATTAACCGTTTGCCCGGAGGCGTTGGTGAAAGTGAGAACGTAAACAACTTTCTTCCCGTTCACGGTTTTTATGGCCTTGCTGGGAACTGCCAGGACGTTTTTAACCGAGCTCACCACGATATTGCCAGCAGCCGTCATTCCCGGTTTGATTTGGGAGTCAGGATCGGTCATTTTGACCGTCACGGTAAAATTCACCACCCCGCTCGTTGTAGTGCCCACCTGGCTGATATAGGACACGATGCCATTATAGGTTTTATTGGGGATCGCATCGAAAGTGATGGACACGGGGTCATTTAAATTAACTTTTATGATATCGATTTCAGAGACTGCCATGTCGATGTAATAGCTTGATAAATCGTCGATACGGAAAGTTGTTGTGCCGGGGGATACAATGTCGCCTACCTGGTTATCGACTTCGGTCACTGTACCATCGAAAGGAGCGCGTAAGTTTTGTTCGTCGATGATGGAATTGTCCGCGTTGATTTTCGCCTGATCGGCTGCCAGGGTGCTGGCATCGATACCGTTGTTAGATTGCGCCAGGGCGCGTTGTGCATCTGCCAGTTGAGCCTTAGCGAGCGCGAGGGTGTTGTTGGCTGCGGCGATATCGGAGGCGCTGGGTGCTCCCTGGATATATTGCAGGTTGGATTGCGAATTGACTAATGCCGTATTTGCCGCTTCAAGATTAGCTAAGGCTTGTGCTTTCCGTGCATCGGTTGTTGGGTCGCCTGGCGTAGCTTTGTAAAAAGACTGGGCTTCATTGACTTTTTGTTGCGCCATAGCCACCTGGGCCTGGGCGGCTGCTATCTGGTCAGCTGTCCCACGGGGGTAATTCAACGCATCCCGAGCGGTCTGTGCATTATCGACCGCGGTTTGGGCATCGATGATGGCTTGTTGCAGGGTTGGCAGGCTCGCCTTGTTGTTTTGCAGGTCACTCAAGGTTTGCTGGTCGGTGATTAAATTTTGTTGCGCCTGAACAATGGCGTTCGGCAGGTTGTTGGGATCAAGGCTGGCAATAATCTCATTGGAAGTAACCTTATCGCCAACTTTTACATTGATTTTTCCTATGACGCCGCTCACCTGCCAGGAGACATTTGCACTTTGATTGGTGCGGACGGTTCCACTCGCCGCGACCGTCGTGTCAATTTCGCCGGTGGTTAACCGGGTGAATGCATATTGAGATAAAGATGCGGCATTCGCCTGGTTGGAAGTGTATCTCAAATACAGATATCCGCCCCCGGCAACAACTGCCAGGGCAATGATAATACCAAGAATCCATTTTGCTGCTTTGCTCATAAAACTCCGTTCCTCCTTAGTTGCTTATCCACGTACAAGTTTGAGTTTCGTACCTCAGACCATGATAATTCCGATACAATCATCTCACCTTTAGATGACAGTTTGATGAATTTAACGCCCTTCAGGTTGTGCAGAAGGCCATCTTTAACCAGCATGAATTACCCAACAAGCTTTTTCTACTTCCGATCAAATATTGGGTGATCAATCGCGAGGTAGGGATGAACGAGCCAGATACCTGGCAGGAGAGGAGCTGATGCTCCAGGAACACTTGATACCCCCTACTATGGATATGTCTTTATACGTTGAGAACGGTTTCCTATTTCTTCGGTGGCTTAAATCCCCCCTGGGTTGGCTGGGCATTCTCACCGGGAAATAATGTGAGGTTTTGGTACGGTGTGGGTATGGGCGTAGCAGTCGATTGGGCTGCCAGGGTTAATTGTTGTGCGACGGTCAGGTGGCTGAAATTCAAATATTGAACCGATACCCATCCGCCAGAGTATTGAACCCATAATTTATCAGCGCTGTATGCCGATACCGTGATGCAATCTCCGATGACCAGCCCGCCAGTCTTTGGCCAGTTCGTGCCTGGTCCAGACCGGACCGCCAGGGAGCTAACGGTGACGCAGCCAACCACCGGCGTGGGGGTGAACGTCGTAGTGGGCGTGAAGGTTGGCGTTGAAAGGATGGGCGTATGAGTGGGTTGGAGTGGAATAGTAGTGTAAGGGATTGCTGTATCGACAGGCATCGTGACAATGACGTAAGAGGGGTTGGCTTGTTGGTTGGCAGAGCATGCCGATAAAACCAGCATCAGAGCGAATACCAGTGACCGGAACTTATTCATAAACCCTCCAGAGATAGTGAGATACTTCTCAGGTAATCGATACCGGCAAAGGCAGATACAGTTTACCATGCTAACGGGGACTCGTGTTAAAATCAGGACATCCATTCCACGCGCATACCGAAAAGAATACCGCCGGTATGTCCAAAAGAGGTCAGATCGTATGCCGAAACAGAAAAATGCCGCTCAACCTGTAGCTGAGACAGCTCCCTGGATTGAAGATCAACGCCGTGCCATTGAATTGGTGAAAGGTGGCCAGCCATCGGAGGCCATGAAGATCTACGAAGATCTGGAACACAAATACCCTGATGATCCCAAAGTCTTGATCCAACTGGTAAACGCTTACTACAACATGGGGTACATGAGCAAATACGAGCAGTCGATTCGCCGTCTCGTAGAACTGGAGGGGCCCAAGGTGGATTCGTTGTATGGTTTAGGCGGAGCTTATGTTGCGAATAGCCGGCAAGGCCTGGCTCTCCAAACCTACCGTAATTTTATCCAGCGATGGCCTGAGGATGAGCATGCCGACCAAGTCAAAAAAAATATCGCTACGCTGGAACAAGAGTTAATCAAGCGCTCTCTAAACCTGGATGTCTCGATTGAGCTAGGGCTGGATCTGTTCGTTTTAGCCGATGAAGCACGTTACTACATAGATCACAACCAGCTCGATAAGGCGCGGTCAACGGTTAAAAAACTCCTGAGGCTCAAACGAAACTTCGGCCCTGGGCTCGAGACGTTAATTCAAATCGATGCGCAAGAAGGCAGAATCAAGGAAGCCATCAACACGGCTGAGCGCCTGCTTGCCCAGGCGCCTGGCAATCTTCAGACGCTGAATACCCTGGTGCGATTAAATTTTTTGAGCGGCCATGAAGACAAAGCTCGAAGGTACGCCACCTTGCTTCAAAATGCCCCGCGGAATATCTCAGGCAGTTGGACATTAATCGCCGAAGCATTGGCCTTCCTCGAAGATGATCAGGCCATGCTGGCCCTGGCTGAAGAAGCTAAAGACCACAAGGCAAAAGCTACTCCTGCGGAGGATGCTGGTTTTTATCACCTGGCGGCAGTCAGCGCATGGCATCTAGGGTTGGAGGATCAGGCGCGATCCTTTTGGAATCAGGCGTTGCAGGCTTCTTCGTACTTTGGCTGGGCCAATGAAAACATGAGAGAATCGATCAAACCGCCAGAAGAAAGAGGGGCTATCTGGGCGTTCCCATTTGATTATTGGCTGCTTGGCCCGGTGTTCGATCAGATTACCGAGTTGCTCAAAAAAGTTTCGAATATAAGGGTTGCCCATCACATGATGCAGAGATTTCTGGATGAAACCCATCCTGAATTGCTTTCCCTGGCGCCGCATCTTCTCAGCCGGGGGGATGCGCAATCACGCGATTTTGTGATCCGGCTTACTGCGGTTTCAGCCCACCCCGGGCTGGTTGACCAGGCTTTGGGCTTTGTTCTGGGTCAATCATGCCCCTATGGCGAGCGCCTGGCCTTTGCCCAGATACTGGTAGAAGCAGGCGTGTTGCCCAGAGGCACCAGCCGCTTGTGGGATGGACACCAATGGATTGAACGCCTTATTCTTCCTATTCAGGTAGAGAAGGGCGCACCTGCCATTCACTTTTCCCCCGAGACGGCGGAACTGGCGACGAAAGCCTCCCAGGCGTTGTATCGCCAGGACGGCGCTGAGGCCCAGGCTTTTCTGGAAAAAGCCTTGGAGCTAACCCCTGATGATGCCCTGATTATGAATAACCTGGTGTTGGCGTATGAACTACAGGGTAAAGAAGAAGAAGCGCGTGCCCTCCGGCAGGATGTTTTTAAACGGTTTCCCGGTAATTTTTTCGCTAATATCGGCATGGCGCGCCAGGCGATTGAAGACAACGACCTGGCGTACGCGGATTCCTTGCTTTCCAACCTGGAAAGACGGCATCAACTACATATCACTGAATTTGCTGCCTTATGTATGGTCGAGATGGAATCCAGCCTGGCGAAGGCGGATCAAGCAAAAGCCGGCCAATGGTTGGAGTTGTGGGAGCGGTATGATCCGCAAAATGAGAGCTTGCCGGATTACCGAAAAATGATACGCCGCCGAAAAACTAAGAAAAAATGACCCTGAAGGCCTCAGTCAGATCGATAACTCCTCTGGTTCGGTTTTTAATGACAATCAGATGACAATAGCTCGGTAGGGGCTAATTTTTCATAAACCTGTCATAAATCATTCCTATACTGGCTGTGTTGAAGCAAAAAAGAAGATTGAATAAAGGAGATGACAGGTATGAAACACACAAAATTGTTAGCTACGCTGGTTGTTGTACCAGCCTTGGTCTTGGCGGGCTGCTCAGGAATACAGGCCTCTGCTAATGCGAATCAGGCTTCGAAAGTATCGATCGTGAACGCAGTTGCCCAGGTCCCGGTTGCAGCGAAAGCTGCCACTTCTAATACGTCTGCATCGACGGCCAGCTCATTGGCTGCGGCGCTTCCTACCGGCACGGCGAGCGATTTGCAGAATGTGCTGGAATCGATTTACCAAAAGGTCAGTCCTTCGGTGGTCAGTATTGATGTGATCATCGGCAATTCGAGTTCCAGCTCAACCGCGTCAAGCAATGGGCAAAATAATCCTTTTGGGAACAGCCCATTTGGTTTTGGCAACGGAAATTCGGGGAACAGTGGTCAAACCACTTCCGAAGCGCTGGGCTCCGGCTTTGTTTGGGATACACAAGGACACATCGTCACCAATAATCACGTCATCAATGGCGCGACTCATATCACCGTCACTTTTTCTGACGGAACATCTGTAACCGCAAAAGTGGTTGGGGCCGACCCGAACGCCGACCTGGCCGTTCTGAAGGTCAATGTGCCGGCCAGCAAGCTCGTCCCAGTCACATTGGGCAATACCGCGAATGTGAAAGTCGGTGAGTTAGCCATTGCCATAGGTGAGCCTTTCGGTTTACAGGAAACCATGACTCAGGGTATCATCAGTGGCCTCTCCCGCACACTTCCGGTTGGCTTAGACAGCCAGACCACTCAGTCGTCTGGGCCCACTTATAACATCCCTGATATTATCCAGACCGACGCTCCGATCAACCCGGGCAACTCCGGTGGTGTTTTGGTGGACACGCAAGGTCATTTGATCGGCGTCACGGCTGCAATCGAGTCGAACTCGAACTCCAGCGCCGGCATTGGGTTCGTCATCCCGACTGAAATTGTCCAGAAAGTGATCCCTTCGCTGATTAAAACCGGCACCTACAAGCATCCTTATCTGGGCATCTCTGGCACGGATATGACCCCTGCTATTGCCAAGGCGATGGGTTTACCCTCAACCACGCGCGGTGCGTTGGTGGGTACCATCAGCTCGGGTGGGCCGGCTGCCAACGCTGGCTTACAGGGGAGCACTCAGCAGGTAACCATTAACGGCCAACAAACGACCGTGGGCGGTGATGTTATCACGGCCATCAATGGACAGCCAGTCAATTCGTTCGACGACATCGGCTCCTACCTCTTCCTGAATACTACGCCTGGCCAGACGGTAACTCTCACCCTGCTCCGGCAGGGCAAGACGGTAACGGCCAAAGTAACTCTAGGCACGATGCCGGTCCAATAGACCGACAGGGTGATGGCGAGTTAGTTTCTTCTCCTCCTTATAACGCACTCGCGACGTGGTGGACGTCGCGAGTGCCTTTTTATTTAACGGGGATTGAGATAGAGCCGGTATCCTCCACTTTGAACGGCTAAAGGAAGATTGTCCATCGTGGCGCTGTTCTGTCCATCGGTGATGATGGCGCAGGGTTTAAAGCCGGGTAGGCGATACTTTGCGGATGGTGTACCGGCGACGATCCAATCGATAGTCAAATCTTTACGCGGCGCCCCCAAAGCAACCCAAAAAAAGTATTCCGGATCATCTCCAAGCAGCATCATTCCCACCTGGTTGCAGCCGTGTTGTTTAATCGGTTCAGTCAGCGCTTGGACTGTGGAGGCAAACCCTGGCGCGGTGCCGTAATATAAGCGACTCCTGGGGGTAGTCAAAACGCTGGGCACCCCTGGGTTGGCGCTCGTAGGAATGAGAGGGCGCGAGTCGATCCGGAGAATCCATGGAAGCGAGAGATAGACCAGGGAGGCTCCGACCAGCAAGCCCACCAGTCTCCCCTGGCCTTTTAACAGGTCTATATTTTCAAACAACCCCAGCGTATACCCCACTACCGGGCAAAAGATGACGAAAAAAACTGTCTCAAGCCGCAGGGCGAAAACCTGCCATTTATAGAGATAACAATAGCCGACAAAACCCATGATCACCACGGCTGCATACCCAACACTTAATCCCCCTCGCTTCTTCCAGGCCCAATAAGCCATGAGCAATACCGTCGATAATAAGAATAGCGCCGCATGGTAAGGGTTGGTGCCAAAATCGTCCGCAGTGCTGGGGCTTTTCACCGCAAAGTAACCCACTTCGGTCAGCCGGGGGTCCTGGATATCCATGCCAAGCTTGATGTTAATTTTAACAATGGTCAAGTAGACCCAATGATTCCAGGCATCGGCGTTTGGAAAACCGGCATGCACCCCCGTATATTTGAGCAGGTTAGAAATTAATGCCTTGGGCGTATGGAGTTGGTTGGCCTGTAAAGCCACGTCGGTCGGATTGAGCGGGCTTCCAAAGGTAATCAGGTTGCGAATCAGATACCCAGAGCAGATCGTAATGACCACACCGACCGCCAGAGCTCCCCATTTGAGGCTTCGGATCCATCCCATTTTCTTCAAAGCGATCGACGCAACCCACAGGCCAAAAAAAGCCAGGTAAGGCGCTACCGTGGGTTTTGTGTAAAGCGCCAGTCCAGCGGCAGCAGCCATGTAAACCAGGGCTTTATTCTGACCCTGCTGGTAATAATCCATCACTTCAGCGATGCACACCACACTCCAGAAGGTAGCCACGTAATCATTGATGGTGCTGCTGGCCTCAATCAGGCCAATAGGGAGGGTCACCGCCGCCAGCACGGCCACCCATTGGCCCATGGCTCGCGCGCCCAGCCTGGCGGTGATTAAAGAAATTCCAATCAAGCTTCCCAACATGGCGAACCATTGGGTCAGGCTGGCAAGCTGGTCGCCCTGAATGAGCACATAATTGTTCAAGGTAATCAGCTCGGCTCCCGGCGGCATGCTGTTTTGCCTTTCGATGCCGCTGGCGTATGGCCATATCGAAGCGTTTTGCGCCCAATGCGCCACCCGGGCCAGGTGATAGGTGAGCGAGTCCCAGGTTTGAGGTGGTGAAAACCAGGCCACCAGGAAGGTGGCAAGCAGCACCCCTAAAGTCAATAGAGCTGCAATCCAGGTATCCCAGGTCTTGGGGAATGTTACTTTTGGAAGATGGAAAGGGTATCCTCTCCGTTTACGCTGCCAGGCCAACACTCCAAATCCCAGGATGGGCAACAACCAGGCGATGACCAGCGCTGTTTGGGTGACCCGGTGGAGAGGGCTCAACCCTTCCATCAGCGCAACCAGATAGAGCCCCCAAAGGAGGGCAGAGCGTAAGATGAGCTGCCTGGCGTTTTTGAACGACGATATATTTCCCAGGAAC
>JAJYIW010000146.1 GCA_021789855.1 Chloroflexota bacterium | reverse complement strand
GATTTACTCCTGGCGGGCTGGGGTTTGAATCCGGGGGCCAGCCGAGACATCTATACCTCGCCTGCGTCCGGGCTGGCGTCTTTGAAATCCATGTTAAACGGAAATCGCTTATACCTGTCTTCAGCAGATGAAAGCCAGTTGAAGTATGACCGGTTCTTAACCTTTAATCATTTTTCCATCAACGAATCCTGGTCAAATATGCGGAACATCCTGTTGCCGGATGCCAACATCTTTGATGGGGCTGCTTCGGTGAATAATTTTGACCCACTCCTGCCAGAGCGATACACCCAATGGATCCAGGCAGTGGAACAAAGCGATGGCCGGGCCAGGCTCAATTTATTCGCCTTGATGGATGTGGGGGCTGTCGAATCCGTGGATAAGACCCAGCCTTTGGGGGTTCAATTCATTCCGGTCGAAAACGCGACTCGCGTGCGTTGGATGAGCTGCGCCCAGGTTGCCAGGGATGGCCAGGAAAGCCTGGCGAAAACGCTCGCGCTGGCTGCTGAGGACCAGGGGAAGTCATTATTTTCCCAGGTGGTGGTTGAGGCTCCCGGTGTGGCAGAAGTGGGTCGTTGTGATGCTGCTGCGCCGGATTCACTATCTCTCACGCGCGATGAGCCCGATCAGGTTGGAATAACGCTGAAAAGCACGGTTTCAGGCTGGGTGTTTTTAGCGGATAGCTGGTATCCGGGGTGGGAGGCCACTATCGATGGCAACGCTACGACCATTTACCGGGCCGATTTTTTCTTCAGGGCCATCCAGGTTCCGCCAGGCCGCCATACCATCCAATTTACTTACCATCCGTTGAGCTTTACCCTTGGATTGACCTTCACTATCATGGCCCTTGTCATCTGCCTGGGGTTATTTTTATTCCTCCGGTTATTCAGGACTGCGGTATGATTAAGTCTATGTTTAATGGTAGGGTGGTTTTTGTTGGTTGCAAAAGGGTGAATTCTATCATTTCATAAAAAGTTTAACCTCCTGAGGAGTCTATTTGATATGGCTATTTCTACCATCGATATACAATCATTTTCCGAGCGGTTGGTGGGGAATTTATCCAAAGTGATTGTAGGGAAAATTCAAACACTTGAATTAACCACCGTCGGTTTGCTTTGCCAGGGTCACCTTTTAATTGAAGATGTGCCTGGCGTCGGCAAGACCATCCTGGCGAGGAGTCTGGCTAAATCGTTGGGCTGTTCATTCAAGCGTATCCAGTTTACGCCCGACATGCTGCCCAGTGATGTGACCGGGGTTTCGATTTTCAACCAGGTGACCAGGCAGTTTGAGTTCAGGCCGGGGCCTATCATGGCGCAAATTGTGCTGGCTGATGAGATAAACCGGGCCACGCCGAAGACACAATCAGCTTTGCTGGAAGCCATGGAGGAACGGCAAATGACGGTGGATGGGATCACCTATCCATTACCCCGGCCGTTTATGGTGCTGGGGACACAGAATCCGATTGAGTATGAGGGAACGTTCCCTCTTCCAGAAGCTCAATTGGACCGCTTTTTACTCAAAATCCGGTTAGGTTATCCTGGGATGAATGACGAGATTCGGGTTTTGGAACTTCAACAAATCCGCCACCCAATCGAAACCCTCGAAGCCATCATCTCCCAGGAAGAGCTTCAGGAGGCTCAAGAGGCGGTCAAGAAGGTGTATGTTTCACCGGCGGTTAAAAAATATATTGTGGATGCCGTCAGGCAAACGCGTGAACACGCCGATGTGTACCTGGGCGCCAGCCCACGCGGGAGCCTTGGGTTATTCAAGGCGGGCCAGGCCAGGGCTGCCATGCTCGGGCGAGACTACGTCCTACCGGATGACATCAAGGCCCTGGCTACTGCGGTACTTGGCCATCGTATGGTGGTGAACCCGGCCGCTCGCTTGAGGAATTTAAGTTCTGAGAAAGTGATTCAGGAGATTTTGGCGAATCTTTCGGTGCCGGGTGGAGATTTAAGCGGAGGGTTGTTGCGCTCATGATTATTGGCCGAACTTTTTGGGTCATCCTGGCATTGTTGGTGATATGCCTGGTTCTCCCATCCATGCCAGGCATTCGTAGCCACACGAATGAGGTTCAACTGTTTTACCATATCAGCCTGTTATGGGCTTTGTTGATCGTGGTTAGCTGGACCTGGACTTACTTTTCTCTCAGGCGAATGAATGTCCGGCGGCATGCCCGGACGCTGCGGCAGCAGGTGGGGCAGGTGTTCGAAGAGCGTTTTGAGATTATCAACCTCATCAGGCTGGCCCGTTTGTGGATCGATATTCGTAACCAATCTGACCTCCCTGGCGCGGGGGGATCGCGAGTGTTAACCTGGATCGGTGGAAACCAATCGCGCTCTTACCTGGCTTACACCATGCTCTATGATCGCGGGCAATTCCTGTTAGGGCCGACTCAGCTCACGTCAGGCGATATCTTTGGCCTGTTCCAGATAAAGCGTACCTATTCGTCGACGACCAACCTCCTGGTGGTGCCTTACATGGTGGATTTACAGACATTTCCGGCTCCACGGGGGTTGCTATCTGGAGGGAGGGCGCTCCGGCGGCGAACCCTGGAAGTTACCCCGTATGCGGTTGGCGTCAGGGAATACAACCCAGGGGATCCGTTGAAAAGCATTCATTGGCCCACCACGGCCAGGCGCGACCGCTTAATGGTCAAGGAATTTGAGCAGGATCCGCACGCGGACGTATGGATCATTGTCGATGCCCAGGGCTCCGTCCAGGCAGCGTTACCTTCCGAAAAGCCCCAATTTAAAAATGACCCGATCTGGTGGACTCACCGCCAGACAGAAGTGACGATTCCGCCCTCAACCATTGAATACGCCGTCAGTATCGCCGCTACAGTCGCCAATTATTACATTCGCCAGGGTTGGGAAGTTGGCCTGGCGTGTTCGGGCGGTGTGCAGACGATTCTGCCGGCTGAAAGGAGCGACCGCCAGATGGGGAAAATTCTGGAAAGCCTGGCCCTGCTCAAGCCTGAAGGAACTCTCCCTCTCCTGGGGTTGGTGGCAGTACAGGCGGCGAATATACCCCGTGGGAGTACGGTCGTCTTGATTACCTCGTCCACGGAAAGGGGCGTTATCCTGGCTGCGGATGAGCTGATCCAGCGCCGGGTTCAGCCAGTGATCATCCTGATCGATCGACAATCTTTTGGCGGGGATGGGGATGTTCAGGAACTTCATGGAACCCTGATCTCCCAGGGGATTCCGGTGATGGTTGTGCACAAGGGAGATAATTTGAAGCAGGTGCTGGAAGGAAAAAATTGGGCCGGGTGGGCAGAGGAACGCGTTTGGTGGAAAGGACAGGAAAATTAACCATGATAACAGAGAGCCTTTACCAGCAGGATAGTTACCTGAAGGAATTTACCGCGGAGGTTATCTCGGTGGACGAAGAAAACCACCGCGTGGCGCTTAACCGCACTGCTTTTTACCCCGGCGGCGGAGGACAGCCATGTGACTTTGGATGGTTGATCGCGGCGGGGAAACCTGCGCGGGTAGAGAAAGCTCAAAAGGATGGACAGGGGCTCATCTGGCACACCCTGGCGCCGCTGGAGGGCCTACCGCCGGTGGGGACGGAGGTTAGCGGCCAGCTAGAATGGGAGCGCCGGTACGCTTTAATGCGCACGCATACGGCCTTGCATATCTTGTGCGGGGTTGTTTTTCGAGATTATGGAGCGCTGGTGACCGGGGGAGATATGGAACCCCTCAAAGGCCGCATGGACTTTGAGTTTGAGTCGCTGCAAAAGGAGTTTGTAGCGGTTATTGAAAGGGCTATTAATGAAGAAGTGCGCCAGGCCAGGCCGTTGAAAGTGGGTTTTCTGCCCCGCGACGTTGCTTTTCAAATTCCCGATCTCATCCGCACCAAGATCAACCTGTTACCGGAAGGAATCGCCGTGATCCGCACCGTGGCCATCGAAGGCCTGGACATGCAGGCCGATGGCGGCACCCACGTGAGTAACACCCGAGAAGTAGGGGGGTTAAGGGTGGTGGATTATAAAAGTAAAGGAAAGATCAATAAGCGCATCTATCTTGAGGTGACTGATTGAGGCGGCAGGAGGTCTAAAAACAGTATTTTTGGATATGGTATAATGAGGGTCTCGCGTGATGGCCGATTGCTGCAGCGATCTGCATGCGAATGGCTGCGTGTAGTGAACTGCTAAAGGGGTTGGTCGTGAATCACTCAGCAATCTGAGGAAATCCGACAAACTGACATACTAACTTCCAGGAGATCAATTTGGCCTTCAATCCCTTCAATTGGCTATTGGGACTGTTCTCCCTTGATATCGGCATCGACCTGGGTACCGCAAATACCCTGGTTAACGTCCGTGGCAAGGGAATCGTCATCAATGAGCCATCCTGGGTAGCGATTGATAAGCGCTCTCGTAAGCCTCTGGCAATTGGCTCCCAGGCCAAGGAAATGGTCGGGCGAACGCCAGCCAACGTTGTAGCGATCCGGCCTTTAAGAGATGGCGTGATTTCGGAATTTGAAATTACCCAGGCCATGTTGGAATATTTTATTGGTAAAGCTCACCAGCAAAGTATTGTTCCTCTGCCAAGGCCGAGGATCGTGATAGGCATCCCTTCAGGCGCCACGGAAGTGGAGAAACGGGCTGTTTTTGATGCGGCTATGGCGGCAGGAGCGCGTGAAACTCACCTGATTGAAGAGCCTTCTGCGGCTGCGATGGGGGCGGGGTTGCCGGTGGCTGAAGTGCGCGGGAGCATGATCGTGGATATTGGCGGCGGCACCACCGAGGTGGCGATCATTTCCATGGGGGGGACGGTTGTCTCGCGTTCGCTGCGGGTTGCAGGCGACGAAATGGATCAGGATATCATCGTTTATATCCGCAATAAATATAATTTATTCATCGGTGAGCGGATGGCAGAACAGGTGAAGATGGCTATTGGTTCTGCATATCCCCTTAAGGATGAAAAAACTTTTGCCGTCCGCGGGCGTAACCTGGTCTCGGGACTGCCAGAGGCTTTAGAGATTTCATCGGTTGAGGTGCGTGAAGCCCTGGCAGGTTCGGTGCAGGTGATTATCGATACCATTAAAGATGCCCTGGATGAAGCGCCGCCTGAGATTGTCGCTGACCTGCTGGAGACAGGGGTGTGCCTGGCGGGAGGTGGGTCGCAGTTACAGGGCCTGGCCGACCGTTTATCGGATGAGCTGCATTTGCGGGTGTGGGTTGCGGAAGACCCCATGACGTGCGTGGCCCGCGGTGCAGGCATGGTTCTTGAAGATTTGGACAATTACGGCAGGCTGTTAGTCGGATTGGAACGGAATACCACCATTAAGCGGACATAATTCCGTTAGTTTGTGGTAGTTTATCGAACTTTGGCATGAATCGATTAAATTCTCACATGCTGCGATCGGTGGGCCTGGTGGTGATCATCGCTGGCTTATTGCTTTTAGCACTGGCCGGCTACTTGACCCCCCTGTTTCGCCTGACCACCGATCCCATTATTGCTGCACAGACGTGGTTATCCAGCCGCTACCTGGCCATCCACGACATGATTACTGTCCCCAGGGATGTCGCCAGCCTGCAACAAAAAAATGCGGCGCTCCAGGCCCAGGTGACCCAATTGCAAAGCCAGGTGATTGAGCTTCAACAGCAACTGAGTGAGGCCCAGGTCTTATATTCGTTACTGGATTTTGCCCGGGCCAGGCCGGATAATCAGTATGTGGCAGCCTCGGTTATCGGCCGGGATACTAATCCCTTTATCAGTTATATCCTGATCGACCAGGGCTCCGATGCGGGCTTGCGGCATGGGATGCCCGTGGTCACCAACCAGGGACTGGTAGGCCGGATTGACGCCGTGACGGCCGGCGGCGCCAGGGTCCAGTTGATCACAGATGTAGGCTCGGTGGTCAATATCCGCGTGCAGTCTTCTCAAGTCGAGGCGTCTATGATTGGCTCGGTGACGGGCGATCTTTCCCTGGAGATGCTTCCAACGAACGCCAGGCTTTCGGTCGGTGATGTGGTATTAACCTCTGGCCTGGGAGGCAGTTACCCGGCCAATATTTTTGTCGGCCAGGTATCCTCGGTCAGCCAGAGCGCGGGTGAACTTTCAGAAACCGTGATCGTTCAACCCATTGTTGATTTTTCTTCCCTAAAGGCTGTGCTGGTCATCACGAATTTTACCCCCGTGGATACAGCCCCATTAATTCCCACACCAGCGCCGTGAGTTAAAGTGGTCGACTTAATCGCCATACCCATCCTGGTCATTATCAGCATATTCCAGACCGCCGTGGTCAATCAACTGTCACTTTTGCACGGTACGGCAGACTTAATGCTGGTGACCCTGGTAGCCTGGGCGATTCAAGAGCGGGTTACCAACGCGTGGTTATGGGCCATCATCGGCGGGACGTTGATCAGCTTTTCTTCTGCTACACCTTACTTTGCGCCCTTGGCCGGCTACCTGATCGTGACTTTGTTGGCGAGGTTGTTGCGGCGGCGAATCTGGCAAACGCCCATCCTGGCCCTGCTTCTGGTCACATTCCTGGGCACTTTTGTGATGCATGGCGTGTATTTAGGCACCTTACTGATGAAGGGCCTGTCGTTCAACTGGCGTGACAGTTTAGACCTGATCACTTTACCCAGTTTATTGTTAAATATCCTGTTAGCTATCCCCATATATGCCATCCTGACCAACCTGGCTGAATGGGTTTACCCGGTAGAATTAGAGACATGAAACCATCCAATCACCCACAAACTTTTGAACCGTGGCGCTTCTGGCTGATCTATGTGATCATCATTGCCATCGGCGCTTTTTACCTGCTCCGGCTTTTCAACATTCAAATCATCCAGGGGAGCAGCTATGTTGCCAAGGCGGATGATAACCGGACGCGCGTTATAAGCATCCCCACGCAGCGGGGCGTCATTTACGATCGCAATAACTATGTCCTGGCGCAAAATGTGCCTTCCTATAACGTGGTCATCACCCCGGCAGATCTGCCCGGCGATCCATCGATTGTACCCAGTGACAATGGCGATCTTCAGCGGGTTTACCGCGAACTATCTGCATTGATCGGGGTGCCTGCCAATCATGGGACGATCGATGACGCCTCGGTGAGGAACTTTTCTCCTTGTAATACCGACCTGGGAATCGCTCAAATTGTGTATATTGGGGATACGCTTGCGCCGTATGACACCATTCGCATCAAATGCAACGTCGATGCTCAAATTGCGATGGAAATCAATGGAAAAGCCAGCGACTGGCCGGGCGTGAGCGTCGAAGTCGTTCCGGTGCGAGATTACCCGACCGGCAGCCTGACGGCTGAGGTCATCGGATTCCTGGGACCTATCTCGGCGGAAGTCGCAAGTTATTATCAAAACCTGGGTTTTGTCATCAACCGGGATAAGGTTGGCTATGCAGGGATCGAGCAATCCATGCAGAGTGTTTTGGAAGGGAAGAATGGTCAGCGCGTGGTAGAGGTGGACTCGGCTGGGCAAATTCAACGCGACCAGGTTCCTCCCATGGCGCCTGTCCCTGGGGATAACATCCACCTGACGATCGATACCCGGCTCCAAAATGCAGCCCGCGCGGCGTTAGTGGGCGAGATCAATTATTTAAACACCTATTTGGGGAGAATCTTGACGACCAATGGCGTGGTGATCGCTGAGAATCCTAAAACGGGTGAAATCCTGGCCATGGTGTCTTATCCGGATTATCAGAATAATCGCTTTGCGCGCCAGATCCCGGCGTACTATTACAACCAATTGATTCAAGATCCGAATAAGCCCCTTTTCAACCAGGCTATCTCCAGCGAAAACCCGCCGGGTTCGGTTTACAAGATGGCAGCCGCCATCGGGGCGTTGAATGAAGGCGTGGTGACGCCTTCTCAGCAGCTCGACGATCCCGGTAAAATTACCATCATGCAGAAGTTTTACGCCAATGATCCGGGCACACCCCAGAACTTTTATAACTGGAACCGGGCCGGCTTTGGCATGGTGGATTTCCTGCAAGGGGTCGCGCTATCGGATGACGTCTATTTTTATAAAATTGGCGGTGGGTACGGTAATGAGGTGCCCAATGGCGGATTGGGACCTTACCGGCTCCCGGAGTATGAACGCGCCCTGGGTTATGGCCGGCCCACGGGAATTGAGCTGCCCGGTGAAGCCAAGGGCCTTGTCCCGACCCCGGATTGGAAACGCATCAACATGGGAGAAAATTGGGCTACTGGCGATACGTACATCGCCACGATTGGACAGGGTTTTGTGTTGGCTACCCCCATCCAGGTGTTGCAAGCGTATGCGACCATTGCCAATGATGGAAAGTTAATGAAGCCCACCCTGATCCATGACATTACTTCGCCGGAT
>JAJYIW010000145.1 GCA_021789855.1 Chloroflexota bacterium | reverse complement strand
CTTTTATCCGGATTATTATGGCCGGATGAAAGGGATTGATGCGGGTGGGCCGACCGATCGTTTATTGCTGGAATGGCATTTACTTTCTCCACGCGTCATCCAATGCGCCAACACAGCCCCGGATGAGCGGGAATATCCGGGCGCACAACCAGCAAACTATCTTGAAAATGAAGAGCCTCATTTAACCATTCCCCTGCCAGTATCAGCCCAGGTTAAATTGCTCATACCCGGCCAGTACATCAAGCTGGCCCAGGCTGATCCGGCCCTGGCTATGGCGTGGCGGATGCAAGTCCGGCAAGCCTTGATGGGTTATTTTGAGCTGGGCTACGCCATTACCCATTTCACGCGCCAGGGTGGTCCTGCTTATCTCCTTGAAAAAAGGAGTATTTTATGATGAATATTCAGCCTGTCTATTTACAGGGCCAGGTCGTGCGCCTTGAACCTCTGGCCTTGAGTCACATTCCCGATCTGGCTATAGCTGGCAAGGACGAATCGATCTGGCAATTCATGTTGTATGGGTCGGTAACCAGCCTGGACAAGATGACCGAATTCGTCAAAAAACTGCTGGAACTCCAGGCGAAAGGTACCGATTTGCCTTTTACCGTAATCCATCTGGAAAGTAACCGCCCGATCGGAATGACCCGGTATATGGATATTCAAAGGGGTAATCGAGGGTTGGAGATTGGGGGAACCTGGTACGCGACGGCCTACCATCGCACGAGAGTCAACACTGAGTGCAAGTACCTGCTCCTCCGACATGCTTTTGAACAGTTGGATGCCATTCGGGTGCAATTGAAAACGGATTTACGCAACGAAAGTTCTCAGCGAGCGATTGAAAGGCTTGGCGCGGTGAAAGAGGGGGTCTTGCGCGATCACATGATCCTTCCAGATGGGATCGTACGATCTTCTGTTTATTACAGTATCCTGTTGCGGGAATGGCCTGGCGTTAAAAGCCGCCTTCAAGCTTTGATGTCACGTGAAGGATAGGGAACCAACATGACTTATCTGAGCCCGGCTATTTTTAACGAACGGTTAGCGGACCTGGAGAATTTCATTCGCGGGCTGGTTCAAATGGAATCTCCTTCGACGTATAAACCGGCGGTCGATCGCCTTGGGCAGTTCCTGGCCGAGAAATACAAGGCCCTGGGTGCAACTATCCAGGTTTTCCCTCACGCGCAAGCCGGGGATACTCTCCTGGCCAGGTGGGGTCAGGGCCCGGCTGGAATCTTGCTATTATGTCACATGGATACGGTCTTTGATGTGGGAACGATTAACCGGAACCCTTTCAGGCAGGCTTCAGGGAGAATCATGGGCCCTGGTGTGTTGGACATGAAGAGCGGCATTGCAATGGTTGCGGAAATTATGGAGGTTTTTCATCTCCAGGGGATCTGGCCAGCCAGGCCAATCACCCTGCTTTTGACCCCGGATGAAGAAACGGGTAGCCTGACTTCTCGGGGGATCATCGAGGAACAGGCGAAGCAGGCAGCGATCGTTTTTTGCCTGGAGCCAGCCCTGCCCAATGGGGCTTTAAAGACCGCCCGAAAAGGCACCGGTGGTATCGAACTGACCGTTACAGGGCGAGCTGCCCATGCCGGAGTGGATCACGAGAAGGGGCGGAATGCGATCGAAGAAATTTCGCATCACATTTTATCGGCTCAAAGGTTGACTCGGTATAGCGAGGGCACTACCGTGAACGTGGGTTGGGTGCAGGGAGGGACGCGAGCCAACGTCGTGCCGGAGGAGGCCAGAGCGTTGATCGATTTCCGCATCACAAGCATGGGTGGCCTGGCGCCCATTGAACAATGGGCCAGGGCCTTAAGGCCGGTCATCGAAGGAACCCGTGTGAAAGCTGAATTAACATTAAATCGGCCCCCAATGCCAAGAGATGCAATCATGGCGGATGCTTTTAACAAAGCCCGGGAGATTGCTGCGGGTTTGGGGCTGCCCTTGACCGAAGGTAGCACAGGCGGCGGGTCGGATGCCAATTTCGTCGCCCCCCTGGGCATTCCTGTCCTGGATGGCCTTGGGCCAGCCGGCGAAGGCGCCCACTCGGAACGGGAATTTGTCAATGAAAGCTCCCTGGTAGAGCAATGCGCCTTGCTGGCTGCGCTTCTATTAAACTGGTGAGCCGCCTGGTGAGGTTAAAACAATCCTACCACCCGGCCAGTCTCCAGGTCGATATCCACATCAAAGAACGCAGGGCGTGTGGGCAACCCCGGCATGGTGCTCATTTTACCCAGTAAGGGGTAGATAAACCCAGCCCCCACAGACGCACGCACATCGTTGACAGGAATGCGATAACCCTTGGGTACACCTTTCAGGTTTTGGTCGTGGCTCAAGCTCAGGTGAGTCTTGGCCATGCACACTGGTAAATGATCATAACCCAGGTGGGTGTACTCCTCAATCCGGGCTTCAGCCTCTGGTGAATAATCAACGCCCTCTGCCCCGTATACGTTGCGGGCGATAAGTTCAATCTTTTGCTTGATCGAAATGTCCAGGGGGTACAAAAAGTGGAAATTGGACGGTTTATCCGTGGCAGCCATAACGGCTTTGGCCAGCTCTACGGCGCCTTCGCCGCCTTCTTCCCAATGGTTGCAAACGACGGCTGCTTCTGCCCCGCCCTCTTCGACAGCAATTTTCCGGATGAGATCCAATTCGGCCTGGGTATCGGTTGCAAAGCGGTTGATTGCGATTACGACCGGGATGCCGAACTGGCGGGTAATCCCAATGTGAGCCATCAAGTTGGGTAAACCTGCCCGTAGGAGTTCCAGGTTTTCATTCGTATAAGCCGGGTCAAGGGGTTTTCCAGCCACGACCTTCGGCCCGCCGCCGTGCATTTTTAAAGCCCTGACGGTGGCCACCATCACCACTGCATTAGGCCGTAAGCCAGAATAGCGGCACTTGATATCAAAGAATTTTTCCATGCCCATGTCAGAACCAAATCCGGATTCGGTCACCAGGTAATCGGCCAATTTGAGCGCGATCCGGTCAGCGACAATCGAGCTATTCCCGTGGGCGATGTTGGCGAAAGGCCCTGCATGGACAAAGACAGGGGTTCCTTCCAGGGTTTGCATCAGGTTCGGTTTGATGGCATCCTTCATCAAAACAGTCATGGCGCCTGCGACGCCTATATCTTCTGCAGTAACCGCCTCGCCCTGGCGACTGACGCCAATGACGATCTTTCCAAACCGCTCACGCATATCGCCTAGATCGGTGGTTAATGCCAGGATAGCCATAATTTCGCTTGCCACCGTAATATCAAAGCCTGTCTGGCGGGTAAAGCCATTTTCCTCAGCGCCCTGGCCGGTGGTAATGCCGCGTAACATGCGATCGCTGGTATCGATCACCCGGCGCCAGGTGATGCTGTCGGGATCGATGTCCAACCGGCACAGATGAGCGCGCTCGGTCGGGGTCAGGTCTTCCGGGTTATCCTTGTTGACCCCCTGTTTCAAAGCGCGCAGTTTGAGAGGCTTTGCCCAGTGTCGCTGGCCTTTTTTATCCTTTGGGAAAAACCGGTTAAAGAGTTGTTCGTCTGTAGCGGTCAATTCGTGGAACATGCGCGTGTCGATCGCCGCCGCCATCAGATTATTGGCCGCAGTAATGGCGTGGATATCCCCGGTCAGGTGGAGGTTGAAGTCTTCCATGGGAATGACCTGGCTGTAACCACCACCCGCCGCCCCTCCCTTGATTCCAAAGGTGGGCCCCTGGCTGGGCTGCCGGATGCAGGTTACCACCCGTTGGCCCAGGTGGGCCCCCAGAGCCTGGCTCAGCCCAATGGTGGTAGTGGTCTTCCCTTCCCCTAATGGCGTAGGGGTGATCGCGGTGACATCAATATATTTGCCGTCTGGAACATCCTTGAGGCGCTCCAGAACTTCCAGCTTGACTTTGGCTTTATAGGGCCCATAGAGCTCCAGCTCATCCGGGAGCAAACCCATCTCTTCTGCGACCTGGCTGATCGGTTTTAATATTGCATTTTGAGCAATATCAATATCGGCTGGAACAGGATGTTGCCTGATGACAGTGCTTGGGATAAAGCGGCGGGAACCTGTGATAGGATGAACGGTCATTTTTGCCTAGTCCTGATTGAGATAGATAAAGAGTCACTGTTCAGCTATCAGTAGAGTATGTAATTTCTATCTCAAGCTGAACAGTAAAGACTATTCCATTATCCATAAAGTCCAGGCGATAGCAAGAAGATCATGACAATTGTCAGACAATTATCATGATCTTCCCTATTCAATTGGCATCAGATCAATAAGTATTGATCTGATTTCCGGTGATTGCGCTATATATGAAGCTTCCTGCGATCACACAGACGACGATGATTGCGATGACCAAACCGATGATGGACAGGATCAAGCCAATCTTGCCCTGTGCCTTGCCGGGTGTTTTCATGGCCATGATCCCCAGAATTCCACCAGCAATACTGAAGATCCCACCACAACCCACGCAGGAAAAGATCAAACCAATAATACCTAAGATGAGAGAAATCGTGCCCAGGGATGAGCTATTTCCACCACCAGTACCTGGCGTCATGACTGGTAGAACCACATCGAAATCACTGGCCGGTTGTAGAATGGGCTCCACAGGTGAGACCACTGGCCCAGGGGTAAAATCAGGCGAGGGCGGCGGGATCGAGGGAGTCTCGGCAACGGTTGCATCGGGTACGCTGGCATCCGGTACAATGGGTACCAGGGACGCACCGCAGGAATTACATGTACGAGCATCATCGGCGACTTCTGCACCACAATTGGGACATTTCATAAGGACCTCTTTTGGGGTTTGTTCAAATGGAAATGGTTATAAGCAACGGCATTCTTATTATAGAGGGAAATCCCGAAGTATGAAAGTGATAATGGAGAATCAATTTAATTGGATGTCGTTGGTATGCCGTCACCCTGGCAAGAGGCTTTTAGCCAGACGAATTTGTTCAGTCACCTGTTCGGGCGATGTTCCCCCCCAGGCAGAGCGGCGAGCAATCCCTTGCTCCACATCGAAAACGAGAAAGAGGTCGGTTTGAAAATCGGGATGGATAGCCTGCCATTCTTCCAAAGGTAGATCCTTCAGTTTTACCCCAAGGGTTTCAGCCCGTCTGACGGCTTGAGCCACAGCGCCGTGTGCCGAGCGGAAGGGAACCCCTTTTCTCACCAGGTAATCGGCCATATCCGTGGCGAGCACCTGGCTATCGATTGCCTGGCGCATCCGGTCAGGATGGATGGTCAGCGTCGATAATACGCCTGCCATCACCGGCAGGAGGAGCGCCAGGGTATCCACCGCTTCGAACACAGGGAGTTTATCCTCCTGCAGATCTTTGTCATAAGCAGATGGCAGGCCTTTTAACAGGGTTAGCAGGCCAGTCAACCTTCCGATCAGACTACCCGCTTTACCCCTGGTCAGTTCAAGCGGATCGGGGTTTTTTTTCTGAGGCATCAGGCTCGAACCGGTTGAGTAGGCATCAGCCAGGGTCAGGAATCCATACTCATGGGTCGAGTACAAGATCAAAGCCTCTGCCAGGCGGCTGAGATGAATACCGGTCATGGCGGCCCAAAAGAGGAATTCAGCCGCGAAATCGCGGTCGGCAACGGCATCCAGGCTGTTGGGGGCGGGTGAACGAAAGCCCAGGTCTCGCGCCAGTTGGAAGCGGTCGATGGGTAAAGCGGTCCCTGCCAGAGCGCCGCACCCTAAAGGCATCACCGCCAGCTCCTGGCGCAGGTGATCCAGGCGATCCTGGTCCCGTTGCAAAGCCCAGAAATGACTGAGCCACCAATGGCTGAGGAGGATAGGCTGGGCCTGCTGGAAATGCGTATAGCCAGGCATGACAATTCCCATATCCTTTTCCGCCCTGGCTACCAGGGTAGCCTGCAAATGATGCAGATGGCCCTGCAGAGACTGGCAGGTGCTGAGTAACCACAGCCGGAAGTCCGTCGCCACCTGGTCATTGCGGCTCCGCCCAGTGTGCAGCTTGCCGGCCGTTGCGCCGATCAGCTCGCCCAGGCGGCGTTCAACCGCGGTATGGATATCTTCGTCCGCTTCGCGGAATTCGAAGTGTCCCTCTTCAAATTCTTGAAAGATTTGGGTCAACCCTTGAGTGATGACTACCAGCTCATGATCATCCAATACCCCGGCCTGGGCAATGGCACTAGCCCAGGCCAGGCTCCCTGTGACATCTTCCAACGCCAGGCGTTGGTCGAAGGGCAGGGAGTTATTCAACATGGCTGCTAAAGGATCCAGAGATCTTGAAAACCGGTTTGAATAGAGCGTCATCGAGCGATTAATCCCTTTGTATTTCAGTCGGCGGTATCGGCTTGACGTCCGCTGAGCCAGCTTCCATCATGGCCTGAACCTTCAGGGGTAAACCAAACAGGCGGATAAAACCTGCAGCATCCGTGTGGTCATAAACTGCCGAGTGACCAAACGTGGCAAACTCTTCCCGGTAGAGCGAATTAGGGCTCTTCCGGCCGGCGATGATCACGTTGCCTTTGTACAGCTTCACTTTGATCGAACCGGTCACGGGTTCTTGAGTCTCGAGGAAGAAAGCATCCAGGGCTCTACGCAAAGGTGCGAACCAAACGCCAAAATACACCAGCTCAGCATAACGTTGGGCGACCAGCTCCTTATAATGCAAGGTATCCCGGTCCAGAGTGATTGATTCGAGTTCTTTGTGGGCCACAGAGAGGATGGTACCGCCGGGGGTTTCGTAAACACCGCGGGATTTCATCCCGACCAGGCGGTTTTCAACCAGGTCGACCTGGCCAATGGCGTGTTTTCCACCCAGAATGTTCAATGCTTCCACCAGTTTGGCCGGTGAATAGGATTTGCCATCCAATGAAACGGGATTTCCTTTTTCGAAGCCGATCGTAATCTCTTCGGACTGGTCAGGCGCCTTTTCCAACGGGACACTTAGCATCAATAAATCATCGGAGGGCGGTGTGTTGGCATCTTCGAGTGGGCCGCCTTCGTGAGAAATGTGCCAGAGATTGCGGTCCCGGCTGTACAGGGATGGATTTTTAGTTGGGAGGGGCAGGTGGTGAGATTTTAGATAATTCAGGGCATCCTCGCGCGAGGTGATCGACCACTCACGCCAGGGTGCGATGATTTTCAGGCGGGGGTTGAGTGCAGTATAAGCCAGTTCGAACCGGACCTGATCATTCCCTTTACCAGTGCAGCCGTGGGCTACGGCATCGGCGCCTTCCGCTTCGGCAATTTCGACCTGGCGTTTGGCGATTAAAGGCCGGGCGACGGAAGTTCCTAAGAGGTATTTCCTTTCATAAATAGCGCCTGAGCGGATTAACGGGAATAAATAATGTTCGGCAAACTCCTCGCGTAAATCCTCGACGATTAACTTGCTGGCGCCGCTGACCTTTGCCTTTTCTGGTAATCCGGACAGCTCTTCAGCCTGTCCGACATCGGCGGTGTAACAGATGACTTCGCATTGATAATTTTCGATCAACCAGGGTACGATAACGGAGGTATCGAGACCACCCGAATAAGCCAGGACCACTTTTTTAACCGATTGTTTTGCCATTTATGCCTCCATAAAAAAATAGGCCCTCTGTCATGAGGGCCATGGGTAAACTGATATTGATTGAGATGGATAGAATATGATCTCTGCTTCGTTTCCCAAAATACTACTGGCCCACTCCTCGGATATCCAGGGGAGAGGGCGATCGTCGCATGCGGAAAACCAAAGCGCTCTGAATCATAACCTGGCTATTTTATCCCCGTTCAGGTAAATTAGCAAGGAATTACGCGCTAATGGCCTGACGGAACGTACATAGGGGTGGGTGTGGTGATCCACATGCCGGTCCGATTTTGCCGGGCGGTAACCTGCGCGCTGTCGAACTCGGTTTTGCAGGCGGAATCGGGCCCTGGCCAGATGGACGCGGCATACCCTTCCGCCACAAGAGCATAGTTGACGAACGTGCTGTTGACGATCACATATCGCAACAGCCGTCCCCTCGAATCGTAATCCGATTGGTCTTTAACCAAGGACACGATCTGGCCATTGACCAGCTGGATATTCCTTTGGAGCGCATCTTTAGCGAAAAATCCACCCAATCGTCCTGCCACAGGTAGCGTCGGCGCCTGGATGCCCAGGTAGCCGACCAGGGTTTTCTGCCCGTTGACAATGACCTGGATGGTGTCTCCGCTCAGGACGTTGAGGACTATGGCCAGATCGACCCGCGTATTTTGAGGTAAACAGGCAGACCCCTCAATGGTCAGAGGGGACAATTGTATAACCGAGGTCGGGGTATGGCGAAATTGTGGAATTAAGGTCGGGGTGCTGGTCAGGGTGGGAGTTACCCGGGTGGAGGTGGGAAGCGGGATCGCCGTCGATGTTGGAACCGGTGTTTCCGTGGCCGGCATGAGCTGAGGCTGGGCCA
>JAJYIW010000144.1 GCA_021789855.1 Chloroflexota bacterium | reverse complement strand
CCAGCGGGCAGACGACTCAAGCCCAATCGGCGTATACCGATACGGCTGGCTATCAAGCCGCTTTAGAGAGCGTGTATCAGAAAGTTAATCCATCAGTGGTCAGCATCCAGGTGATAGAAGGGACGTCGTCCACGAGTGGGAACAATGCCAACCCATTCGGCAATAATTCCGGCACAGGCATTGCTCTCGGTTCTGGCTTTGTGTGGGACAAGCAAGGGCATATTATCACCAATAACCACGTCGTTAGCGGCGCCAGCAGCATTACCGTCACCTTTTCTGATGGCACGACGGTGGATGCAAGCGTTGTGGGCACCGATCCGAATGCCGACCTGGCCGTGCTCAAAGTGAATGCGCCGGCCAACCTGTTGGCCCCGGTCACCGTAGGCGACTCGAACCAGGTGAAGGTAGGAGAGCTGGTGATCGCCATTGGCAACCCGTACGGATTATCCAATACGATGACCCACGGGATCATCAGCGCCCTGTCGCGCACCTTACCCGTTGGGCTGGATAACCAGACCCAAACGACTCAAACCACGCCCGCTTATAACATTCCCGATATCATCCAAACGGATGCGCCGATCAACCCGGGCAATTCCGGTGGTGTGCTCGTGGATATGAACGGCAACCTGATCGGCGTGACGGCGGCGATCGAATCATCGTCCAATTCCAATTCAGGGATCGGTTTTGTCATCCCTTCTGAGATCGTCAACAAAGTGGTCGTGCCGATAATCAAGACCGGAAAATTTAACCATCCTTACCTGGGGATCACCGTCACGTCAGTGACGTCGGATGTCATCCAGGCCATGGGCCTGCCTGCGGACACCAAAGGCGCGCTGATTGTCAATGTAACCCCGGGCGGACCGGCTGCGAAGGCTAACCTGCAAGGTGGGAACAACCAGATCACGGTGAACGGCGGCACCCTGACCGTGGGCGGAGATATCATCACCGCGGTTGGCAACCACGTCATCACCAGCAACGATGACCTGATTTCCTACATTTTCCTGCATACCAATTCGGGCGACACTGTGACGCTTACCATCCTGCGCCAGGGTAAAGAAATCAAGGTGCCAGTCACCATTGGCACTTTCCCAACCCAATAATTCGCCCACTTAGAGCCAGAATACTCAATATGGCCCCAGGGATACCTGCGTATCCCTGGGGCTGTTCTCGTTCAATTTCATCCCAGGTTAATCAAAGCTGCTTATATTTAGAATATATCAAGATCCGATTTAAATCAAATATAGAAAAGGAAACTTATGACTAAGACCAAAAAAATAATCATCGGTATCATCAGTGCGGCGGTTCTGGCCGCCGTGATGCTCGTGGGCGTGACTGGCTTTGGCCTCTATCGTTACGTCTCTGCGGCGGTTACACCCACGCCTGTCCCCGGCTCAGCGACCCCTAACATCATGGGGCAGTATTGGAGCCTGTTTTTGAAATCGTTTGCGCAGAACCTGGGGGTGGATCAGGGTAAGCTCAACTCCGCCTTTGTCGCAGCGATCAATTCGACCGTGGACCAGGCCGTGAAAGACGGAAAGATGACCCAGTCCCAGGCGGATAGCATCAAGAGCCGGTACAGCACCGGACTGTCAGGCATGCAGAACGGCTTTCAGGCGTTCGGTTTGGGACGGGGGTTTGGGCGAGCGGGTAGGCCCGGGATGCAATTCCTGACCAACGCGGATATCGCTAAAGCCCTGAACATGAGTGAAACGGATTTGATGACTGCGCTGCAATCAGGCAAATCTATCGCGACGATAGCCAGCGACCAGAAGGTGGATTTAAACACGTTGAAATCTACCTTGCTGCAAGATATGAAGACCCGGCTGGATAGCGAAGTTACCAATAAGACCCTCACCCAGGCCCAGGCGGATCAGTTCTACCAGAATTTCAGCAACTCGATTGATAATTTACTCAACAGCACGCGTGGCTTTGCCGCACCGTTTGGTTTTGGGCGTGGCCGCGGGATGATGGGCTTCGGATCCTACATCACCACGACCGATATTGCCAATGCCCTCGGAATGAGCGAAGCTGACATGAATACCGCCCTGCAGTCAGGTAAGTCTATCGCCACCATCGCCAGCGATCAAAAGAAGGACCTGACCCAGGTCAAGACGACCCTGTTGGCGGATGCCAAGACCCGGTTAGATGCGGCGGTCACCGCCAAAACGCTGACCCAGGCACAGGCTGACACCATTTATCAGAAGTTAACAACTTCCATCGACTCAATGCTCAACAGCACTTTCCAATTTAAAGGCGGCCATAACTGGTTCAATCACCAGGGTTTTCCGGGTAACCGGAAATCCGGCCAGAGCCAGGGTACCGGCGCTTGAAATAAGAACACTCTGATCGATTTAGAGAAAGACGGGAAGTTGGTTGCTTCCCGTCTTTTTTTACGTCAGTTTGGACGAGAAATTACAGGGGGAGCCCTATCCCTGGATTAATCCTGCCAACCGGGTATACAATGGCGGTATGGTTAATCATGAGGACGACGATAAAAAGAATTCGGAACCCGTGATCGGGGAAAACAATTCCAATTCGATCCATTCCCCGGGGAGATCAATTGATTTATATTCAATCCCTTTACCGTTGTTATACCAGGATTCTAATTCTCCTCAAAGTTACCTGAACCAGATCGTTTGCGGCGATTGTGAACAGGTTCTCAAGAACCTTCCCGATAGTTGCGTTGATTTGATCATCACCTCTCCCCCTTATGCCGACCAGCGCAGTTCGACCTACGGCGGGATCAAAGCCGAGCAATATGTCAACTGGTTCTTGCCTAAGGCGGACCAGTTCTTTCGGGTTTTAAAACCAACGGGCTCGTTCATCTTAAATATCAAAGAAAGGGTGGTTAATGGAGAGAGACATACCTATGTGATCGAATTAATCCTCGAAATGCGCAAACGAGGTTGGTTATGGACAGAAGAATATATGTGGCATAAACGAAACAGCCATCCGGGTAAATGGCCTAATCGTTTCAGAGATAATTGGGAGCGCCTGTTGCATTTTACCCGTTCAAAGCATTTCCAGATGTTTCAGGATGAAGTGATGGTTCCTGTAGGGGATTGGGCACAGGAGCGTTTAAAAAATTTGTCTGAAACAGATAAGCGCAGGGATAATTCCAAAGTGGGGAGCGGTTTTGGAAAAAACATTTCCAATTGGGTGGGACGGGAGATGGTTTACCCATCTAATGTGCTTCACATGGCGACAGAATGTTATAACCGCCAACACTCAGCCGTTTTTCCGGTTGCCTTACCGGCATGGTTTATCAAGTTGTTTACCAAGCCAGGGGATTTAGTTCTCGACCCGTTCAATGGTTCCGGAACCACCTGCGTGGCAGCGAAAAGTTTGAGCAGATATTATTTGGGGATTGATACCCGACAAGATTATTGTGACCTCGCTGTAGATCGTCTGGCGAAATATAAAAATGGAAATGGGATAGAAAAGGGGGATGGAAAAACTTAATAAGATGAATCCGCTTGATATTGAAGAGGTTGTTCAATTTGTCAATAACAACATCGATGATTTTCATAATCACCGGTTAAAAATTATTTCCCAACTGACCCTGAAGCAGCTTCTCAATAAGAATCCCTATTTGTTTAAAGCCAAAAATATCACATTAGCTTCAGATTTAGTTGAAGGCACTCTGTCTGCTTTTTTGTCCTCTTCAGAGGAGAAGCTTTTTGGAGATTTTCTCGAAGACCTGGCGATATTTATTGCCAGTAAAACCGCCGGAGGGCATAAGTCTGCATCCCCTGGCATAGACCTTGAGTTTAATAAAGAGAGCGTTATTTATCTGGTGTCGGTAAAAAGCGGAACAAATTGGGGGAACTCCAGCCAACATAAAAAACTCGCACAAGATTTTCGCGATGCCGACAAGAGATTGCGCCAATCCAAACATGTGACGAATGTGCAGCCCACCTTGGGTATCTGTTATGGTAAAACGAAAACCAGCCTGACTCGCGATGGGTATTTAAAGGTGGTTGGCCAAAATTTTTGGACCTTGATCAGCGATAACCAGGCCCTTTACACCCAAATAATCGAACCTATTGGTTTTAAAGCAAAAGAGCATAATGAGCGTTATCAATTAGAAAAAGGTCGCCTGAGCAATCGTTTAACCAGGCTATTTATTGAGAAATATTGTAATCCTGATGGGGAGATCGATTGGCAACGCGTCGTAGAGGCGAATAGTGGTAATTATGATCTGGATAGGTTTTTCTCGTGACAATGACTCCTGATGCCGAATTAGCTAATTTAGACGGACGGGTCCCTTTAGGCAAAACCGGCATTACCATCAGCCCGCTGGGGATTGGCACCTGGCAATGGGGCGACCGCTTCACCTGGGACTATGGCCGCGGCGGTTTTAGCGATGCTGACCTCCAGGCCAGCTATCAGGCCTGCGTGACGCAGGGGATTAATTTTTTTGACACGGCCGAGGTATATGGCCGAGGCCAGTCGGAAAGGCTGTTAGGGAAGTTCAGCCGCGCGGATGGACGTGAGGTGGTGATCGCCACCAAGTTTATGCCGTTTCCCTGGCGGGTGAGCCGGTCCGAGCTGCTCAAAGCTTTGAAAGGTAGCCTGGCCAGGCTGGGTCTGCCCAGGGTCGACCTGTACCAGATTCACTGGCCTATGCCGCCGCACTCGACCCGCTTTTGGGTAGAAGCCCTTGGAGATGCAATGCAAAGCGGTCTGGCGCGGGCTGTAGGCGTGTCGAACTACTCGAGAGAGCAGACCCTCCGGGCGCATGATCTGCTGACGCGGCAAGGCATCCCCCTGGCTTCCAACCAGGTACGCTTCAGTCTGCTGGACCGCAAGGCCGAAAGGAATGGATTATTACAGGCTTGCCGGGAGCGTGGGATCACCCTGATCGCTTACAGCCCCCTGGCTCAGGGTTTGTTGACAGGCAAATATACGCTTCAACAGCCTCTGACGGGTGATCGCCGCAGGCGACTGGGGCGTTACCTGGCGCCAGTTCAGCCCTTGATCACCTTGCTGCGGAGCATGGGGGAAGCGCGCGATGGAAAAACCCCGGCCCAGGTCGCGCTCAATTGGGTCGTCGCCAAAGGGGCTGTGCCTATCCCGGGGGCCAAAAATGCCCGGCAGGCGCAGGAAAACCTGGGGGCGCTTGGCTGGCAGTTGACCCAGGATGAGATAGCCATACTCGACCAGGCCAGCGCAGATATCTCATAATGGACCTAAATTGGGGGGTTATGTTAATATTGGGTTAAGGCATGGAGCGAAGATAGTGTCATCTCCTGAACTGAGGTTATAATAAATTGGATGAAAGGGTACCATCGCCCGTCTTCGATAAATCAATGTGGAATTCCATTGCAGGAGAGGATTGAATGACCTGGCGTCGAGTCGATTGGAGTGCTTATCTTTTCATTTTACCGGCTTTTGTTCTCCTTACGGTTTTTCATATTTACCCCGTCTTTAATGCCATTTATATCAGCTTGCAAAAAGGACCAATCACCCGGTTCACCTTTGTAGGCCTGCAGAATTACACCCGCGCCCTGGCCAGCAGCGATTTTTGGAGCTCCCTGGTCAACACCTTCGTCTTCGCTTTCCTGACCGTTTTTATTACGATTGCACTGGGACTGGTGGTGGCCTACCTGCTCTTCCAGAATGTCCGCGGCCAGTCGGTTTACCGCACGATTTATTTCCTGCCCTATGTCATCTCTACGGTGGGTTCTTCCATCGTTTGGGCGTGGATATTTGACCCCAGCAGCGGGTTAGCTAACATGGTATTAAAATGGTTTGGCATTCAGCCTCTCCGTTGGCTGATTGAGCCTGCCGGCGTATTCCAGTTGCTCGGACGGCAGACTCACCTGCCCATTCCAGGCTGGTTATATGGCCCCAGCCTGGCGCTGGTTGCCATTGTTATCTTCACCATCTGGCAATCGGTGGGGTACAACGTGGTCATTTTCCTGGCGGGACTCACCAACATTTCCAAAGAACTTTACGAAGCTGCCCGTATGGATGGCGCTAATGGGATGCAGCTCTTCCGTTTTATCACCTTACCTTTGCTATCGCCCACCACATTCTTCGTTCTGGTTATTTCAGTCATTGGATCGCTGCAATCATTCAACCAGATCTTTGCGATGAACAGCGCGGCCGCTCAAACCCTGGGTGGGCCGCTGGGCACCACCAACACCTTGACCGTGTATATGTTCAACCAGCTTTATAGTTACTCCAATTTTGGATATGCTTCCACCATCGCTGTTCTGCTTTCCATCATTATCCTGGTCCTGACCCTGATCAACTTTCGTTTCTTCGGGGGTAAGACCGAAAGCGCATGAAGTAATGACCGTCACCGTCATCAAGCTGCAAAATGGATTAAAACGCTTCGCCTTGCACCTGGTGTTGATAGCCGGGGCTGTCTTTTCACTCTTCCCCTTTGTGTGGATGGTGCTGACTTCATTGAAGAGTTATGTCGATGCCTCGGCCGCTACCACTTTCTTCCCAAAACAATGGCTTTTCTCGAATTACCTGCAGGCGTGGAATCAGGTCGGCATCTTCCCGCGGTATTTCGCCAATACGCTCTATATGGGGGTGGTCACCACGTTGGGCGTCCTGGTGACCTCGTCGTTGGCCGGCTATGCCTTTGCCCGGATGCGTTTCCCGGGGCGCGATGTGCTCTTCATTATCTTGCTTTCGACGATGATGGTGCCTTTCGAGGTGACGCTGATCCCCAATTTTATCTTGATGCGCCAGTTACATTGGATCGATCATTATGAAGCCCTGATCATCCCATGGGCTGCCAGCGCGTTCAGCATTTTTCTGTTGCGCCAGTTTTTCAGGGCCATTCCGTCTGAGCTGTTCGATGCGGCTACCATCGATGGTTGCAACCACCTTCAATTTCTCTGGACCATCGTGTTGCCGTTATCTAAACCCGCGCTGATCACCAGCGCGCTGTTTACTTTTCTGGGGAGCTGGAATTCCCTCATGTGGCCGCTCCTGGTGACCAATAACCCCCAGATGCGTCCCATCCAGGTGGGGATCACGTCTTTCATCACCGACGCAGGCACGCAGGTGCAGTTTCTCCTGGCGGCCGTCACCATCAGTATTATCCCGGTCATCCTGATTTACCTGTTACTGCAGCGTTGGTTTGTCGAAGGGATTGCCAGGGTGGGTATCCGGGGATGATCAATCCATGAGAGAGGAGGTGACCAACCGTTTCGTTAAACCTGCCCCAAAAGGCTTATCAGGCCTGTTTATCAATTGACCAGTTAAAAAATGCTATTGAGAGGATAAAGAGAAATTGAAATGAAAAAGCAAACGCTTCTTACCCTATTGATGATTGTCACCATCGCGCTGGCGGCCTGTTCGCCCTCTTCCAGCGCGACCCCCACGACCGCCCCGGCTGCGGCGACGGCCACCTCAGCGCCGGCTGCCACCAATACTTCTGCCCCAGCCGCAACGGCTACTACCGCCCCCGCGGCTGCCACCGCGACCTCAGCGCCGGCAGCTCCGGCCACTGCAACGGTTGCCCCGACTTCGGCCGCTACCGCCACCGCCACCCTGCCTCCGACCATCACGCCGGCCGCCAACGCCATCCAGATCAATTTCTGGCATGGTCAGAGCGGTTTCCAGGGTCAGGTCTTGAACAACCTGGTCAACCAGTTTAATTCCACCCATCCGGATATCTTCGTTACGGCTACCTTCCAGGGCACCTATTCTGATCTGTATAATAAGGTAACCGCAGCAATCGCTGGCGGCGCACCGCCAGACATGGCCGTGGCCTACCAGAACGATGTGTCGAACTACATTGCTAACGATGCCGTCATCCCGCTGGATAGCCTGATGAAGGATCCTAAAATCGGGTTCACCGCCGCCGATATGAAGGATATCTACCCTTCCTTCATTGACCATTACCCCCAGTCTAACAACCAGGTGTACAGCCTGGCTTTCATGCGCAGCATGGAAGTGATGTATTACAACGCCGATATGCTGAAAGCAGCGGGCTTCAACACCCCACCTACCAACTGGAATGATTTCCTGAAAGTGTGCGCCGCGGTCAGCAAGCCGCCGGACACTTATTGCTACGAAATGAACACCGATGCTTCCCGCTTCTCCAACTGGTTATGGAGCCGCGGCGGCACCCTGCTCAGCGCCGACAGCAAAACCGTCGCCTTCAACAGCCAGGCTGGCCTGGATACGATGAACTTCATCAACACGATGTTCCAGAAGAAGTATGCCATCGTGATCGCCAAAGCATTTCAGGATCAGACGGACTTCTCCCTGGGCAAGATCGCCTTCACTTTTGGCTCCACCGCAGGGCTGCCCTACTACAAGACGGCGATCAACCAGGCCGGTAAGGTGACTAACTGGGGCATTGCTCCAGGGCCTCATACCACACCTAATCCGGTGGTTGATACTTATGGTCCTAGCGTAACCATCTTCAAGACCACCACCGCGAAAGAACAGG
>JAJYIW010000005.1 GCA_021789855.1 Chloroflexota bacterium | reverse complement strand
CCTGAACAGCACTTTCCTTCTCGCTCAGATCCATACACAGGTTCTCCACACCCGGGATACGCTGGTACCAGTCTGGCAGCGGCCTTTTATCAACGGCGCGGATACGGGTAAAGCCCTGATCATGGAAATAGCGGGCCAATGACCCGCCAATGAATCCACCTCCACCAGCGATGACAATCAAATCGTCTTTTCTCATATCCGGGCAGGTTGCAGCAGTCATATTAGTTTTCATAAGTCGTATTTTCCTTTGTGTATGTTTATAATGGATTTTGCAGTCAATTTCGTCAGTAGTTTACTGTGGAAGAATGGCCGCCGTTGAACGGCGTTGGATGATTTGAGTGGGCAGGATAATTTCCTCAGGCGTTTCAGGCGCGAGTCCGGACAAGCGCGCAATCAAAACCTCGTTCCCCTTATGGCCCATCAGGTAAGCGGGCTGGGATACCACCGTCAGGAAGGGCTCCACGACCAGCGCCTGAGGTAAATCATCGAAACCAACCACACTGACATCCTCTGGGACGCGCAGGCCAGCATCGCGCAAAGCCTTAAGCGTCCCCATCGCAATAAAGTTATTCCCGGCAAATAGGGCCGTGGGGCGGGGCGTAGCTTCCAAAGCCTTATTAGCCATCGCGTAACCGCTCTCAACAGTAAATTCACCATATTGGATGGGCCCGGGCGTCCATCCCGCCGCCTGGTAAGCACGTTGAAAGCCTGACACGCGATCGTCGGAGGTGGAAACGCCACACGGCCCACACATCATCGCGATCGCGCGATGGCCCAGGGAGAACAAATATTGCGTCATGGCGTAAGCGCCACCTTCCGAATCACAGCGCACCACATCCACGGCGAGAGGGCCAGGCGGTCGCCGGTCGAGGATAACCAGCGGAACACCCTGGGCCCGAATCATGTCGATTGCCTGGAATGGATCGCCGGTCGGCGCCAGCAACAGCCCATCGACCTGTTTTTCCAGCACAGCTTGCAGGTGACGCTTTTGTTCAATCTCGGATTCATCGGTATTGACCAGGATCACGTTAAAACCATTTTCACTGGCGGCGTCTTCAACTCCCCGGGCCACGGTGGTCCAGAAGGGATTGGTGATATCCGCCAGGACCAAAGCCAGGATATGTGTCTTATGGGAGCGCAAACTGCGCGCCAGGGAATTAGGCAGGTATCCCAGGCGCTGGATAGCAGCGTTGACCCGCTTACGCGTCTCCTCAGCCACATAATTCTTGTTGTTGATCACCCGCGAAACCGTGATCGGGGCAACACCAGCTTCTCGGGCAACATCATGGATGGTGGGCATTTGAAACCGTCATTTCCAATTCTTTATGATAACGTTACCATATTATCATCGGCAACCCTTCGCGTCAAGGGTCGCGTTCAGGTTAAAAAAGGGAAAGCTGGCCATCGGGACGTACCAGGTTTTGTGATTTCAGCCAGTCGTCGGACGGCCCACGCCAGCCAAAGTGCGCCAGGTCAATCCGATCGTGCGGATCAAAAACCACCCCCTCTTTTTCTAACAACTGGCGTTGCTTCTCAGCGCCACGACGAAGGCTGATTTTTCCCTGCGCATTGATCACGCGCTGCCACGGGACGTCCTCCGGACAGGCGGCCATGGCGTTCCCGACCCAGCGTGCCCGGTAGAATGGGTAAACCTCGGGCGAGACACCTTCCGGGCAAGGAATATAGCTTGCCACCTGGCCGTAGGTGGTCACCTGGCCTGAAGGCACCTGCCGGGCGATCTCCCAAACAATGGCATCAAATGCAATGCGTTGGTCAGGCGATAGATTGACCTCATCCATCGCTGTTTTATACCACAAATTAACCCAGGATGGCAAACGAGGAATCGGGTGAAGCCCTTTACGAAACCGCCTTATCCAGGCGCGGCGCCAGCGGCCGGCTGAGCCTGAGCAAGAAAGCCCCGGCCACGAAAAAAACTGCTGCCAGCCAGTAGGGCGCCCCTGGCGACCAATGATCATACAACAGCCCTGCCAGTACCGGGCTGATGATGCCCATCAGGCTATTTAAAGAGGTAGTCACACCCATCAACAAGCCTTGCTCGCGGTATGACACGCGTTTCGCGCTAAGCGTGCCCAGCGTGGGGAAGATGAAGCCACTGGCAGCGGATCGTAAAACCACGATGGGGTAGATCATCACAAAAACATAGTTGTACACCATCAATAGCGCACCGGCCATCTGCAGCAACAGGCAAATAAACGCGACGCCTGCCTCGCCCAGGCGAGCTACCAGGCGGTCGACGAACAACGCCTGGACCACAGCAATAGCAATGCCCGCCAGCATGGTCATCAAACCGATCTGCCAGGGCTCTGCTGCAAAGCGCCGGATGATAAACAAAGTCTCTGTACTGTTCATCGCATTGAAGGCGAAGTTGAACAGGCACGTCACGGCCAGTACTACGGCCAACCCCGGCAGGCGACCCATAGCGCCGATGGATTGGAAAGTGTTGAAGTCAGACAGCCGCATCGAACGGGTTTCGCGCCGTTCTTTAGGCAACGATTCTGGCAGGTAAAAGATGGCCAGCACCATGTTTACCATGGCCAGGACTGCCGAGAAAAAGGCCGGTGCGCGCAAGTTGAACTGGCCCAACGCGCCCCCCAGGGCCGGCCCTAGCACCAGCCCGATCCCCCAGGCCATTCCCACCAGCGTAAAGGCGTTAGCCAGCTCCTCGGGCTTGGACGAATCCACGATATAAGCCGAGGCGGTGGAAATACTCCCGCCAGTAATCCCGGCAATCACGCGAGAAAGCAACAACACCCACAGCGCGCCGCCCAATCCGAACATCAGGTAACCTGCGCCGGCGCCAGCCAGGCAAACCAATAACACCGGGCGACGTCCGACCCGGTCGCTAATTTTTCCCAACACCGGTGCGGCAAAAAATTGGGCAGCGGCATAGCTCACGCTGAGCAAGGTGACCATCAATGCCTCATGGCTATACTGCTGGACCACATAGGCGGAGATAGGGAACAGGATGGTCATCCCTACCACATCCATCAACATAATCAAAAAAATCAGGCTGAGCGCGATCTTATCCCGCCGCAACACCTGGCGGAAGATAGACACTTGATGGGTGCCCTGGTGGCTGGATTGCGTCTGCATATCATTCAAAAAGTGAGTAACTCTTTCGCCTCAGGGATTTCGATACCCGTGATGTCCCGGATTCGCCTCAACAATCTCTGAATATTAGGGGCTTCTTGCTCCACCGTCTCGGCCCTGGCAGGGTTTAGCCCCAATGCTTTTGGACTCGCCTTCAGTGAAATCACCGTGTCAGTCAGGGACTTTAGATCGGTAAGGATGTTGAAATAATCAAGATCCTCAATTGACTTTCCAGAGTGCAGGGAGTAAGCGCGTAAAATTTGCTCCCGCCAATAAGGTTGACCATAATCGCCCATGATCATCATCGTCCAACTCAAATCTGCCCGGTAATCCGCGATGCCAACTCGCGACCAATCAATCACCGCCATGCTGCCGTCCCCGCGCAGAATCACATTACTGGCATGGTAGTCGAGGTGAGCCACAACCAGCTGCATGTCGAGCCCTGCCTTATGGAATTCCAGCCATCCGAGTATTTTCGTAAAACCCGGCAGATTATACTTTGCGTACAATTGGTGCAGATGATCTATTGTATCATCCAACCAGGCAGCCGGATTCGATTCATGCCGGGCAGCCTGGTCGGTGAAAAGACGCCATTCCAGCTGGTGCAGGCGGGCCAGGAGGGCGCTAAACTGATCGATCAGATCGCGCGCTCGCGAAGGCGCAACCTGATCCAATAAAGGTCTCAACAGCCGCCCTTCTATCCTCTCCATGATGGTAAATGGCCTCCCCAGATAAGTGGGGTCGGTTTCATAGCAAAAAAAGGCGGGGACTGGAAACCCGGCCCGGTAGAGCCAGCGTAAGCCGTTCACCTCTCGTTGCTGCTTCTCGATAACGCCATCGCCAGGATAAACCCGTAGAATGAGCAGCCTTGGACCCTCTCCGGCGGGGTGAAACACAAATGTGTAAATATCACTTTCAAAGCCGTGAACTATAAAATGAAAATCGCTTACCCTGGCGCCAGAGTAGCGATCCGCAAGGTAACCTTGAAGACGGTCCGCAAGCTCATTCACTGTCTCGCCTGCATCAGGTAGGAATAGCGCGCAAGATGGCCAGCGTCTCCCGGCGTTCGACCCGCATGGCGAAGTCGAACTGGTCGAAACGCAAGGCATAATCGAGGTCAGAAGGGGGGAAATCCGGTCGCGTGCCGTCGTAATGCAACCCGGAACGGGAGCAGCGCACGCGTTGCTCGATCGTCGCCAGGATCATCTCCTTACCAGCCAGGCGGTTTTCAATCAGGTCGGCGCAGGCCACATCCTCATCGCCATAGCCTTCTCCCGGGAACAACCCGGTCTGGATCAGGGTCACTTCCTCTGGGGCGCACCGGGCCAGGTAGCGCGCCGTGGCCGCAGCGTTGACCAGGGAAGCCGCCAGGATGACCTGGGCGTGAAGCGCCCGCATGACCCCCTGCGTCCCGGCGGTGGTGCGCTGGATCAGCCGCCGCCCTTGCAGATCATGCGCCAATATTTCGGTGGGCGAATTCCCCAGGTCGTATCCCGCTACTTTGATCCCATCCACTTCACCCAGGATCAGGCAATCTGGCATTGCCTCGCGCAGCTTGAAGGCCTCCTCTACGCCGGAGGCCAGGATAATTTCCGTCACACCCGCGTCAAAAAGGTAAGCCGCCGTGGTAAAAGCGCGCAGCACATCGATGGCCACCACCCAACCCCGCGCCAGGTGGCAATTCGACAAATCAGCCCGGTTAACCTTCATAACACCCGCAATTCCCCACGCTCGTCCAGCCAGGTTTGAGCGGCATATCCCAGCGCGCGTATCTCCTCAGCATGCAAAGGAGCGGCTGACCGGCTTTCCATTCTGATGGGGACGCCGCGCCGGCCCAGCAGGTACTTGGACCCCACCGGGTGTACGGCGCGCTGCGCCAGCTCCATGGCACACAGGCCGGCGTGAAGCTGGTCAGCCCTTGGGCCGGCGGCCCTGGCTTGCTCGATCACCTCAGCCGCCAGGTCAGGCAGCCAGATCGCGGCGATGCTCATCGAGCCCGGCGCCCCGGCGCGCACCGCATCGAGCAAATAAGGCGTGTTGGCTTGCATCAATGCCAGGGGCGTTCCGCGGATTGCGTCCAGCAGCGCCCGAATCTTTTCCAGGTCGCAGCTCGTTTCTTTATAAGCCACGAACCGCCCGGTCTGTGCCAGCCGGCCCACTAATTCCACGCTCAGGTGAAAATTGCGCGGCACCGGGCACTCATACAACCCTAACGGCGATGGCACCTTTTCGGCGATAGACAGGTAATACCGCTCGAGCTCATCATCGGTATTCAATGTCTTGGGCACCACCAGCATCACAATATCTGCCCCGGCATCTGCCGCCTGCCGGCACGAATCGACCTGTTCCTCAAAGGTAGAACCCAGGTTGCCTGTCGCCGCAACCGGCAGTCGGCCATTGGCGGCCGCCACCGCTTCGCGCGCCAGCATCCATCGTTCCTGGGGCGTCAGGTGAAACATCTCGCTGGAAAGGCAGTTGGCATACAACCCGGAGGCGCGATGCGCCGCGTACCATCCGATCATGTCCCGGTAAATTCCCAGGTCAACCTGGAGATCTTGATTGAAAGGCGTCACCATAGTCGGCCAGGCGCCATGGATTGAAAACACATGATCCTCCTTGGTAAAGGTCACGCCTTATCCTTTGGCTATTTCCAGGATGCCCGCCGGAATTAAATACGAGGTATCCGCACTCAATCCCTGTTGCCGCAGAGCCTCCGCATATTCAGGGTGAAATTGAAACTTGCCATCCTTCCATATTTCTCGGTCCCATGGGTTGAGAATTAACTCATCCGTGATCAAGCCCACATAATCGGGCACTGCCGCTCCCCTGGTGTGCGCATATAAAACAGCGCTCTTAACGGCCTGCGCTCCCATCGCGATCACTTCCTGCTTAACCAAAGTGATGGTCTCACCGGTGCTGCAAATTTCATCGACAATTACCACCCGACGGTTCTTCACGATGGTTGGCGGTTCTAAAATCCACTGTGGGCTTTGGTAAGTGACCACATCCTTGACCCGCCGTGAAAGCCGGATGGGATAGATTTCGACCTGCAGCATATTAGCGATGAGCGTGCCGGGATAATAACCCGCCCGGCCGATCGGAAGGATGATATCCGCCTCAAAAGGGGATATCGCCACGACCAGCCCCTTACATAAGCCATGAAAGTTTTCCCACGAAACAGGATGGACGCCAGTCCGATTTTCGTAATCATAGGGGTTTTCAGCCATATCTTTCCTTTAGGGTCAAGAAATTCGGAATGTCAATTCGCCTCGATGGGCAGGCGGTACACCTGGTAGCGCTTGTAAATCTTCGCTCCAAAACGGGTCGCGAGCTGTGGCGTGCGCGGGTTATCGTCCGAGGTAAGGGACAGGTCGATCCAGCGATAACCGCGCGCCCTGGCCCGTTTTAACATCTCATCGAATAATAGGATGGCTACGCCGCTGCCCCAATATTCCGGCAAAACCAGCACGCTTTTGACCGTCAGACATTGGGTGTGCTGGCGCATATACCAAGCCAGCTTGAGGTAATCCCACGGGTGGCGCAGCCCATCCACGTGGATGAACGCTTCGTTGATATTAGGCAGCCCGGGGAACCAGCCCACCGTGCGGTCGCCTTCTTCGGCAAACAGGATCAGCTCCGGGTCGGCAATCCGCCGAAAGGGCGCCAGGCTGTTGAAGACCACGTCGCGCGGCCACGAGCGATAATCCGGCAGGTGCCTGAGGGCAATATTGAGCAGAACGTAAATCTTCTCCAGCTCGTCCTCCCAATGGGCCATATCCCCTCCGCGCACCTTGAACCGGTTGTGCCGGCGCACCCTCTCCGCCATCCGGCTCAGTTCCTGGAAAGCCGGCGTGTCTTCGGTGATATCCAGTGCAAAAGCCAGGTTTTCACCGCGAATGGGTTTAAACCCATAGCGCAACACATAATCCAGGTAGTAAGGCGGAGTATGCCCACACAACAAAACCGGCGGGCGGTCGCGCCCATCCACCAGGATGCCGTAAGCATCCTCATAATCCAGGTTAAAAGGCCCGGTCAGCGCGTCCAGCCCGTGCTGCACTGCCCATTCCTTGACCTGGGCCAAGAGGGCCTCCATCACGCCGTAATCTTCAATAAAGTTGAAAAAGCCAAAGACACACTCGTGCACGCCGCGCTCCGCGTTGGCGTCGCGGTCTTCCGCGGCGCAGACCGTCCCAACGGGCCGATCCCCTTGCCAGGCGATGAAGAAATCGGCGGTGCCCCGTTTGAAAAAGATCCCGCGCGCCGGGTCGATGCGCTCTTGCCAGTCCGGCAACAACGGCGGGACCCACAAGGGATCATTCTGGTAAATGCGCCAGGGGAACGTCAGGAACAGCTTGCGTTCCTGCGGGGTGCGAACCGGCCTGACCACCACCGGGGCGTTCATGCGCCCGCCTTTTGCGCCGCTCGCCGCGCTTCCAGTTCTCTCACGATGCGCTGGTGACTTTCACGGCTGAGGGGATAAAGGATAGAGAAGAGAATGCCGCCGGAAAGAAGCAGCGCAGGGATGGGGCCGATGGCCAGCCGGATGCCCAGGAGCGCACTGGCCGGTTGGGTTTGCGCCGTGGGAACATACCCGGTGACCTGTAAGATCAGCAGAATTAATGGGATGGCGATAGACGAAGCCACTTTCTGAGACAGGGTAACCAGGCTGTAGAACATGCCCTCGTGGCGCTCACCCGTTTGCCACTCATCCCATTCGATGGCATCCGGAATGATCGACCAGGGCAGCACGTGGGCTGAGCTGACCCCAATTCCTGCCAGGAAGCACAGGAAAAGAATGATGCTCAGCGGGGTAGCGGCGTTCAGCAAGATCATCACGATCTGCACAACCGCCCAGAAAGCAATGCCGGCGCAGTAGGCAAGGCGCTTATTCCAGCGCCGAGATGTCCATTCCCAAAACGGGAGGAATAAGATTGCGACTACAAAAATGATCGCCATAATGAGGTCACTTTGCGATTCACGCTGCACCACGTACTTGATGAAATACAACAGGGTGGTTTCCAGGATATCGATGGAAACCATAGTGAGAAGGAAGATCACCGCACCAAAAATGAAAGGCTGGTTTTTGACGGCTGCCTTTAAAGAATCCCGCAGCCCGGGTTCTTTTAGCTCAGAAAACTCCGGGCGCTCGCGCGTGCCAAAAAATACCACGAACATCGGCAGGGCGCTGGCTGCCGCGAAAATGACGCCCATTAACAAGATGCGAGGAGCATTTTCAGGTTGGAAGGCGCCAATAATCAGCAGTGGGATGGTGAACGCGACCAGGCCACCCAATATGGAGAAGAACATACGGTAAGTGGATAGGGATGTGCGCTCATCATAGTTGGAGGTGAGCTCAGGGGTCAGGGCATAATACGGCATATACACCACGGTGGCCGCCGTATCAAAAAGGATATAGGCAAAGGCATAATAAGCCGCCAGCAGCACCTGGCTGGCGAGAGGCGGGCGGTACCACATCAAGACATAAGCCAGGGCAAAGGGGATCGCGCCAAATAAAATGAACGGGCGCCGCCGGCCCCAACGCGTCCGGGTGCGGTCCGAAAGATAGCCGACCATGGGGTCATTGATGTAATCCCAGGTACGCCCGATGAAGATAGCCGCCGCTGCTGTGGCAGGCAGAATGCCAACCACATCGGTCAGGAAGATGGCGAAATAAGCCCCAATGATGGTCGAAGTCAGGCTAAAGCCCATATCGCCAAACCCATAAGCCAGCTTGGTACGTAAAGGCAAGCGCTCATTCATTGGCACATTCCCTTTCAACGGGTAAATTGGAGAATAGAATGATTCTACGGCCATTCGTATTCTATTACAACCAAACTTTAGGGAGTTATCGATATAAAATACCCGCAACCAGTCCATCCGTTGCGGGTATCCTGTCTACAAAAAGAGGGCAGTTACTGTTCAGATATGGTAATCGTAGAGATGGCATCGCCTGGATAGGTGGGGTTTGTCGATGGGTCGCGCAGGCGAATGGAATTGACCACATCCATGCCGCTGATGACCTGCCCAAAGATCGTGTAATTACCATTCAAGGATGGCTGGGGGCCGAAGGTGATGAAGAACTGGCTGCCATTGGTATTGGGTCCGGCATTTGCCATGGCCACCACACCCGCCTTATCAAAAGTCAGGTCGCTATTTTCATTGACGAACTGGTATCCCGGCCCCCCCGAACCGGTGCCGGTTGGGTCTCCACCCTGGGCCATAAAGCCCTGGAGTACCCGGTGGAAGGTCACACCATCATAAAAATGCTGGCGGGCCAGGAAAACAAAGCTGTTCACCGTAATGGGCGCCTTATCCGGGTAGAGCTGGATAACAAACTGCCCGCCCTTGGCCATGGTGACAGTGGCGGTATATTTCTTGGTTTTATCGATGGTCATAGGCGGCGGGGAAGACCACTGTAAGGTCTTCGCTACGGCAGGCTGAGGAGTGGTGGCTCCCGAGGTCGCAGCGGGTGAAGGGGTAACGGCTGACGTTGCCTGGGAAACCGTCGCCAGCATGGCCGCCGTAGCTGTGCTGCTGTCCGCGGTCGTAGCTGCACGCTGCTTGTTGTTCGCGATGAAAAAATAGACAATCGCGACGAGGACCAGCACGATCACTGCACCGGCGGCGATACGGACGTAAAAATTCGAGTCCCTCTTATTTACCTTTTTTTGGGCCTTGCCATAATTTCTAGGGCGTTTACTTTTCGGCATACCATTCTCATCCTTCCTGTAAGTATGAATAATAGCTGATTCTACCCATTCCCACCTAATTTGCCAATCTCCTCCACGTCTTTTGAATGGAAGCAGGGATATACATTCTACCAGGCGACCAGCCGAATCGCTTTATAATTTCGTCTATGATTATCGCCATCCTCCTGGCTGTCATCGTATATGGCGCCGTTCATTCTCTGCTGGCATCCTTCTGGCTCAAAAGATGGGCGGAAGCCCGGTTTGGAGGGAACGCGAGGCGCCTATACCGCCTGCTATTTACCATCATCTCGGTCGTCACCCTGGTGCCCATCCTCTTCCTGCCCCTTTGGTTTCCTGATCGCGTCCTTTACCGGATACCGTATCCATGGGTTGCCCTCACCCTTCTCTTACAGGGATTATCCGGGCTTGGGTTGTTGGCAGGGGTATGGCAAACCGGCGCCCTGGCCTTTATCGGCCTGCGCCAATGGTTCACTCCCCCAGGCTCCCTGACCCAGGAGGAAGGCCAACTGGTCACGGTTGGGTTGTATCGCTGGATCCGGCATCCCCTGTACACTTTCGGCTTGCTTTTCATCTGGCTTACACCCATCATGACGCAGGGCTTGCTGATCCTATACCTGGGCTTGAGCGGCTACATCGTGGTGGGAGCCATCCTGGAAGAGAAAAAATTAGTCCAGCGTTTCGGCCAGGCCTACCAGGATTACCGCTTGCATACACCCATGTTCATCCCCGGCCTGCTCCGTAAACGCCAGCCTCAGTAAACACCATAATCGACGGTAAAAATGCCAGCGCCCTGGCGCATCCTGGCTATAATATTTTTATCTATGCCCCTCCTCTGGCTTTCGTTGGCGTTTTTGAGCGGCCTGTTGCTGGCCTCTCTGATCGGCTGGACCTGGCCGGCCTGGCTGGGGCTGGCCGGCTTTGGCCTGGTAGCCCTCCTGGCCATCCGGCGCTTGATTCCACCGGGAACCAGGCTGGCGGGTCTGCGTCGGCTGGCCCAGGGCGGCCCTCCCCTGGTTCTCCCACCCCTGCTCCTGCTGGTGGCTCTGGGGGCCGGCGCTGCCCGCTACCAGGCCAACCAGGACCTCGTCGCCGCCGGCTCGATTGCCCGCTTTAATAATGCTGGCCCCCTCCGCATCACCGGCCTGGTCGTCGAGCCTCCCACCCAGCGCGACCCATCGACCACCCTGCTGATCCAGGTCTCCCAGGTGGCGCCATCCGGCGCGGGCAGCCCATTAACCACAACCCAACCTGCCAGCGGGCTCATCCAGGTACAGGCTTCCCCGCTGGCGACGATTGCTTATGGCGACCTGGTACAGGTGGATGGAACTTTAACGCCCCCTTCCAGCGAAACCTTGACCCAGACCCAGGGCATCCTCAGTCGCATGGCCTTCGCCAGAATAACCCGACTGAAAAGCGGGCAGGGCAGCCCCTTCTTAACCATTCTATATGCCTTCAAACAGCACGCGCTGGCCGTCATCGAAGCGATTTTTCCACCCCCCGAATCCGACCTGATGGCCGGTATCCTCCTGGGCGACGCTTCGGGCATGCCGGCCGACCTGTCACAGGCCTTTAAGGCCAGCGGGACCGCTCACATCGTAGCGATCTCGGGGTATAACATTTCGATTTTGGCCGCCTTGTTTTCCTATGTCTTCAGCCGGCTGCTTGGCACGCGCAAGGGCGCCGCGCTGACCGCCATCGCCATTGCCCTCTACACGTTGCTGGTTGGCGCCGGGGCTTCCGTGCTGCGCGCCGCCATCATGGCCTGGATCGGCCTGCTAGGACAGCAGATCGGCCGGCGACAGGCCGGGGTGAACAGCCTGGCTTTCACCGCCGCGCTCATGTGCCTGATCAGCCCCACATTGCCGTGGGATATCAGCTTCCAGCTCACCTTCATGGCCACCCTTGGCCTGGTGCTCTATGCCACTCCCATGCAGGCTGCCTTTAACCGCCTGGCCACGCGTCTCCTGCCTCAATCCACCGCCGACCGGCTGGCGGGCCCGGTTGGAGACTATTTCCTCATGACCCTGGCCGCCCAGATCACCACCCTGCCTATCATGGCTTACCATTTCCGTAGCCTGTCCCTGGTCTCCCTCATCGCCAACCCACTCGTCCTGCCACCCCAACCCCTGGTCGAGATATTCGGCGGGATTGCTCTGCTGGGCGGCCTCCTCGACCTCTCCCTGGGACGCTGGCTGGGTTACCTGGCCTGGCCGTTTGCTGCCTACACCGACCGGATGGTGATGGCCCTGGGTAACCTGCCCAACAGCGCCATCAACCTGGGGCCGGTCAGCCTTACCCTCGTAATCTTCTTTTACACCTTTCTTTTTACCCTCACCCTGGTCAAAGATAAATCTACCCTGGTGCGCCAGGTAGCATCGCCTGTGACGGGCCTGGTGGTGGTGGCGGGGTTGACCATCGTGGTCTGGAGCCAGGTGCTCACCCGTCCGGATGGCCAACTGCACCTGACGATGATTGAGGCGGGCGCCACCGACAGCCTGCTGATCCAGGCGCCGGCTGGTCAAAGGATTTTGATCAATGGCGGGACAGGGCCGGCCGGGCTGAACCAGGCTTTGGGCCGGCGGTTGCCCCTGGTTGATCGCGGGCTGGACCTTATCTTAATCACTTCCACACAGCAGGCTGACCTGGCAGGGCTGCCGCATGCCATCGAAAATTTTCCGCCTCAAAGGGTGCTATGGGCCGTAGACCCAACGGCCAGCGCCGCCTCACGCCAGTTGTCCAGCGATTTGTCCGGTTTACTCACCTATTCCATCCAGGTTGGCCAGGCATTCGACCTGGGCGGCGGCGCCACTCTGGCGCTGCTCAGCGTTGGGGATAAGCAAGGCGCTACCCTGCTTCTGCAATGGGGCACCTTCCGGGCGCTGCTTGCCACTGGCTGGTCTGCCTCCGGAAAGTCCACCCCCCAGGATGCGTATGCCTCCTGGCAACAACCCGTCAACGTCTTGCTCATGGCTGGTGGCGGTGCGGCTGAACTTAACCGCCCAGCCCACATTACCTTACTCCACCCCCAGCTCATCCTCCTGAGCCTTCCTTACCATACCCAAACCAACCTGCCGGATGATGCCACGCTCCAGGCCGTGCAGGGCTATCCCCTGCTGCGCACCGACCAGAACGGCTGGGTAGAGGTCAGCACCGATGGCAAGCAAATGTGGGTGGAGGCGGAAAGGTCAAATTAGCTTATTCCAACGACGTGTGAAGCTGCGCCTGTCGCTTCCGATCCTCTTTTCCCCGCACGAGCGAAAAACCCGCCGCAACCAGGCAAAGCACGGCTGAAACAATAAACGCATTCTGAATGCCGACAATGAACGCTTGCATCGCCTGCGAACCGAGGGCCACATTGGTGCCGACAAAGAGGTTCATCACCACTTGATGGGGTAGACTCCCTGCCGCCACTGCCAGCGCCACCGCAAAACTTGTCACCATCCCTGTCTGCCGTAAGGTGGCAAGCGTCGCCGAGGCAATCCCCAGCCGGTTCACGGCTGCGCTATTCATCGCCGCACTGGTGTTGGGTGACCAGAACAAGCCCCCGCCCAGGCCCATCAATGCCAGGCCAAGAGCAATTTCCAGGTAGGGCGTCGTGGGAGAAAGCCGCGTAATAAACAATACCAGCGCACCGGCTTGCAGCAGCACCCCAAGGGTGGCAGGAATCCGCGCGCCAATGTGATCGGCGAGCAACCCACTCAGAGGCCCCACTACCGCGCTCACGACAGAAAGCGGAATGAGCATGATGGCAGCAGTCAGTGGATCATACCCTCGCACACCTTGCAGGTAGAAGACAATTAAGAAGTTGACGGCGAACATGGCCAGCGACTGGAGCATTGCGGCCAGGACCGAAAAATTATAGACACGTTGTTTAAATAGCGAGAGATCGAGCACCGGATTCGTCGCGCGCCGTTCCCATGTAAAGAACACCACCAGCATCACCACAAAGAGGGCAAAAAGTGACAGGATCGGCAGTGAGGTCCAACTGAAGTCGATCCCCAATGTGAGTGCAATCAGTAAGGCAACCAAACCCAGGCTAAAAGTCAATGCACCCCAGGGGTCAAACCGTTCCCCCTGTTTGGGTTTGGATAATTCGTGCAAGGCACGATAACCCCAGAGTGTACCGAATATCCCGATGGGCACATTGATAAAGAAAATCCAGCGCCAATCGGCAGCAGTGAGGATTAAGCCGCCGAGAAGCGGGCCCACAATGCCACCGAGCGCCCAGGTAATCCCATTAATGCCGAGCGCACGCCCGCGCTCGTTTGGCGGAAAGACCTCGGTGATAATCGCCGGGCTGTTCACCATCATGAGCGCGGCGCCTGCACCCTGCACGAGGCGGAAAAGGATCAACTGTGTCGCGCTCTGCGAAAATCCGCACAACGCCGAGCCGACGGTGAAGACAACAAAGCCCAGGTTGTACATCCGCACGCGTCCAAGCATATCGGCCACACGCCCGAAAGTTAACAAAAAGACGGTGCTGATCAGGATGTAGCCCATAATGACCCAGACCATCTCAATCAGGTCTGCATGCAGCTTCTCCATCATATCCGGCAGCGCCAGGATCACGATGGTACCATCAATCGCCGACATCAATGCACCGATCGTCGTCACGCTCAGGGCAATCCATTTGTAATCGATGCGTTGGTGTACTGATGCCGGGCCCGCCTCAGTGACCTTTTCTAATTTTGACATATAATCTCCCATTAAGAAATCAGGATAGAACTCATACGCCCACCTGGAGCTTATGCTCATAGGCCTGTAATAATGTCTCGATAGCTGCTGAATCACCGGCAGCGAGGATCACGTCCCCGGCTGCCGCCGTTTCTTGAATCTGGGCTGGCCGGCGTGCGCCCACGATCGCCGAGGTCAGCTCAGGCCGACGCAGGACCCAGCCGATGGCCAGTTGCGCCAGGCTGATCTGGTTCTTTTCGGCCATTCCACGCAGGCCATCCAGCAGCTCGGTGATATAACCCAGCCGCGGCTGGTTGAAGTTGGAATCGCGCCGGCGGTGATCGTCAGCCGGCAGGCTGGCCACCCATTCTGGCGTCACCTTACCGGTCAACAGGCCTTTTTGCATGGGGCTATAAGCCACCACACCGATCCGGTTAGCAGCACAATAAGCCAGGGTTTCCTTCTCCACACCGCGCATCAACATACTGTAGGGGGGCTGGAGCGAGGCTACCGGGTGGATCGGCTGGATGCGTTTGAGCTGGGCCACGTTAAAATTCGATACTCCTGCATAGCGGATTTTGCCGGCCTTCACCAGGTCAGCGATGGTCGACCAGCCTTCCTCAATCTGCGCCTCTGGATCGGGCCAATGCACCTGGTAAAGGTCGATGACCTCCACCTGCAGTCGCCGCAGCGAAGCCTCGCATTCTTCGCGCACACTCTTTGCTGTCAGCCGGCTCACAATGCCCCCACCTTCCACCGGCACGCGCCCGCACTTCGTGGCCACAATCGGGCATTTTCCCAGTTTCTTTAAAGCCGCGCCGGTCACTTCCTCTGCATGCCCCAGGCCGTAGACCGCCGCCGTGTCGATCCAGTTCACCCCTAACTCCAGGGCGGCAGCCACCGTTGCCATCGACTCCTCATCGTCCTGCGGCCCCCACGAAAAGCGCCAGCCGCCACCGCCGTGCGCCCATGTGCCCAGCCCCACCGTTGAAAGCTCAAGTTCGGTCCAACCCAGTTTTCGATATTGCATGGCTACCTCCTCAGTGATCACAGGATCTAATAAGCCTGATTATAATAGCTTCACCCGTGCATCGCATGACTACATGAGAGGCACTCGCAAGAAACCCACTTCCACTGGTCGATTCTGCCCAACCTGGGTAAAATTCAACTACCTTAATTAACTTACACAGGGAGTCCTATGAAATACCTAATCACCGGCGGAGCAGGCTATATCGGCAGCACGATTTGTTCTGCCCTGGAAGATCACGGCCATACCCCTATCATCCTGGATTCACTGGTCACCGGACGAGTCGAGTTCACGCGTGGGCGCATTTTCTACCAGGCCGACATCGCCGACCGGCAGGCCCTGGAAACTATCTTCAAAGACCATCCAGACATCCAGGCCACCATCCACTGCGCGGCGCTAATTGTCGTCCCCGAGTCGGTAGCCAGGCCTTATGACTATTACCATGAAAATGTGGTCAAATCGATGGATCTTTTCCGCCGCCTGGGTGAATTGGGTTACCCGCGCATCGTATTCAGCTCTTCTGCTTCCATTTATGACGTGGTGCCGGGTTTTATGGTCACCGAAACTTCTCCACTTAAACCTTCCAGCCCCTACGCCCGCACCAAGTATATGATGGAAATGGTTCTACAGGATTTCTGCAATGCTTATGGCCTGGAAGGCATCGCGTTACGCTACTTCAACCCCATTGGCGCCGATCCCAGGATGCGCTCTGGTATCCACATCAAAAACCCGACCCATGTCCTCGGCAAGCTGGTTTCGGTAGCTATGGGCCAGGAGCCTTATTTTGACATCACCGGCACCCACTGGCCGACGCGCGATGGCACTGGCATCCGCGATTACATCCACGTATGGGACCTGGCCTTGGCGCATATCCAGGCCGTCGAGCAATTTTCGCAGGCTTTTGCCCGCTCGGAGCATCCAGAACAGAAGTACCTGGTGATCAACCTCGGCACCGGCCGGGGTGTGACCGTGCGCGAGCTGGTGGCGGCCTTTGAAAAAGTTTACGGGAAAACGATCAATAAGCGGGAAATGCCCCCTCGTCCAGGCGACGTGGCCGGGGCTTACGCCAATGCAGACACCGCTAAAAAGCTGCTGGGATGGGAGGCGCGCCTGCCCATCGAACAGGGTATTGCCGACGCGCTCAAATGGGGTGAGCTGCGGAACTCCGTTCTCCACTTCGACTAACCCCCTTCACCGGCGCAAAACTAAAGCGGTGCACCGGAGCAGGCCCGCAGCGCTGGAGCGCCGCCAGGTGGGCTGAAGTGCCGTAGCCCTTGTGCTGCGCGAAGCCATAATCCGGATAGGTCGCATCCAGCGCTTCCATTTCCGAATCTCGAGTAGTCTTCGCCAGGATCGAGGCGCCAGCGATGCTCAAGACTCGGGCGTCCCCTTTGACCAGGCTGGTCTGTGGAACGGGCACGTCCGGCAGAGTGATGAAATCAATCAACAGGTGGTCGGGTAGAGAGGGCAAGGCCTGTAACGCACGCCTGGCCGCCAGGCGTGTGGCCGCCAGGATGCCCATCGCATCGATCTCGGCCGGTGATGCCTCTCCCACCCCCCAGGCAAGCGCTGTTTCCTTTACCCTGGCTGCCCAATAAACCCTCTGGCCAGGCGTCATTTGCTTAGAATCGCGGACGCCCGATAAGAGCGCAGCCAGGTCTGGGCGCTGCGGCAAAATCAATACTGCGGCCGTCACCGGCCCGGCCCAGGCGCCGCGCCCGGCTTCATCAATTCCCCCGATCAGCTTATACCCGTTCAGCCAACCAGCATTCTCAAATGCCAGGTCAGGTGTTTCCGGGAGAAGCGCCGGATCAAACCTGGCGGTCATATTTACCCTGCGCCGCATTGCGCCGGATAGTCACCAGCTCATGGAGCATCCTCCAGGTGTCCTTGAACACATGCACCTGGCTGTGGGCATTGTAATACCAGTGGATGGGTATTTCGACCACCCGGTAACCCCATCGCCGGGCGATGTAGAGCACCTCCACGTCAAAAGCCCAGCCGTTCAAGGTCTGCTGTTGGAACACTTCCTGGGCCACCTCGGCCCGGAAACATTTAAAGCCGCATTGGGTATCCTGCAGACCAGGTAAGGCCATCGCCCGCACCACGGCGTTAAACACCCGGCCGGTCAGGTGGCGAAAAGGAGGCTCATCGTAACGCACCGCCCCTGGCGCTTCACGAGAGGCGATCGCCACATCCATATCGGGCAACGCCGGCGGGATAAAGCGGTTGACCTCTTCAATAGGCATAGACAGGTCCGCGTCGCAGATAAAACGATATTCCCCACTCGCCTCAAGCATTCCCCGGCGCACAGCCAGGCCTTTTCCCGCCTGGGCCTCGTGCAAAACCTGCAGGTAAGGCATGGCCGCCTGAAATGAGCGCGCCAGCTCAGCCGTGTTATCCTGGCTGCCATTCTCCACTACCAGGACTTCGATCGGATAGGATTGCCGGGCAGTGAACGCGGCGATCTTCTCTAAAGTTCCAGGTAAGCGAAGCGCCTCATTATGAGCCGGGATTACAATCGAAAGCAAAGGAGAGGGCAAAGTTGAGACTCAGTACGCAAACATTAGAAAACAGGCACGCCTTCTAAGGTGTCGCGCGCCACAGGCTCCTTACCCGTCGCCAGGATTTCCTGGGCGCCGTTGCGAGCTAACCGGACCTGCGCGCTGACCTGAAAGGTTCCCCCCAGATGCTTAACTCGCTTACCGGTGACGAAACGCTGGTGAGCTTTCAAACGCTCCACCAGGGTCTTCCGGTCGAGCAAAACGACATCCGAAAAGGCGGCGCCCCGCCGCTCGTAGGCTTTGACCACGAGCAGCCGACCTTCGGTATCATAACGGGCTGCTTCGATGATTCCATCAAACTTTGCTGGCATAGGCTTTAATCGGGTCTGTTAACCATCCTGAAACTTCCGCCCAAAATGACCTGACCAGAGCAGGCCTGAAAAAGTCGGGGTGGGCGGACTCGAACCGCCGACCCCTGCGTCCCAAACGCAGTGCGCTACCAACTGCGCTACACCCCGGCGAGAGAGAGTATAATCCGAACCAGGCCCAACCGTCAAGGATCGGTCAGGCCTGCACACCTATTACCGGTCTTGCTTTTCAGGAGAGAAACGGATCAAACCGTATCAGCTGTGTTCGTTTACCTGCCGGGGGATCGCCATGCTCGCCTTGGGGGTCAGCGTTCTGCTGGCAGCCTGTTCACCTGCTCCCGCCCGGGCCTCGCTCCCCCTGCCCAACCAGCCAGGCGCGGCGGCGGTAATTCTGCCGTCCCCCACCCTTCGGGCGAGTCCCACCTTGCCCGAGCCAGCCTCTCTTCCCCTTTCTCTTACCAGCACACCCACCCCGACCCCTATCCCGCCCACTGCCGCGGCGGCTCCCTGCCTGAGCCAGCCAGGAGAGCTTGTCGATAGCCAGCTCGTCACTGATCAGATGCCTGAGCCCTTACCCTTCCGGGTCTACCTGCCTCCTTGCTACCAGGCTGGAGGAAGCCAGCGCTACCCGGTGCTTTACCTGTTGAATGGACAGGACTACAGCGATGACCAATGGACTCGCCTGGGCATTGCCACCACAGCGGATCGCCTGATCGCCAGCGCCAGGATTCCTCCCCTGATCATCGTGATGCCCGGCGATTCGGACTGGCGCCAGCCCAACGAATCGCCTTTCGGCGATGTCCTGGTCGAGGAGCTGGTGCCCTGGATCGATGCGCATTATCCTACCCTCGCTGACCGCCAGGCCCGCGCCATCGGCGGCCTGTCACGCGGAGCGGCCTGGGCTATCCACCTGGGCTTAGAAGATTGGGCTCTCTTTGGCGCCATTGGCGCGCACAGTTTACCCCTCTTCTGGGACGATGATGACGAAAAGATCAACGAGTGGTTAGATGCCATTCCTCCGATCAGCTTTCCTCGCATTTACCTGGACATCAGCACAAAAGATTTGGACCTGCGATCCAACCAGGCTTTTGAATCCCTCTTAACTGCCAGGGGTGTTCCTCACGAGTGGCACCTGTTTGTCGGCTACCACGACGAAACCTATTGGAGCGCTCACCTGGAGGCCTACCTGCTATGGTATTCCCGTGGGTGGGCGCGCCAGCCCTGAATTCATTAACCCATGAATCCTACCTCGCTGTGACCGATGATATAGATATTTGGATGTACAATAAAACTATTGAGCCGGAGAACTCCTCTCCCAAGCATAAAGTAGTCCATCCCTGCTTTATGGTCTCCCTCTGAGTAACCTCCTTCTCAGGCTTATCCTGACCTTATACCTTCACCCCTCAAAAAGAAAGGAATTCAGCCATGTGGCACACCATCATCATCGTGGGAAACCTGGGCCGCGATCCCGAAATGCGCTATTCGCCTAATGGGCAGGCAGTCACCAGCTTTTCAGTAGCCAGCTCGCGCCAATATACGTCCAACAACGGGCAGACCGTAAAGGAAACTGCCTGGTTCCGGATCTCAGTCTGGGGCAAGCAGGCTGAATCCTGCAACCAGTATCTGAAAAAAGGCAGCAAAGTGCTGATCGAAGGTCGTCTTTCCCCTGACCTGGCAACGGGAGGCCCCAAGACCTACACCAAAAAGGATGGAACCGCTGGGGCATCCTACGATGTCATGGCCAGTACCGTCCGCTTCCTTTCCAGCCGGGGCGAAGGTGGTGAGTCTGGCAGCAGCAGCACGGAAGAAGGCGAGGGATTCGGCGGCCGGCCCAATGTGGATGAGGACGTGATTCCCTTCTAGGCGTAAAAGCCATGACCTCTGCTCAACCGCCTTCCGTACCGCCCTTCCAGGTTCCAGCAGACTTGCCAGTCACGTATGCAAATCTCGTGCGTATCTCCCATTCGCCTACTGAGCTCGTGTTGGATTTTGCTCATTTTTTGCCCGGTGATGCGTCTGCCCGGGTCTGCGCACGGGTGGCGATGACCCCCTTGAGCGCCAAGCTGTTTTTGAGTGCGTTCCAGGAAAACCTTAATCGTTATGAAGCCAGCTTTGGCGAGATCCGCCTGCCTGGAGATACCTCGCTCGCCAGCGACCTCTTCCGGGGCATCCGGCCGCCGGACCCGCCCACAGAAAAATGACCTATGCAGAACTTAGAACCGATTATCGAAAAGATCCGCCTGTCGTTTGACGCCCGCACCGCCGCACGTGACCAGGCCCTGGCCCAGGCTCGCCTGGTCACACGCCATTCAGCCAATGCGATCCGCGCGATCCACCGCGATCAGTCAGACCTGGCCCAACAGCACCTCGATGAGGCTCACCAGTTGGTCTCCAGCATCCAGGCCGGGTTAAAAGATTATCCCGACTTGTATTACGCCGGCTATACCCAGGACGCATTGAAGGAGTTTGTTGAGGCGACCATCACCTGCACCCTGATCGAAAACCGGCCGTTGCCATCTCCGGAAGACCTGAGGATGGTTGAATCCACCTATCTCAACGGCCTGGCGGAAGTAGTGGGTGAATTGCGGCGTCGCTGCCTGGATATTTTGAGACAGGGATATTCTCAAGAGGCGGAACGCTTGCTGGGCTATATGGATGACATCTATGCCATGCTGGTGACCCTGGATTATCCAGATGCCATCACCTCTGGCCTGCGCCGCCAGACAGACCTGGTGCGTGGCATTCTGGAGCGCACCCGCGGCGACCTGACCATCAGCCTGAGGGAGCAGCAATTGGAAAACAGCCTGGCATCCCTGGCAGCCCGCCTCACGGACCTGGAAGCCATTAATTCGGATCATGCGGAACATCCGGGCCTCTGAAATAGGCTTGTTCGTCTACTGTCAGCGCGCCTGGTGGTATCAAAACCAGGGGATCGAATCCAGCAACCAGGCCGAGTTAGCCGCAGGAAGTGTATTGCACCGCCAGCATGGCCGGAGGGTTTGGTTTGCCAGGTTACTGCGCGGGGCTGCCTGGCTGCTATTGCTGGCAGCCCTGATCTCCCTGGCAGCCTATGGCACACAGCAGGTGATCCATTAATGGACATCCTGGCTCTCCTTCTGCTCCTGGCAGCGTTGGTCCTTTTCTGGCAGGCCAGCCGGCAACGAAAGGCCACCGGCTTGCCAGGGGGACGTATCATCTATGCCGACACGCGTGCCTGGGGGGCGGTTGAAAAGCCCCTGTTCGATCCCACATTGAACCTGACCGGAAAGCCGGATTACCTGGTGGAACAGGCCGGCTTTACCATCCCGGTTGAAGTCAAATCCGGCCGCGCGCCCTCTGAGCCTTACGATAACCACATTTTCCAACTGGCTGCCTATTGCCGCCTGGTTGAACACACCCTGGGGAAACGCCCGCCTTACGGCATTTTACATTATGCCAACCAGACCTTCGCCGTGGATTACACCCCCGAGCTTGAATCAGCGTTAATCGACCTGTTAGCCCAGGTGCGCGCCCAAGAAAGGCGCGGAGATGCCGACCGGTCGCACGACCAACCCGGGCGTTGTTCTCATTGTGGCTACCGGCAGCATTGTGATCAGCGCCTGGTTTAAAAAGGCTTATAATTTATTCCATGGTTTATTCGAATCCACCACCGGCGAGCATCGCCGTTCTCACCCATCCCACCCTGGAAGATGCAGCTATTGAGGGCAGCCTGGTGGTTGATAGGCTCAGGCAAGGCGGCCTGTGGGTTGAGCAAGGCCAGATTCAGGATGAAGCTCTCGTACAACGGGTTGCTCAGGGCGAATTTGATACCGTGATCGCCGTGGGCGGAGATGGCACCATGCTCCGGGCAGGCCATCTTTGCGCAAAACGAAACATCCCTCTCATGGGGATCAACATGGGACATTTCGGCTTTCTTTACGAAATCAAACGTAACGAATGGCAAGAATATATCCCCCGCCTGCTTAATGGCGATTATCGCCTGGAAAACCGCATGATGCTGCGCGCCGAGTTGTTTCGCCAGGATACCCTTCTAGGCTCCTGGGATGTACTCAACGAGGTGATCGCCTGCCGGGGCCAGATCGTCCGGCCGGTCCAGCTTACCGCCTACGTGGACGGCTATTATCTCACCCTCTTCGTGGCCGATGGCCTGATCGCTTCAACCGCCACCGGCTCAACCGGCTATTCTCTGGCCGCCGGCGGGCCTATCTTGCCCCCTGAACTGCGTAACATCCTGATCATCCCGGTAGCATCTCATATCTCGTGGGATCGGGCTATCGTCCTATCAGAAGGGTCTTCGGTTACCATTACCGTCAACACCAGCCACGAAGCCGTGTTGAGCGTGGATGGCCAGGCGCCTGTTCCCATGGTAGACGGCGACCAGGTCCATGTGACCGCCAACAGCCATTCGTTGAATATGATCCGTTTTCAGGGTCCAGACTATTTTTATCGCAATCTTACCCCCCACCTGCAACAAAATCCACTCACGGGTGCTGTTCGATGACCGATGATAATTCAACCCCAGTGATGTATTGCGCCAACCATCCCCAGCGCGAAACCAACTTGCGCTGCAACCGTTGTAATAAGCCCATCTGCTCGGAATGTGCAGTCCTGACGCCCACCGGTTACCGCTGCAAAGAATGCGTGCGCCTTCAACAAAAGACGTTCGACACAGCCGAGTGGATCGATTATCCCATCGCCATCTTAATCGCCGGGGTTTTAGGGTTTATTGGCAGCATAATCGCCGGGGCGCTGGGCTTTTTTACCATTTTTATCGCCCCAGTGGCCGGCGTCATTATCGCAGAGGGAATCCGCATGGTCACCCGCAAGCACCGCAGTAAGCTCCTTTACCAGGTATCTGCTACGGCGGCTGGCTTGGGAAGCCTGCCACGTATTCTGATCTTGCTCTTAGGTATCTTCTTCAGTAACCCGGCAGGGGGGGCAAACCTCTCTGTCCTGTTGTCCCTGGCCTTCCAGGTGCTGTATACTTTTCTGGTGGTTTCGACCGTCTACTACCGCTTGCGCGGCATTTCGCTTTCCATCTGATCCAAAGGGTAATCCCGATGCTCACCGAACTGCGTATCGAGAATTTTGCTATCATCCCGCTCCTGGAGCTTGAGTTCGGCAGCGGGCTGATCACCTTTACCGGCGAGACGGGAGCGGGTAAGTCGATCATTTTAGATGCCATCGAAACCGTTTTAGGCGGGCGATCGGATCTGACCTTCATCCGCAGCGGAGCCGATCGAGCCAGCGTAGAGGCCACCTTCCGCCTGACCGATGCCATCCGGGCGCCAGTCATGGCCATCCTCGAGCGCGAGGACCTCGTGGACGATCCTGGCTACCTGGTTTTGGGGCGTGAATTACGCCGCGAAGGACGCACGACCGCCCGGGTTAATGGGCATAGTGTCAACGTTAGCCTGCTAAAAGAACTGGGTGGTTACCTGGTCGATATCCATGGGCAATCCGAACACCTCTCCTTACTCGACAACCGCCATCACCTCGGCCTGCTCGACCGGTACGCCAACGATGAGGCATTGCTGGCTGCCTACACGTCAACCTACCATGCTTTACAGGCCACCCGGCGCGATTTGACTGCTATCCGCGCCGCCGAGCAGGATGCCAACCGGCGAATTGACCTGCTCAAATTCCAGATCGAGGATATTGACAACGCCCACCTGCGATCAGGCGAAGAGGAGGAGCTGCGCACCGATCGGACCCGCCTGGCCAATGCGGAAAACCTGTCTTCCCTTTCCCAACAAGCGCTTCAGTTGCTGGATGAAGGCACCCCTGAAGCGCCTTCCATCACCGATCAGGTCGGGCAGCTCCTGCATACCCTGAACGGGCTGTACCGGATCGATCCCTCTTTAGCGGATTTATACCAACAAGCTGAAACCGCCGCCGATGGCCTCAGCGAGCTCACTCGCGATCTGCGTAGCTATGTGGAAGGCGTCGAATTCAACCCCCAGCGCCTGGACCAAATCGAGGAACGCCTGGATCTGATCCATACCCTGAAGCGCAAATATGGCGGATCGATTGAGGCCATCCTGTCCTTTGCGGTCGAAGCCAAAGAGCAGCTCGAGACCATTACCCACGCCGGTGAACGGATCAGCAAGCTGGAAGCTGAAGAAAGCCAATGGCTCGAGCGCTTGTCGGCCCAGGGCCAGGCGTTATCCGCTCAACGGCGCAAAGCTGCTGGTGCGATGGAAAAAGCCATTGAAACCGAGCTGGCCGACCTGAGCATGGCCGGCGCACGCTTCAGTATCGACTTTCAAACAAAATCAAATCCGAACGGTGTGCTGTTAAGCGATGGGCGGCGGGTGGCCTTCGACGCCAACGGGCTTGACCAGGTCGAATTTATGGTCGCGCCTAACCCGGGTGAAGGACTGAAACCCCTGGTTAAGATTGCCTCGGGCGGCGAGACCTCGCGCTTGATGCTGGCCTTGAAAAATGTCCTCGCACGGGCAGATACGATCTCGACCCTCATATTCGACGAAATTGACCAGGGGATTGGGGGGCGAGTGGGTCTGATCGTCGGCAAGAAACTGTGGCAACTTTCACACGAACACCAGGTGCTTTGCATCACCCACCTGCCCCAACTGGCAGCCCACGGCGGCCAGCATTTCCGGGTAGCCAAGCTGGTCGCCGGTGGGCGCACCTCCACCCACGTCGAAGCCCTGCAGGGAGAGGCCCGCCGGCGTGAATTGGCGCTTATGCTAGGGGGAATTTCGGAAGGCACGTTGCGCTCTGCAGACGAAATTTTGCAAACAGTCGCGGCCAGCCACCATTAACCCACTCCGATCGGCTCATTCTAACCCCTGGAGAAGAAAATACGATGGGTCTTAATATTCCTTCCCAAAAGGACGTTTTGTCAACGATCTGTCAACGATCGATGGCTATACTGTGTTCTATCAAAAGATGCTACTGGATCAGGAGGCCTAGGGCCCTCCTGGAAGAAGGCCGCTAGTGAAGGAAGGGGAAGTTCCAAAACTAGGGGTCTTCTTTATTTAATTCAACAGAGGGGAAAATATTAATCCACGGGCAGGCGGGCCACCGTGACGCCGTCGCCGCCTTCACTTTCCTGGCCCGACTCAAACTTTTTGACATGGGGAGAGAGCCGCAATGCTTCGCGCACCACCTGCCGGAGGCGGCCCGTACCCTTTCCATGGATGATGCGAACATACGGCAGGCCAGCCAGGAAAGCCGACTCCAGGTAGCGGTCGAGGGCATCCAGCGCGTCTTCCGCGCGTTGGCCGCGTAGGTCAAGTTCAATTCCTGGCGAAGGGGAAAAAAGGCTCGATCCGGTTCCCAGCACCGGCGTATTGCGGGAAGGGCCGCCAGATGGCGTTCCGGCTGGCGGTGTAGCAGCCGCGGGAGCGAGTTCTTCCTCCTCCTCATCCATCCGCTGGACATCCGCCAGCCGCGCCCTGACACGTAGCGCGCCGACCTGGACTTCAATCTCGTTTTCGCCTAATGACGTTACGATCCCGACCATCTTCAAGGAGCGCAGCCTGATCTTTTCTCCCAATTGCAGGGGCTGCCGGGTTGTCGCCGGTTTCTTTACCGCCGTGCTCTTCCGCTCAACCGGCTTTTCGGCCTCCTCGGCCAATCCTTGAAGCTGCTCATCCAGCGACTTGACCACTTCCAGCGGTTGGCGGGCGCGAGCGAGCTGGCGGCGGACTTCCTCCAGCTCATTGCGTAGCTCAGCCACTTCTTCGCCAGCTTCCCGGCGCGCACGTTCCAGGATCGCCCGGCGTTCATCTTCGATTGCCTCCAAACGCCTGGTCAATCCTGCCCTTAAGGTCTCGACATCATGCTGCAATTTTTCCGTCTCTGCCCGCGCCTTGCGAGCCAGGTCTCGCTGGCGGTGGATCTCATCCAGCAAGTCTTCGGTGCGCAGCTCATCCGGATGGAGCGTGGAACGGGCAGCCGTAATAATAGGCTCGGGCAAGCCCAGCCGCTCGGCAATCGCCAGGGCATTCGAGCGCCCGGGCAGACCGATGGTCAGGTGGTAAGTAGGGCGCAAAGTTTGCAGGTCAAACTCCACGCTGGCATTAACCACCCCTCGCGTGGCATGAGCGTAAGCTTTCAGCTCAGGGTAATGGGTCGCTGCCAGGGTGGTGATGCGCCGCTCAAGCAAAAAGCCCAGCACAGCCCGGGCCAGCGCCGAGCCTTCTTGAGGGTCGGTCCCGGCCCCCAGTTCATCCAGCAGAACCACCGAGGTACGATCGGCCTCCTTTAGAATGTGCACCAGGTTGGTCACGTGGCCGGAAAAAGTCGACAGGGACTGCTCGATGGACTGTTCGTCGCCAATGTCCGCGTAGACCGACGTAAACACGCTCAATTCCGAGCCAGACTGGGCCGGGATAGCCATCCCCGATTGAGCCATCAGCACAAATAAGCCGACCGTTTTCAAGGTAACGGTTTTACCGCCGGTATTCGGCCCGGTGATGACCACAGAATAGGTCTCGGCATCCAGGTCGATATCAATTGGGACCACGCTGTCCGGGTCAAGCAGCGGGTGGCGGGCATTGAACAGGCGGATCGTGCTGCCGGGGTGGGCCTTTTCCTCACCAGCGGGGCGCTCAACCTGGCGGAAGGGCACCAGAACCGGGGCAACTGCGTGTAAATCGTAAGCATATTTCGCGCGCATCAGGCACAAGTCCAGCTCGGCCAGCGCTTCGACCATTCCTACCAGCTCACTGGCGTGCAACCCCACCGCCCGGCTTAGCTCAGTCAGGATGCGCCTTTCTTCATCTCGTTCTGCCAGTTGCAGCTCGCGTAAGCTGTTGTTTAACTCGACCACGACCAGGGGTTCCACGAACAGGGTCGCTCCGGACGCCGATTGGTCATGAACGATCGAGCGGATCCGCCCTTTGAAATCTGCCCGCAACGGCACCACATACCGTCCATTGCGCTGGGTGATGATCGACTCCTGTAGCACCGGCGCCATGCGCGGATCGTTAATGATCCGCTCAAGCTTGCCCATCAACCGGTCGTAGGCCACTTTTAATTCATGGCGAATCCGGGTCAGCTCATCTGAGGCGCTATCCAGGATATCCCCACGCTCCGAAATGGCCCGGGAAATAGAATCGACCAGGCCCATAGGCGGCTGCAATCCCATCGTCAAAGCAAACAGGTAAGGGTATTGCGCCGCCAGGCGTTCAAACGTCCGCGCCAGGCTGCGCGCCGACACCAGGGTCGATTTGACATCCAGCAGCTCGTTGGGCGCCAGCACGCCGCCATGCCCGGCCAGATCAACCAATGGGCGGATGTCGTGCGCTCCCCCAACGCTGATATCGGCGTTGATGTCCAACAACTGGCTCGCCTCGTGGGTCTGGGCCTGCCAGAGGAGCACTTCATCGAAGTTGCTGCTGGGGCGTAGGGCTTTTCCAAGCTCCAGAGAGGCGCTGAATGCGGCATAACTGCATAACCGCTCCAACACCTTGTGAAATTCCAGCATGGTCAGGGTCTTCTCATCCATTGCATGGAAAGTTTATCATACTTTAAGCTAGACAGAGACCTACCAGGGGAGCGGGATACCGTATAATCATTTTATGGAGGTATCTATGATAGATTTAGCAGATACACTCGATCAAATGACGGCTCCAGGTCAACTGGTTGAACCTGTTCCAGAGAAAGACACCCTGCGTTGCCTGGCTTGCGGTCATCGCTGTTACCTGCGACCTGGACGGCGCGGCATTTGCCAGGTGCGTTTCAATCGGGATGGTGAACTGCGCGCGCCATGGGGATACGTGGCGGCCCTCCAGGCTGACCCGGTTGAAAAAAAGCCTTTCGCCCATTTACTGCCTGGCAGCATCGCCCTGACGTTTGGCATGTTGGGCTGTGATTTTCATTGCAGCTTTTGTCAAAACTGGCTGACCAGCCAGGCCTTGCGCGATCCCATGGCAGCCGACTCGATCGATTACATCCGGAAGGTCACACCTGAGCAGATTGTAGCCTACGGCCAGCGCGTTGGCGCCAGAATCATCGCTTCTTCCTACAATGAGCCGCTGATCACCGCTGAATGGGCCGTGGCTATCTTCAAGGTGGCCCAAAAAGCCGGCCTGCGCTGCGCCTTTGTCTCCAACGGCAACGCCACTCCCGAGGCGTTGGCTTACCTGCGCCCTTACCTGAGCGCCTACAAAGTGGACCTGAAATCGATGCAGGAAAAGCGCTACCGTGAGATGGGCAGCGTCTTGCAGCACACCCTGGATACCATCCAGCGCGCCCATGACCTTGGGCTATGGGTCGAAGTGGTCACCCTGGTCATCCCCGGCTTCAACGATAGCGTGGATGAATTATGGGAAGCCGCACGCTTCCTGGTTTCCGTCTCGCCCGACATCCCCTGGCATGTCACCGCTTTTCATCCGGATTACAAAATGGATAACGTGCCACCTACGACGGTCAAGATGCTCCAGCAAGCGGCCGAGATCGGCCAGGAAGCCGGCTTGCGTTACGTCTACGCTGGCAATATTCCCGGCAGGGTAGGCTCGCTGGAAGACACCCACTGCCCGGCTTGCGGCAGCCGCCTGGTCACGCGCATTGGGTACACCATCCGGAGCAACCGGGTTACTCCCCAGGGTACCTGCCCAGATTGCGGCGCGCCCATCGCCGGCATTTGGAATTGAGCCTTTAGGTCTGCGTCAGCTCGGCCACCAGGGTATCCATGGCCAGTTCCAGCGTGATCTGGCTGGTTTTCATTCCCAGGTCAAAATCGAGCAGGCGGCGATAAATAGCCACCAGGCTATCCAGGCTGAAATGCTTCGCCTGAGTGACCAGCTTCCCCGCCACATAAGGGTTTACTTTGCCCTTTTGGTCAATCACTTCAGCCGCGATCTGCGCCTCACCTCCCCCTTCATCCAGCACCTCCCGCGCCTGGAGCAGTAAGCGGAACTGGCGCACGATCATACCAAATACCTGCTGGGGCTCGCTGGATTCCAACAAAAGAGTCAACTGCTTCAAGGTTTTTTGAGCATTGCGATCGGCCAAAGCATCGACCATATTAAACACATTCACCAGGCCCAGGCGCGCGGTGAGCAACTCCACATCTTCCACCTCCACCGTCCGCTTACCGTTAACATAAGTTAAAAGCTTGGTGATTTCCATTGAAATGGACTGGGTATCATTGCCCAGGTGCTCGGCCAAAGCCCGGGCCGCCTGAGGGGAAATTTGCCCTCCCTGGGCCTGGGCCTGCTTACGAATCCAGCCTGGTATATCTTCTATCCTGGGGAGGAGGAATTCGCGTGTCAGTGCCCGTCCCCCTGCCTGTGTCGCCCACCGGCTCAGCCAGTGGGTGGGCGTGAGCGTTTCCCACGCCCATTGGCCCTTTCGCCTGACCAGCGCGTCGTCAATCACCAGCACCAGGGCTGTGGTTTGAGGCAAGGAGTCCAGTAAGGCGACAAAATGCTCACGTTGCTTTTTAACGATTGCGCTCTGGCTGGCCGCCTCATCTGGGGATAAATCGGTTTCCTCATCCGACCCCGCATTCGCCTGAGAACTTTTAACGCTCATCTTCGCCAATGGGTTAGTCAAGACAACCAATCGCCGCTCGGTTAAAAATGGCATCGAAAGCACCGCGGTGCGGATTTCATCTTCGCTGGCAAGACGGCCGTCCAGGCGGGTGAGATTCAGGCTCGCCAGCGAGGGATCGCCCATCCGGCCGATCAGCTCGGCAATGAACTGATTAATGGCAAAATCATCATCGCCATGCAAGATGTAGACGACCGGTTTTCCCTCAGGCACGTTTTCCTTTATCCCTGGGTGATAACCCGATAAGCCTGCAGGCGCCCCTGCTGCCCGGCGCTGATCTGGGTCACCTGGAGGTTACCTGGCTCTCCCGAGGTGGTCACTCTTGCCTGGAGCAACGGCCCAAAAGGCTGGGCAATCATGATTGCCAGGGTAGCCAGCATGACCACCATCGGCAGGCGTTCTATTTTGTTGCGCAGGCCACGTCCACCAGGCAACATCACCAGCCAGGCGGCCAACCCGGCTGCCGCGCCTGCCGTGACAAAATTCGTCCCGCAGTTAGGATGGATGGCCAGGTCGCGTTCACCCGATTGCAGGCGGTTCAAAGCCTGCTCCACGGCATCGGCTAACGACTCGGTGGATACATTCCCGATGATCCAAAAGCCAGCCATATCCGAATGACCTGCCAGGTGTAGATTTGGAAACTGCTCGGTCAGGACATTGATGGTCGCGTGTTCCAGGCCGTGATTGCGGCGAACACGCAAGAGTGCAGGTGAATTTAAGAACACATCCAGTAATCCCATGACACCTCCAATAAAATGATTAATGCTTAACCCCGTCATCTTCAGCCAGCAATGCACTGGACAGCGCCTCGCGCAGCGAACGTGCTTCCACCACCTGGATGCCTTCGCCCCAATGCTCAACGCGGCGGATGCGGCGCGGCACAATGGCCGTGCGAAAACCCAGCTTGGCCGCTTCACGCAGGCGGCTGGCCATCTGCCCCACCAGGCGCAGCTCTCCGGACAGGCCCACCTCGCCAATCAACACCGTATCGGCGCGCAAGGGTACATCACGCAACGAAGACACCAGCGCCGCGGCGATGGCCAGATCGGCCGCCGGTTCGCTGACGCGTAACCCACCGACCACGTTAACGAAAACATCTTGCTCTCCCAGGTGCATACCCAGGCGGCGCGTCAGCACGGCCACGAGCAGCAACAAGCGGTTAATATCCACGCCGTTAGGCGTCCGCCGTGGGTTGCCAAAATTGGTCGGGCTGGTCAACCCCTGCATCTCTACCAGCAGCGGGCGAGTCCCTTCCATGGTCACCGCGATGGCCGAGCCAGCCGCGTTGACCATGCGCTCGGCCAGGAAAGCCTCGGAGGGATTGGTAATTTCTACCATGCCGCGTTCACGCATTTCAAACACCCCAACCTCCGACGTGGCGCCAAAGCGATTTTTGACCGAGCGGAGCAGCCGGTACGTCTGGAAACGGTCGCCTTCCAGATATAACACCGTATCGACGATGTGCTCCAACACCCGGGGCCCCGCCAGCGTGCCTTCCTTGGTCACGTGCCCGATCAGGAAAACCGCCGTCCCGCTGGCCTTCGCCAGCTCTCGCAGCCGTGAAGCGCACTCGCGCACCTGGGATACGGAACCCGCACTGGATTCGAGCTCAGGCAGGTAAACCGTCTGGATCGAATCGATGATCACCAGCATGGGCTGGACGTCATGAATATGCTCAAGGATGACGTTCAGGTTGGTCTCGGTCACCAGGTAGAGCGACTCGGGGATAGCCTGCGGCTGGCCGTCTTCCTCCCGGAGTAAACGCACCGCTCGCATCTTGATCTGGCGTTCGGACTCTTCCCCTGAAACATACAAGATCTTGCCCACCGGAGCCATAGCCATGGTCATCTGGAGCAATAAAGTAGACTTGCCAATGCCTGGATCGCCGCCAACCAGGACGATCGAGCCAGGAACCACTCCGCCGCCCAGCACCCGCGCAAACTCGCCAATCGATAACGGCATGCGCTCTTCGGCTGAACCTTCAATCTCGTTGATGCGCAGCGGCACCGAGCGCCCACCCAATCCCCGGGCCACATTTTTTGTAGGATGGGAAAGAGCCGGCCCCACGATTTCTTCTATCATGCTGCCCCATGCGCCGCATTGCGGGCACCGGCCCAGGGGCCGGGGTGAAATTTTCCCACACTGCTGACAGACGTATTGAGTTTGTGTTTTTGGCATGGAAGGTTAAAGGCTCCTGGTGGGTGCTTTTTTGTGCACCCACCAGGATTATATATCAACCAGCGAGTTTACACCGGTTCTGGCTGCGTGGTTTCTTTTTCTCCCCGTTTTAATTCGATTTCCTTTTTATCGTTCAGATCGACCAGGATAAAATCACCGTCTTCGAAAGTTCCGGAAAGGAGCGCATCCGACAACGGATCTTCCACTTTTTGTTGGATGACCCGGCGCAACGGCCGGGCGCCCATTTCAGGATCGTAACCTTCGGTGGCCAGCTGGTCGAGCGCCTCGGGCGTGGCGTGCAGGACGATCGCGTGATCTTCCAGCCGCTTGGCCACTTTGTCCAGCTCGATCTTGACAATCTTCTGGATGTCTTCCTGGTTCAATGCACGGAAGACCACCACCGCATCCAGCCGGTTCATAAACTCTGGGCGGAAGACGCGCTTGAGCGAATCGAGCAGTTTCTTGCGCATCTCTTCATAGGACTCTTTCTCTTCCATTGCCTGGTCTTTTTTCAGCGAAAATCCCAGCGAGGTCTGGCGTTTGATTACATCCGCGCCAATATTCGAAGTCATCACAATAATGGCGTTGCGGAAATCTACCTTGCGCCCGCGAGCGTCGGACAGGTGACCCTCTTCCATGATCTGCAAGAGCATGTTGTGCGCTTCAGGATGGGCTTTCTCGACCTCGTCAAAGACCACGATGGAATAAGGCCTGCGGCGTAAAGCTTCCGTCAACTGGCCAGCTTCCTCATAACCCACGTACCCGGGCGGGGCCCCCACCAGCCGGCTGACCGTATGGCGTTCCATAAATTCGGACATGTCTAACTGGATCAACGCATCTTCGCTGCCGAATAAGAAGCGCGCCAGGGCTTTAGTCGACTCGGTCTTTCCCACGCCTGTCGGGCCCAGGAAAATAAAAGAACCGATGGGCCGGCGAGGATCTTTCAAACCGGCGCGGGCGCGCCGTACAGCCTTGGAGATCGTCTGGATGGCTTCGTCCTGGCCGATGATCGCTTTGCGTAGTTCATCCTCCATCTGGAGCAGGCGCTGTGATTCTTCCGCTGCAATTTGCATCACCGGCACGCCGGTCCACATCGAAACCACCTCAGCGATATCGTCCGCGGTCACCACCGGGCTGTTGCTGCGATCCCAGCCGGTGCGAAGGCGCTCAAGCTGGTTCTCCAGCCCGGATTCAGTCTCAACCAGCTCCTGGGCATCGTCATAACGCCCATCTTCCACCGCCAGGGCATGGTTCTGGCGCACCTGGCGGAGCTGGTTAATCAGCTCCTTGGTAGTCTTGGCAGCCGGGCTTTTATACATGCGCACCCGAGATGAAGACTCATCGATCAGATCGATGGCCTTATCGGGCAAGAAGCGCTCGGTCACATAACGAGCCGAGAGGTGAGCCGCCGCATCCAGGGCATCGTCCGAAATGATCAGGCGGTGATGCTCTTCATAGGCACTGCGGATACCGCGTAGTATTTCGATGGTCTCCTCAACGGTGGGCTCATTGACGATGATCGGTTGGAAACGCCGCTCCAGAGCCGAATCGCTTTCGATATGCTTCCGGTACTCATCCAGGGTGGTAGCGCCAATTACCTGCAGCTCGCCGCGCGAAAGCGCCGGCTTAAGGATATTCGCCGCGTCCACCGACGAACCGGCCGCTCCAGCGCCGACCAGCATATGCACTTCGTCGATAAACAGGATCGCGCCGGACGATTTCAGCTCATCGATCACGCGCTTCAAGCGCTCCTCGAATTGGCCGCGGTACATGGTGCCGGCCACCAGCGAACCCACGTCTAACTGCAAGACCCGCTTATCTAATAAGGGCGCCGGCACATCCCCTTCCAGGATACGCTGCGCCAGGCCCTCCACGATCGCCGTCTTGCCCACGCCGGGTTCGCCGATCAAAGCCGGGTTGTTTTTAGTCCGCCGCGCCAGGATCTGGATCACCCGCTCGATTTCCATCTGCCGGCCGATCACCGGGTCCAATTTCCCTTCTTCGGCCAGGGAGGTCAAATCCACCGCCAGCTGGTCCACCAGGGGAGTCTTCGGGCGAGCCGCCTGCTCTTTTTGCGATTTTTCCTGCCGACCGCCAGGCGCCGGAAGCTGAGAAGTATTGGTCGTGCTGCTCTCTTGCAGCACCCGGCGAGTCTGGCGGCGAATCTGCTCTGGGGTCACCCCCAGTTTACGCAAGACGTCCATCGCCAGGCCATCTTCATACCGGACCAACCCCAAAAGCAGGTGTTCTGTTCCGATGTAATGGTGACCCATGCGGCGAGCTTCTTCTATGGCAAATTCCAGCACCTGTTGCGTTCCAGGGGCCAGATCAATTTTTCCTCCATGATAATTCCCAGTGCCACTTAAGCGATCAATAATTTCTTTTACCCGGTCAGCCTCCAGGCCGAGATCGCGCAGCACACGGCCCGCGACCCCCCCGTCTTCCTGAATCAAGGATAAAAGGAGATGCTCCGTGCCTATCTTATCCTGGTGCATCCGTTCCGCTTCTTGATGGGCCAGACTGAGCACGTGCCGCGCCCTTTGGGTAAAACGCTCCATTCCAGCCAAAGCTAAATCCTCCTCAACTCTACAACCACCAACCTGTCCCCTCTACGTTTACCAATGATCGATGCGACGTTACCCATTTTCAGATTCACAGTGCCATCATGCCACTTCACCGCACCGGAACAGGTTGCCTGTATTATAACAATTGCGTATCCCCTAGATCTCCTGATACGCAACGGCTTGACGATAAAGGCATCGATCCTGCCTGCCTTTAAAGACCTCCGCTGCCTTATGAGGCCAGAGGCCCTATCTCGATATGACAAGACTGATATAGTCTCTTATTCGATTCTACCAAACTTTAAGGGATTGTGGGTCATCCTTTTAGGCGATTAAAGGGTTGATCGCCTAAAAGCTAATCACTTAACAGGTAGGCTAAGATCCAACGCGTGGTGTCCAGCAATGCCTCCAGGTGGGTGCGCTCATAATTATGAGAAGCGTCAACCCCTGGGCCAATTAGGGCCACCGCCACATCGCCTCCAGCCCGCCAGAACGCCTCGCCATCCGACCCATAATACGGGTAGACATCCACATTATAGGCAATGCCGCAATCTTCGGCCAGATCCCTTAAGCGGCGGCTCAGCTCATAATGATACGGCCCGCCGCTGTCTTTGGCGCACAGGGTGGTATGAAACTCGTCGGAGGTCTGTCCTTCACCCACCGCTGCCATGTCCACCGCCACCAGCTCAGCCACGTCTTCCGGAATACCTGCGGCCGCGCCATGTCCGACCTCTTCATAGTTGCTGAACAGCATAAAGACCGGGTGGGCCGGTTTCAACCCGGCATCGTTCAGGCTCTTCACCGCTGAGACCAGGCAGGCCACGCAGGCCTTGTCGTCAAGGTGGCGTGAGCGGATAAAGCCATTCACAACTTCGACTCGCGGGTCAAGGGCCACAAAATCACCCACTTCGATTCCCAGCGCCACCGTATCTTCCAGGCTGGTGGTACGTGCGTCCAGGCGTACCTCGATATTTTCAGCATCCCGTTTCGTCTCATTCACTTGAGGCCCATAGACATGCGTGGAGGCCATCGAGAGCAAGATTGAGCCGCGGATAGTTTCGCCCTCAGAGGTGTAGACCGTGCAGCCTTCGCCTTCGATGGCATTCCAGGCATAATTCCCGATCTGCGTCAGCCGCAGCCGCCCGTTCGGTTTAATCTCCTTGACCATCGCTCCCAGGGTATCCACATGCGCTGTCAGCCCGCGTCGCGAGCCCTGATTGGCGCCAGCCCATTCAACCCTCAGGCCGCCTTTTCGGTTGTAGCCAGCCACCAACTCCGGATACGTCGCCAGGGCGTGTGCTACATAATCGATTCCCGCCTCGGTAAAGCCCGTCGGGCTGGGGGTATTTAAAAGGCCAGTGAGGAAATTGACCAGGTAAGTCGGATCGACCGGTGGAAGCTTCATAAGTATATTGAACCCTTCAAGAGTGAGCCGGGATCCCTTCATATCGGGCAATCTTCTCGCGCCAGTCATCCGGGATCGGAATGCTTTTTTTTTCGTGGTAATCATAAGCTACCATGACCGTATCATTGGTAGCCAGCAAAATATGTTGATCGCAATCCTCAAGCTGAGATTCCATCGTCATGCTCTTATTCCCTAGCCGGGAAACGCGCATCCCGACCTGGACAGATTGGGTAAGATGAACCGGCGCCTTGTATGCGACATGCACATCCGCCACAATTAACCCCAGATCAAGGAAGGACACCCCATCCCAAAGGGATAACTCTTTAAGGTAAAAGATACGAGCTTGTTCAAAATAGGTAACGATACGGGCATTGTTTACATGACCCTGGGAATCGATGTCACCAAAACGGACTTGAATGGGGTATATATAATGAAAATTAAGCATAACGGATTAATCATATCACAAATAAAAGATGAATAGCAAAAGGTCATAAATGATGGATGACCTCTGTCACTTGCCCATCCAGTCAATTTGGAATAAACTAAAAATCGGTAAACTTTATCCTATTTTACGATTTAGAGGATTAGCTTCTATGCAAATCACACGCCAGGCTGATTATGCTCTTCGCGCCATGATCTATCTGGCTTTACTGGACCCTTCACAGCGGGCCTCAACCAGCCAGATTGCGGAACAGCAACACATTCCCCCATCTTTTTTGGCCAAGATTATCTCGCAATTGTCGATTGCTGGCCTGATCCATACCTCACGCGGTGCGCGGGGCGGCGTATCACTGGCGCGCAATCCCCATGAAATCACTGTTTTAGATGTGGTCGAAGCCATTGATGGCCCAATAGCCTTAAATATGTGCACGAATGCTGGCACGACGGATTGTCCCCTCGGGCCGAACTGCGTCCTGCATTCGGTCTGGGCTGACGCTCAGGCCAACCTGGTGGCGCGGTTGCGCCAGGCGACTTTCGGCCAGATCATCACGCAAAAGCAGAGCCTCCAAAAGATATTTGAACCGGAGAAACTCGCCACGGTCCATTAACACAAACAGAGGTGCACATGGGAGTTGGCTCAACCGTTAACCGCCAATTTCTGGTTATGAAAAAAGATGGCACCCCCATGGTAGATTGGGGTGGGGGATTGTATCAGGATATCGATACGGGCGCTTTCCGGCGCCTGCCGGATAGAGATATCAGCCACACCATTACGGATAAAGAATTGCACAGCTTGAAGCTGTCCGGGCTCATTTTGGCCTTTGATGATCAGGTAGTCAATCTCCGCCTGTTACCGGACCTTCCTACCCAAACGATGGACTAAATCAAATCATCCCGTCCTTTCACATGCCGCCCCACAAAAGGGGCGGCATGCGGGTTAATTGGATGGTATCATTGGCGCTAAGATGTTGATCCATTCAGCTTCCCAGCTTTTGACCCTGGCCGGCGGCCCGCAGCGTGGACGCAGCCTGGGGCGCCTGGGGCTCATTCCGGATGGTGCGGTGCTCATCCAGGGAGAAACTATCCTGGACGCCGGGCCGAGTGAGGTATTGAAACAGCGTTACCCCCACGAGCCCGGCCTGGACGCCAGCGGGAAAGTGCTCATGCCGGGACTGGTCGATCCCCACACTCACCTGGTCTGGGCCGGCGACCGGGCGGCAGAGTTTGAGCTGCGACTGGAGGGCAAGTCTTACCTGGAGATATTGGCCGCCGGCGGGGGGATCCTCTCCACCGTCCGCGCCACCCGCCAGGCGGAACCCGCCGACCTGCTGGCTCAGACCCGCCGGCGCGCCGCTGCGATGTTCCGCCACGGCACCACCACGGCCGAGGCCAAGACCGGTTATGGGTTGGACGTGGAAGCTGAGCTGCGCCTGCTCGACGCGCTTTTGCGCCTGGATGCGGAAGGGCCGCTGGAAATTGCGCCCACTTTTTTGCCGGCGCACGCTATCCCGCCGGAATACCCGGGTGACGGGGAAGGCTACACCCGCCTGGTCGTCGAGGCTATGCTGCCAGCCCTGCCAGCGTGGTGGCGCAGCCACGCCCCAGGACGCCCGCTGCCCTTTGTGGACGTATTCTGCGAGACTGGCGCCTTCAGCCTGGAACAGTCGCGGCGCATCCTGGAAACGGCCAGGGCCGCCGGGCTCCCTTTAAAAATTCATGCAGACGAGTTCGACAACCTCGGCGGAGCCAGCCTGGCGGCCAGCCTGGGCGCCGTTTCGGCCGACCACCTGGTGAAAACCTCCCCGGCCGATATCCAGGCGCTCGCTGCCAGCGACACGGTGGCGGTGGCCCTGCCCTGCACCCCCTTTGGGCTGGCCGAGCCGGCCTACACCCCGGCCCAGGCAATCCTGGACGCCGGCGGGCTGCTGGCCCTGGCCTCCGACCTCAACCCCGGCACCGCCTGGTGTGAAAGCATGCAGTTCGTCATCGCCCTGGCCTGCCGGACCCTGCGCCTGACCCCCGCCCAGGCCATCGCCGCAGCCACCATCAATGCCGCTGCCGCTATCCGCCGTGACCGCGCCATCGGCTCGATCGAGACGGGCAAGCAGGCCGACCTGATCCTGCTGGGCGTCTCCGATTACCGCCACCTGGGCTATCGCTTCGGCACTAACCTTGTAACCCAGGTGATCAAGAAGGGTATATGCTATGATGTCGATTGACCCAGCCCATTTTCCTCTGATCCTGCGACTGGCGATGGTGGTCGTGGGAATCATGCTCGTCGTCGGCGCGCTGCGCTTTCTCCTGCGCCTGGCCTGGCACCTGTTAAGCCTGGTGCTGACCTTGCTGATCATTGGGGGCGGTTTATGGATCGCATGGTACTTCCTGCACACCATTAGCTTAAAAGGCCTGATTTAATCCCATGCCGACCATCGAAGAAGCCCGCGCCTGGTACACGCAGGCCGATCCTGTTCACGATTTCGACCACGTCTTGCGCGTATACGCCATGGCCGAACACCTGGCCGCCATGGAAGGCGGCGACCTTGAGATCATCCGGGCCGCTGCCCTGCTGCATGATGCCCAGGGCGCTGCGCCTGGTGGCTCGCCGGGTGGTGCGGAAGAGGACCGCGCCAGCCACCACCACTCCTCGGCCGAGTTCGCCGGCCAGGTGCTGCAGGCCGAAAGCTGGCCCGCCAGTCGCATAGCCGCCGTCCAGCACGCCATCCGCGCCCACCGCTTCCGCGATCAATCTGAACCGCCCCACACCCTGGAAGCCCGCATCCTGTTTGACGCAGACAAGCTGGACGTGCTCGGTGCCATCGGCGTCGCCCGCGTCATTGCCTATGCTGCCCTGGATGGCAAACCGTTTTACACGCAGCCCTCTCAACAATTCCTGCGCACCGGCCGGGAAGAACCCGGCGAGCCGCACAGCGCCTACCACGAGTACCTGTTCAAGCTGAACAAAATCAAAGACCGCTTGTACACCCAGACAGCGCGGGATATCGCCGCCGCCCGCGACCAGTTCCTGGCCGGCTTCTTCCAGCGCCTTCAGGCGGAAATTCGGGGCGAAGCCTGATGGCCAGGCCGCTCTTCCATCGGTTAAAATAACTCCATGAAAAAATTACCCTTCGCTACCCAAGGAAGCAAATCCTATGCCGCCCTCGTTAGATGAACTGGAAACCCTGGCCCGCCAGGCCGGCGAAATCTTGCGCGATGGCTATGGACAGGAACACACCATCCAGCACAAAGGCGTCACCGACCTGGTCACCGAGGTCGACCACCGCTCCGAGGAGCTGATCATCCGCACCATCCGCCAGGCCTATCCCAATCACCGCATCCTGACAGAGGAAAGCGGCGACCTACAGGGGGACGCGGATCATTGCTGGTACACCGACCCGCTGGACGGCACGCTCAATTACGCCCACAGCCTGCCCCTCTTTTGCGTTTCATTGGCTTACGCCGAAGGGCAGCAAGCGGTGCTCGGCGCCGTCTACGACCCCATGCGGGACGAGATGTTCAGCGCGGAAAAGGGCAAAGGCGCCTGGCTGAACGGCCAGCCCATCCACGTTTCCGCGACGCCCGACCTGATCCACAGCTTGCTGGCAACCGGCTTCCCCTATGACCTATGGAAAAGCCCGCTCAACAACCTGGAATTCTTCAACCACTTCACCCAGCGCACCCAGGGGGTGCGCCGGCTCGGCTCGGCCGCCCTGGATTTGTGCTACGTTGCCTCAGGGCGCCTGGACGGCTTTTGGGAAATCCGCCTCAATGCCTGGGACATCGCCGCGGGCGGCCTGATCGTCCAGGAGGCCGGGGGCGTCGTCTCGCAGCTGTTTGGCCAGCCCCACCACCTTACGCCGCCGGTCAGCGTCCTGGCCGCCAACCCGGCCATCTATCCCCTCATGCTGGACGTGCTCCGGTTGCCGTAAAGCCAGGGGAGTAATCGTAGGTCAGCCCGGTCGCGTCCGTCTGTTCCCCATCAAACCCATAGGCCGTCGTACCTGTTCCCCAGCTTGCGATCAGGTCGCCAAACGGTCGCTGGGCCGTTTCATCATCGCCACCAACGAACTGGATGCCAGTCGTTTGCTTGCCCAGGCCATGTTGGAGAATTACATAGACCAGGGTGTGTCCGTCGTACAAGGTCTTCG
>JAJYIW010000143.1 GCA_021789855.1 Chloroflexota bacterium | reverse complement strand
GTGACCTACCTGAACGGGGCGGTGACGCGGTTTGGATCTCGCCTGGGCGTTTTTACTCCAGTCAACCAGGTATACACCGAGGTATTGGCGGCCTTAACCTGTGGCGGAATGGCGCGGGCTGATTTTGATCACCAGCCTGGTGCGTTAATTACCCTGGTCCAACAGGCCCGGCGACAGTAGCTGGCACCATTGCATTTCTCAAAGGAGGAACACGTGACCGTTCCATATTGGGTTCAAGATACCATTTTCTATCAGATTTTCCCCGATCGTTTTGCGAACGGCGATTTGAGCAACGATCCGGATTACCTTCTGCCTTGGGGCGCGCCGCCCACCAGCCGCAGCTTCTTTGGCGGCGATCTGCGCGGGATCATCCAGAAATTCGATTACCTGCTTGACCTGGGAATCAATGGGATTTACTTGAATCCGATATTTATGGCGGCGTCCAACCATCGCTATAACACCGCCGACTATTTTCAAATTGACCCCAGGCTGGGCGACATGCGGGATTTCCAGGCCTTGCTGGACGTGGCTCACCGCCACGGGACGCGGGTGATCCTGGATGGGGTGTTTAACCATTGCGGGCGCGGCTTTTTTGCGTTTACCGACCTGCTTGAGAACCAGGAGCTATCGGTGTATCAAGACTGGTTCCACGTGCTTAAGTTCCCGATTGATGCTTACTCCCCAGGGGAGGCGGTGGATTACCTGGGCTGGTGGAAGAACAAAAGTTTGCCCAAATTTAACACCAATAATCCGAAGGTGCGCGCTTACCTTTTGAAGGTCGCCCAATACTGGATTGAGCAAGGGGCAGACGGCTGGCGCCTGGATGTGCCCAACGAGATTGATGACGATGGATTTTGGGCCGAGTTTCGCCAAACCGTCCTGGCGATCAACCGGGATGCTTACATCGTGGGGGAGATCTGGGACGGCAACCCGCGCTGGGTGGGGGAGACTCATTTTGATGGCCTGATGGACTATCCGCTGCGGGATGCATTGTTGAGCCTGCTCACCGCTAACCTGCCGGTGACCCAGTTTGCCGATAAGGTCGAGAAATTGTTGAAGCTCTTTCCACGGGAGAACGCCTACGCCATGTACACCCTGGTGGGCTCGCACGACCCGGCTCGCTTCATGACGATGGTGGACGGTAATGTGGAGAAATTCAAGCTGGCAGTGGCTTTCCAGTTTGCTTACCCGGGAGCGCCCTCCATTTATTATGGAGACGAGATCGGTTTACAGGGTAAGAAAGACCCGGATAACCGCCGCTGCTTTCCCTGGGACGAAACCCTGTGGAATAAGGAGCTGAGGAGCTATATGCAGGAGCTGGTCAGCCTGCGAAAAAAGCTGGCTGCGCTCAGGCGGGGGGATTACGAGCGGGTGCTGGCCGATGATAACCGTGGCGTATATGCTTTTATGCGCAGCCTGGGGGATGAAAAGGTGATGGTGGTGATGAACGCCAGCGCTACCCGCCGGGTCTTGCGCCTTCCAGTGAAGGCTTATGGCTGGAAGGATGGGCTGATTGTCCATAACCTGCTGGCGACCGGGGAATATAGCGTCTCAGGCGACGAGCTTCCGGTCACGATTAGCCCGCTGACGGTGATGTGGCTCAAGTGAGGAGCCTAATCACTTCTTTTGATCCAGGTACTTGCGCTGCCATTCGTAAAGCTTGTTGAGCGCCTCGATGGGCGAGATAGCGTTCAGGTCGAGCGCTTGAATCTCCTCCAGCAGCGGGTTGGTTTCGGGGAAGAGGGCCAATTGTTGGGCTGAATGGCCGTCAAGGGTGGTGGCGTGCCCGGAAGACGCCTCTAACTGGTGCAGGATTTCCCCGGCGCGCTGGATGACAGGCTGAGGAATGCCGGCCAGTTGGGCCACATGGATGCCATAAGAACGGTCGGCCCCACCCGGGACAATCTTGTGCAGAAACACCACTTTGCCTTCCGATTCGCTCACGGCTACGTTGTAATTGCGTACGCCGGGCAGGAGGCTGGAAAGCTGGGTCAGCTCGTGGTAATGCGTGGCGAACAGGGTATGGGCGCGAAGGCGCGGGTGGTTGTGGATAAATTCGACCACTGCCCAGGCGATTGAAAGCCCATCGTAGGTGCTGGTGCCCCGGCCGATTTCATCTAATACCAGCAGGCTGCGCCGGGTGGCGTGATGCAGGATGTTGGCGGTCTCGATCATCTCGACCATGAAAGTGGACTGGCCGGCGTGAATCTCGTCTTGCGCCCCAATGCGGGTGAAGATGCGATCCACCAGGCCGATATGAGCAGAGGCGGCCGGGACGAAGCTTCCCATCTGGGCCATCAAGACGATCAGGGCTACCTGGCGCAGGAAGGTGCTCTTCCCGCTCATGTTGGGGCCGGTGATGATGCGCACGATTTCACCGGGTTCAAAAACTGCTTCGTTGGGGACGTAGCGCTCGCCTTTGAGCGTGAGCTCAACCACCGGGTGACGCCCGTCATGAATCTCAAGGATATCGTCGGCGCTGACGGCCGGCCGGGTATAGCCACCCGCGGCAGCGGCTTCCGCCAGGGCAGCCAGCGTATCCAGCTCGCCCAACGCGCGGGCGGTCTCTAAAAGTTTACGCCCGTCTGCTCCGATCGCCGCGCAGACCTCCTGGAACAGGCGGTTCTCGATCTCCCGGATACGGTCTTCGGCATTCAACACCAGCGTCTCGTATTCCTTCATCTCCGGGGTGATAAAGCGTTCTGCGTTGACCAGGGTCTGCTTGCGAATGTATTCAGACGGAGCGTTTGGGGCGTTGGATTGCGAGATTTCAATGTAATAGCCAAATACCTTGTTGTAGCCCACTTTGAGGGTTTTGATCCCGGTGCGCTCGCGCTCGACGGCTTCCAGGTTGGCGATCCAGGTGCGTGCATGTTGGGAAGCCTGGATCACGCCATCCAGCTCGGCGGAATAGCCATCGCGGATCACCCCAATCGTTTGCAGCGTCGCCGGCGGATCGTTCGCAATGGCCTGTTCCAAATGCTCCAGCGCCGCGGAACACCGGTCGATATGCTGCAGGGTCGGCTGGAGAAGCTCGATGGGGGCGGTGAAGAGGTTCAGCAGGCCAGGCAAACCGCGCAGGGTGGCGCGCATGGCGACCAGGTCGCGGGGCAGGGCATGGCCGGAGAGGACCCGGTTGGTCAGGCGTTCCAGGTCGGCCAGTGGGCGCAATTGAGCGCGGAGCTCCGCGCGCAGCATCCCATTATCTAGCAGGCAGCCAACGCCGGACAGGCGGCGGCTGATTTCGGGGATGTCCAGCAGGGGTTTACTGACCCACTGGCGGATGGTTCGCTTGCCCATGGGGGTAACGGTCTGATCCAGCACGCCCAGCAACGAGCCCTGCACCTGCCCATCGCGCAGCGTCTCGGTCAGCTCCAGGTTGCGGCGCGTGGCGGCGTCCAGCACCATGAAGTCGGAGAGCTGGTACGTGTGCAGGCCTACCAGTAATTTTAGCGCGTCCGGCTGGGTGTCCTTCAGGTATTGGATGATGGCCCCGGCTGCGCGCACCGCTAACCCCTGGCCGCGTAGCCCGAATCCGTCCAGGGTGGTCGTGTGGAACAGGTCGAATAAGGCTTCCTGGCAGCGGCCTGGCTCAAAATGCCAGCCTGGCCAGGGGGTGATGTGACCTGGGATGCCCTCAGGCAAAGCGATGTTTTCAGGCCAAAGAATCTCGGCCGGTGCCAGTCGCACCAGCTCTGCCCGTACCACCGTGTTGACTTCTTCGCCTCCGCCGGCGGCCAGCTCGGTAGCCGCAAATTCGCCCGTGGTGATGTCGACATAAGCGATGCCGGTGCGATTTTCCGCCGGGTAAACGGTCGCCAGGTAATTGTTGGTATTGCTATTCAACAGGCCCGGCTCGATCACCGTGCCGGGCGTCACCACCCGCACCACCTGGCGGGGGAAGAGGCCCTTATTGGGCTGATCCCCGACCTGCTCGCAGATGGCCACGTGGTAGCCGCGGGCGATCAGCCGCCCGAGGTAGTTTTCTACCGCGTGGTATGGGATGCCCGCCATAGGTATACGCATCCCCTTCGCCACATTACGCGAGGTCAGGACGATATCCAGCTCCCGCGAGGTGATCTCCGCATCCGCGTCGAACGTCTCGTAGAAGTCACCCAGGCGAAAAAACAGGATCGAGTCGGGATACTGGCGTTTGATGTCCAGGTATTGTTGGCGAATCGGGGTGATATCTTCGGTCATAGGGGTCGGGAGTTCACTTCTTCACGGCCAGGCCAAGGCTGAGCCCCCCGGCCAGGGTCAGCACCCCCGCGTCAATAAAACAATCCTGAAAAAAGCGGAGGGGTAACAGGCGAATCAAGGTATCCGAGTACAGGAAGATCCAACTGTTGCCGATGAAAAAAATGCGGTGGAAATCGGTGAAGAGGAGTCTGAAATTCAACGCGACCGCCAACAGGATAGCCGCGATCAAGCCGACGCTCAGCCAGCCACCCCGCCGCAAGCCGAGGCGGAAATCAGCCAGCCAGCCTGAGCGCCAGGCCCACAGGCCGAATAACAGCAGCAGGGCCAGGCCAATCACCCAAATTTTAAGCGTGGCCTGTACCAGGTTCTTGACGTCTACCATGTGGCTCAATTCAGAGGGCTTGAACAGGGGGCTGCCATCCGGAAATTTCAGGTCGCCAAGATAATTAATCCCGGCGTTGTTGACCAGGTAATTGATCAGATACCCGGAATAATGCAGCCGGTCCTGGAGGGTAAAGCCATACGAGTCGGCGGGGAAATTGGGCGTGCGATATTCAATCTGCAGAAACACGGGCGTGAGGATAAGCCGGACGGAGGTCATGATCAGCAGGTAAGGGATCAGCAGGGTGATCAGCCAGCTAATCGCCTGGCGCACAAATTTTGAGGGAGGGTTCATTTTAATTTACTCGCGTCTCCAGAAACAAGGTAGCTCAAGACAAGCTGGTTGGTCAACCATTCGATGGGAGCGTGATCATCGGTAAAGACCTCGGTCTTTTCCGGCGCAGGCTTCAGGTTCACCAGGGTGATTTGCATGGTACTGATCAGCAAAGGATTGATATCTTTGCGTGGGGAGAGATTGGCCAGGTTAGCCGCGAAGTTGGACGCCTGGGTGGGCTGGACGGTGGCAAACAGGATGGAATTGAACGTGTTGGGCAGATCCATGACATAAACCGAAGGGAAAACGCTCCCGATGGTGGTTCCCAGGGCATTGATCAGGCTCCGATCCGTGGGGCTGCGACCGACGTTGATCGCCAGGGCGCCGTTCTCGGTCAGGTGGTTACGGACGATGGTAAAGAACTCGCGCGTGGTGAATTCCGGCGGGATGTAAGGGGGGCGGTAGGCATCGATGCTGATGATCTGGTAGCGGCGGGTGCTGTGCTCCAGGCCCCAGCGGCCATCCTGTGCGATGGCATTGAGGTTGGGCTCTGTCATGCCGAAGTAACGCCGCCCAATGGCGATGATCTTGGGGTCGATCTCGAACCCATCGATGGGAATTGGCCCATAGACCGCGGTGGCCTGGCGAGCAGTCGTCCCGGCAGCCAGGCCGACGATGGCCATGCTTTTAACCCGCGAGGGATCGTAAGGCGCCGGGTTAAAGTAGGGCGCTACCAGCATCTGTTCCCACGTTCCATAATAATTGAGCTGGTTGGGGTTGTAGACAGAATGGATGCCCTGGCCGTCGTTCAACCGAAGCATAATGTAATCGCCCTGTTTGATCACCTGGATATAATTGTAAGCGGACTCGGTCTCGTAGACCAGTCCCGGCGGGTTCTTATCGGGCCCTTGCAAAGCGAACCAGGTGAGGATACCCAGGATGATGGGCATGGCCAGGTAGGGCAGCAGGCTACGCCAGCCGGCGCAGCGCGCCAGCCCAACCATGCCAATCAGGTAGAGGAAGCCGCTGAAGGCCAGGAACGTGCGGTAGGTGCCGATGGCCGGGATCAGCACCAGCACGGGCAGGAAGGTGCCCAGGAAGGAGCCCAGGGTGGAAATGGCAGAGAGCCGGCCGGCGATGGCCCCCGTGTGGCGCGGGTCGCGGACGGCCAGGCGGATGGCAAAGGGGGAAATCGTACCCAGCAGGGTCACCGGGATGACAAACAGGATCATCACCGCGGTGAATGAGCCAAACAGGATAGACATTTCCATCTGGTCAAAGGCGCTGGCCGAGAGGCGTAAAACCGGCCGCGAGACGTCCGGGATCAGGCCGACCGTAAACGCCGCCCAGATCAGGATGCGGTAAAAAGTTTTCAGAGAAGGGGAGCGATCGGCCCACTGGCCGCCCAGGTAGTAGCCCAGGGTCAGGTAAATCAGGATCAGGCCGATGATGCAGGCCCATACCAGGTTGCTGGTGCCGAAAACGTTGCCGAGCAACCGCGAGGCTGACATCTCGACGGCCAGGGCGGTCATCCCGGCAGAAAAGATGGCCACATATAAATATTTCAAATCCAATTTCATCGCCCTATTCTATGCCAAACTGACTAAAAAGCAAGCAATGGCGACCTCAAAACTTGCTATAAGCGATCGCATCCACTATAATTGGCACCACTTGGGCTTTGAGAATATTATCAAGGGAGCTTTCATGCAAAACGTGTTATCCGGAGCGGAGATCCGCCAGGCATTTATCGACTTTTTTACCCAAAAAGGGCACACATTTGTCCAATCTTCGTCGCTGGTGCCAGGCGGCGACCAGACGCTGCTCTTTACCAACGCCGGCATGGTGCAATTCAAAGATGTATTTCTGGGCACCGATCAGCGCCCCTATACGCGCGCGGTCAACTCGCAAAAATGTATGCGCGTAGCCGGAAAACACAACGACCTGGAGGATGTCGGCCGCGACTCGACCCACCATACCTTCTTCGAGATGTTGGGAAACTGGTCGTTCGGGGATTATTATAAGCCAGAGGCCATCGCCTGGGCCTGGGAGCTGCTGACCGAGCGTTTCGGCCTGCCCAAAGAGTCCTTGTGGGCGACCTGTTTTAAGGATGAAAAAGGCGAGATCCCGGCGGATGAAGAAGCCGCCGTGGCCTGGCGCGTGCAGCCAGGAATCGATCCCAGCCACGTACTTTATTTTGGCCGCAAGGATAATTTTTGGGAAATGGCTGAAACCGGGCCGTGCGGGCCGTGCAGTGAAATACACCTCGATCGGGGAATCGCTTACTGCAATCGCCAATCAGAGCCTGGGCATGTCTGCCAGGTCAATGGCAACTGTTCGCGTTTCCTGGAGCTGTGGAACCTGGTATTTATCCAGTATAACCGGCTGTCACCTTCCCATCTCGAAGCCCTACCGGCCCGGCATGTGGATACCGGCATGGGCCTGGAACGAATCGTCTCCGTGCTACAAAATGTGGATTCGAACTACCGCACCGATTTGCTCATGCCGCTGATGACCACGGTGCAAAAGCTGACCGGTCACAGCGACGCTGAGCGTGAAGCCAACCTGACGCCTTACCGGGTGATCGCTGACCACGGGCGAGCCATGACCTTCCTGATTGCGGATGGGGTCGTGCCGGGAAACACCGGGCGAAACTACGTCTGCCGGATGATCATTCGCCGGGCTGCGCGTTTCGGCAGCAAAATCGGCTTGAACGACCCCTTCCTGGCGCAGGTGGCGCGCACGGTGATCGATGGATATGGCGATGCCTACCCTGAGCTGAAGCGCAACCAGGCAACCATCCTGGACAACATCACCCGTGAAGAAGAGCGTTTCCGCCGGACAGTGCAGGCTGGCACGGAACGCCTCAATGAATACCTGGAAGAGCTGAAAACCAGGGGCGAAACGGCGCTGGATGGACGGCGGGCGTTTGACCTGTACGCCACCCTGGGCCTGCCATTTGAGCTGACCCGCGACATGGCTCGTGAGCAAGGCCTGGACGTGGACGAGGCCGGCTTCCACCAGGCCATGGAGGAACACCGCCTGGCGTCAGGCGCAGGCAAAGCCTTTGGGCCGTTGGGCGGCGAGGATGTGGATGTGTATCGAGCGGTGCTGGCTGACCTGCAAGCGCACGGCGGCCTGGGGGCCGGCGGGGTGAGCTATGATCCGTACAGCTCGCTCGAAGTGGAGGGCCCGGTGCTGGCGCTGATCCAGGATGGGCAACCGCTGCGCCAGGTGATGGCGGGTGACAATGTGGAAGTGATCTTGCCCCAAGCCTGTTTTTATGTTGAATCGGGCGGCCAGGTGTCGGATACCGGGACGATCGTGTCGGCTAAAGAGCCGCGTTGGGAGATCCGCGTCGATGAGATGCGTAAACCGGCGGCTGGGGTCGTGGTGCACGTGGGCACGGTGATCCAGGGACAACCCCGGGTGGGCGATGCGGCGATTGCCAGCGTAGATGTCCAGCGCCGGCGGGACATCATGCGCAACCACACCGCCACGCACCTGCTCCATGCTGAATTGCATGCCGTCCTGGGCGAGCATGCCCGCCAGGCCGGTTCCCTGGTGGCGCCGGACCGGCTCAGGTTTGATTTTACCCACCCTGAAGCGGTGACGCCGGCTCAATTGAGCGCGATCGAGGCCGGGGTGAACCGGGCTATCCTGGAAAATTACAGGCTGACGATGGTCACCAAGCCCTTGCAGCAGGCCATCGCGGAAGGGGCGATGGCCCTGTTCGGTGAAAAATACGGCGAGAGC
>JAJYIW010000004.1 GCA_021789855.1 Chloroflexota bacterium | reverse complement strand
GATCGGAAGGAGGGATCTCCAGTTGTTGCGACAGGCGTGAGAGCTGCATTTCCAGGGTGGATATTTCGTCTTCCAATACTTTAATGCGTTGCAAGCGCAGGCGCTCATTATTTTTGGATGGCCCAGCAGGTGGGCGCGAATGGCGTTGGGGCGGGTTGGCTGGCGGTGCGTGATTGGCTCGAGATGGGGCAGGCGTACTGTTTTCGGTTGAAACAGCTCTGGCAGCGGCTTCAGCTTCGCGGGCCTGCTTATATTGGCTGTAAGTGCCGTCAAACAAGCGTAGGGTGCTTTGCTGCGGGTCGACTTCCCAAATTTGGGTGGCCAGGGCATCGATCAGGTAACGATCATGCGAAACCAGGAGGATGGTGCCGGGGTAATCGGATAGCACGGATTGGAGAACCTCCTGGGCAGGCAGGTCGAGATGGTTGGTCGGCTCATCCAATAACAACAGGTTAGCGCCGGTGAGGGCCAGCCTGGCCAGGGCCAGGCGGCTGCGCTCTCCACCCGAAAGCACGGATACTACTTTGAATACATCATCGCCGGTGAAAAGAAATTTTGCCAGGTAGTCGCGTATTTCGGCGGGTCGCATGTTCGGCGCGGCTGATTGAATTTCGTCCATCAGGTTGTTGCCGGCTGTCAGGCTTTCGTGCGCCTGGGCAAAGTAACCGATGGAGAGGCTGGCGCCGAGGATGACTTCGCCGCTATAAGCCGGTATCTCGCTCAGAAGGGTTTTTAAGAAAGTAGTTTTTCCCGCGCCGTTCGGGCCGATGATGGCTGCACACTCACCTCGCGTCAGGGTTAAGTCGGGGACATTGAATAAGGGGCGGCCTTCATCTAAGTATCCTACCTGGAGCAGACTGGCGCGCACCACCAGGTCGCCTGAACGAGCGACCGGCTGCAGGTGCAGGTGGAGTTTTCTGCCCTCTGAAGGCGGGGTGAGGCGGGCTTCTTCCAGCATGCGTTCCAGGCGTTTGCGCCGACCCTGGGCCTGGCGGGTGTTTTGACCGGCCAGGTTGCGGCGAATATAATCCTCTTCCTTGCTGACCATCTCTACCTGCGCCTGGTATTCTTCGAGGCGACGTTGGTAGCGCTCTGCCCGCTGCGCCAGGTAAGCGCTGTAATTGCCGTGGTAAAGCTCCAACGCCGGGGTCATTTCCAGGACATTTTGCGCAACCTGGTCAAGGAAATAGCGATCATGGGAAACGATTAACACACCCCCATCCCACTCCTTCAAATAGGCTTCAAGCCATTCGACTGCAGCAATGTCCAGGTGATTGGTGGGCTCATCGAGCAGAAGCAGGTCAGGGTTTTGAAGCAACAGGTTAGCCAACAAAGCGCGGGTGCGTTGTCCCCCGGAAAGCTGGCTTAACGGGCGATCATAATCGGATGGTGAAAAGCCTAGCCCGCTCAAAGTCAGCCGGATGCGCTGTTCGTAAGTGTACCCTCCCTGGCGCTCAAAAGCTTGCTGTCGAGTCCCGTAGGTGTACAAAGTTTCGTCTGAAGGATTCTCCTGGCTCATCATGGCTTCCAGGCGGTGCAGCTCGGCCTGCTGGGCCAATAAATCTGAAAATACGGTCAGGCATTCTTGCCAGAGTGTCTGATCGGAGGCATATTGAGCCTCCTGGGGCAGGTAACCAATCCGTAAACCTTTGGCGCAGTGGATAACGCCGCTGGAGGGCTCTTCCAGCCCAACCAGAACGCGCAGCAAGGTGGTTTTCCCAATCCCATTGGCGCCAACAATGGCGTAGCGTGCATGGTGAGGCAGGCTGAAAGATAAATGGCTGAAGATGTCTTTGGGCCCATACGACTTACCCAGCTCGACAGCAGTCATAAGTGGCATGAATTAAGTATACCATGGTAGAATTTGGCCCATGAAACGCTGGCAATTTTGGGTTGGGCTCCTTATCAGCCTGGCACTGCTGTATTGGTCTTTAGGTAAATTGAAACTGACGGATGTGGTGGCTACGCTGGAGTCGGCCGATTACCTGTGGCTGCTACCGGGCATCCTGGTTTATATGGTGGCGGTATGGGCGAGGGCCTGGCGCTGGCATTATCTTTTGCGCCCGCTCAAAAAAATTCCTACCAATACCATGTTCCCCATTGTCGCCATCGGCTATATGGGGAATAATATTTACCCGGCCAGGGCCGGGGAGGTGTTGCGCGCCATCGTGCTCAAGCGGCGGGAGGGGGTGTCGATCTCGGCTTCGCTGGCGACGATCATCGTCGAGCGTATCTTTGACGCTGTGGTGATGCTGGGTTTTGTCTTCCTAAACCTGGGCGAATTGACTCGCGTGACTCGGGGTTCAGGATCGGCAGGGATTATCGAGCTGGGGGTGATTGGACAGATCACGATCCAGGATTTGGCCATCGGCGGCGCGGTTATTTTCCTTGGCGCCCTGGCCGTCTTTATCCTGGCAGCCATGTTCCCCCTGGTCACTGAGCGGGTCGTCAATTGGGCGATTGACCACCTGGCGCCAGAACGTTTTCGCCAAAAAACCAGGGATGTAAGCCAGAAATTCATGGGAGGCCTGGAGTCATTGCGTTCACCCCAGGAGGCGTTGATGGTGTTGCTGACCTCAACGGTGATCTGGCTGTTGGAAACGGGTAAGTATTGGTTTGTGATGCACGCTTTCCATTTTCAGGTCAGTTTTTTTGCGTTGATGCTGATGAATGGGGTGGTTAACCTGGCCACCACGCTGCCTTCTGCTCCGGGGTACATTGGCACATTTGATGGGCCAGGGATCGCAGTGTTACAGCTCTATGGCGTGCCTGGCCCGATTGCGGCGGGATACACCCTGGTGCTGCACGCGGCGTTATGGCTGCCGATCACCTTATTAGGGGCGTATTATTTCCTGCGTGAAGGATATAAGTGGGGCGAAATCCCTCAAGTCGAAAAGGCGAGTTGAACATGGCGGAAAAGAACATTGCGGTGATAGGGGCTGGCATTGGCGGTATGGCGGCCGCTTATGACCTGTCGCGAGCCGGACATCATGTGACGATCTACGAGGGGAGTGGAGGGGTTGGCGGCCTGGCTGCCGGCTTTAAAGAGCCCCATTGGGACTGGTCGGTTGAGCGCTATTACCATCATTGGTTTGCTTCGGATCGCTACATGTTGGGCCTGATCGACGAGCTGGGCTGGCAGGGTCAAGTAATTTTCCCGCGGCCCGTTACCGTGATGTACCACCAGGGACGGTTTTACCCTTTCGACTCCATGTTTTCAAACATCCCTTTGTTTCTATTGCGACATTATCCCCTGATCGATACCGCCCGTTTTGGCCTGGTGGGGGCCTACCTGCGCCTGTCTGGAAACTGGAAAAGCCTGGAAGGTTATACGGCCGAGTCCTGGATGCGCCGCTGGGCGGGGGACCGGGTGTATGAAGCCATGTGGGAGCCGATGCTGATGGGAAAGTTCGGCGATCAATACGCCCACGACGTCAACATGGCCTGGCTGTGGGCGCGGCTCCATTCCCGCACGACTCGCCTGGGCACCTTTCAAGGCGGGTTTCAAGCCTTCTCTGATAAGCTGGCGGATCGCCTGCGCCAGATGGGGGTTGAGATTCGCTTATCCACCCCCATAGCGCGGATTTCGCCCGGTGCGCCAGGCGCCGGCGGCCTGGCAATTGACGCTGCGGGCCAGGCGGGAGGCCATTTTGACCAGTGCCTGGTAACGGTATCGCCTGGCCAGTTGGCGCAGCTTGCTCCCGATCTTCCCGGCTCGTATCTTCAGGGTTTGTTGGCTCTCAAGCATATGGGCGCTGTTGTCCTGATCCTGGCGTTGAAACATCAATTATCGGAAGAAGGGTACTACTGGTTCAATGTGCCCAAGGCAGCCGGTTTTCCGTTCCTGTCGTTGGTGGAACATACTAACTACATTTCGCCCCAGCATTTTGGCGGCGACCACATCGTCTATATCGGCGATTACCTCAACACGGATCACCCTTATTTCTCCTTGAGTAAAGAAGAGCTTTTGCAAACGTTTATCCCCAAATTGACCTTCTTCAATCCGAAGTTCCAGCCAGAGTGGATTCGCGCCAGCTGGCTCAACCGCACGACTTATGCTCAGCCCATTCCGCTGCTCCACCACTCACAGAATATTCCCGATATCCGCACGCCTATCCAGGGGCTTTATTTTGCCAGCATGAGCCAGGTTTATCCCTGGGACCGCGGCACCAATTTTGCAGTCGAAATTGCCCGGCGGGCTGCTCGCATGATGCTGGCGTCCATGGGATCAAGCAGCCAGGGCTGAATATTCAACCTGTTTTTCAAATCGCATGGGAGATTCAGCTTTTTGAATCCTACCAGGGCTAAAATACCGGTATCCGTTTCCTGAGATTCCCGGTAGATCGAGCCACCTCCAGCTAATATTTAAGATTCCGGGAGTTAAACCCCACATATAGGGGTGTACGAAGGATCAATGTGCCAACATTGGGGGTTAACATTCGCGATATTACCAGCCGCCCCTTTTTTCGGGGCATAATCCTTTAACATTAGAAACCTTAAAATATCGATTCTTTTTAGAGAAGCGTAGGGTATACGACTTGCTTACCCCATTCATTTCAGTTAGAATGTTGTATACGACTTGAGGAGAGGGCTAGTTCCCCAGCATAAAAAATAAGGAATTTTACCTGATGAGTGCCAGGAAAGCGTTCTTACCTGGCCGGGTATGTATTCTATTAAGCTCATGCAGAACCAGCATTGGCTCTGTTTATTGTCTCATCTTGAGAGGAATTGACACTATGAATGCAGATCAGGCATGGCAGGCAACCATAGGGCAGCTACAGATGGACATGTCCAAAGCTTCCTTCGATACCTGGGTACGCAGCTCAACCTTGATGGCTTATCAAGATGGCCTTTTTACCATCGGGGTAAAAAACGCTTATGCGCGCGATTGGCTGGAAAGCCGCCTGACGAATACCATCAACCGGATGCTGACCGGCATGGTGGACCGCCAGGCAGGCGTACGCTTTGTGGTCATGCAGGGTGATTCGATCGCCGAAGAAAAAGAACCAGGGGAACCGAGTAGCTTTGAGCCTGGCGAGGGTAAGGCCTCAACAGAAACCCATATCAACCCGCGGTATACCTTTGAGAATTTTGTGGTTGGGGCAAGCAATCGCCTGGCGCATGCTGCCTGCATGGCAGTCGCGGAGGAACCGGCCAACGCGTATAACCCGTTATTTCTGTACGGTGGGGTGGGGCTTGGGAAGACCCACCTGTTGCACGCGATTGGCAATGTTGTCCTGCAAAAGGGTCTGCGAGTATTGTATGTTTCCTCGGAAGAATTTACCAATGAGATCATCAACGCCATCTTTAAGCACACGACCCCCGCTTTCCGTGAGAAATACCGCCAGGTTGACGTTCTACTCATCGATGACATCCAGTTTATCGCGGGTAAAGAGTCGACACAGGAAGAATTTTTCCATACCTTCAATACCTTGCATGGCCAGGATAAACAGATTGTGATGACTTCGGACCGGCCTCCTAAGGCCCTGGTCACATTAGAAGAGCGTTACCGGTCGCGCTTCCTATGGGGATTGACTGCGGACATTCAACCGCCAGATCTTGAAACGCGTATAGCCATACTGCGTTCGAAAGCAGCCCGATCGGGGAGAAATGTCCCCAACGAGATTCTCGAAAACATTGCCCGCATGGTTCAATCGAATATCCGCGAGCTGGAGGGCGCCCTGACGCGCGTCCTGGCGTTCTCAGATCTTAGCGGGTTACCCTTGACGGTCCAGCTTGTAACCACTTCCCTGGCGGATCTGTTGCCACAACGCAACCTGCTTGCGCCCGATCGGGTGGTATCCGTGGTGGCTAATGCTTTTGGGATCAGTTCAGAGGACCTGTTAGGGCGTAGCCGGTCACGAGAAGTGGCCCTTCCACGGCAAGTAGCCATGTATTTGCTGCGAGAAGAGGGCAATGTGTCCTTACCCCAGATTGGAGAGGTGCTGGGCGGGCGCGATCATACCACCGTGATGTATGCCTGTGATAAAGTTGCGGATATGCTTGAACGCGATGATCGCCTGCGCCGGCAAGTGATTCAGATCCGCGAATCCCTTTATGGGATAAGCCATTTACCCGCCTAGGGCGCCTGGCCGGGGTTCGCCGAAAATTACCCTCCCGGGCAAAAAAATTCCTTTAACATACGGGCAAAAACAGGCAAAAACTACACGCATCGGTACAAACGTCTATGTTTAAACCGGGGATAAGGTCACTATAATGTATTTATGCCCTGGTTACGTCGATGCCTAACATTGCTTTTCTTAGCGGGGGTTATTGCAGGAGCTTCCTTCCCTGCAAGCGCTCAACAACAAACAAGCCGAGAATTTCCTGAAACTGGTAAAGTCGTTGAGGGGGAATTTTTAGCTTTTTACTTGAGTGTCCCTGACCCGCTTCTCGTCTATGGCCTGCCCATAACGAACGAGTTCATTGATCCTACCGCTAACATGAAAATGCAATACTTTCAGAAAGCCCGCTTTGAACTCCACGAAGATGCCCCTGCCGGGCAGCGGGTACAGTTAAGCCCGTTGGGTTCTCTCGTTTTTCAGCGCGCCCAGGTGCATCCGGTCGATATGGCAACCAATACGCCCGCCTGCCGGGCTTTTACCTCGGCCGCCGGGCGGTTCTATGTCTGCTATGCTTTTCTGGCTTTCTTTGATGCGAACGGCGGTCTGGCCCAGTTCGGATACCCCATTTCGGATTTCTCAAGAGAAGGCGATTTATACGTTCAATATTTTGAACGAGCCCGGTTTGAATGGCATCCGGAAATGTCCCCTGACCAATGGGTAAGGCTGGCGGATATCGGCCGGATGCAGTTCGACCAATCCGGGCGCAATCCTGGTTTATTGAAAGTGGATCAGGCCGAATTTAAAGGCTCGTCCGAGATGATCAAAATGCAGTCGCACGCTTTTGTGGGTAAAGCGGTGGTGAAGGCCGGTGACACTCAGACTTTGTATGTGGTCGTCCAGGATCAGCAATACCAACCGGTCAATGATGCCCTGGTTACGGCCAGGATTTCCCAGCCTTCGGGTGAAGACCGTACCATTATCTTACCCCCCAGCGACGTGAATGGCGTTTCCCAGGTTCAATTCAATGTGGGTCAGCAAGCAGCCGACCAGATGGCGCAAATCCAGGTTGAGGTGACCTCGGGGAGTTTCGATATCACCACCGCTGCCTGGTATCGTTTTTGGTGGTAGGAATTTCCGTTCAGGATTTTTCCTGAAGTTGTTCGAGCAAGCGTTGATATTCCAGCGCATCGGGGGGGTTGAAGCTGATGATCTGTTGGATCGCTTTAATCGCTCCTGACCGGTTCCCTGCACTCATCAGCATATCTCCAATAGTATCCAATTCAGCGATGGTTTCAGCCTTCATGCCTGCCCGGCTGTACGCTTCCGCCAGGCGTTGGTGCAGCTCAACCTTATCCGAATGGTCGGTGACCACACCCTTAAGGAAGTCCAGCCCCTGGCTGGTCTGGTGAGAAGCATCCAGGTAGCTTAAATAACTGTCCACTTCATTGATGGCTGCGCTGTCCTGGCCTATTCGAAAATTGATGTCCACCAGGTTGAGTCGCGCTTTGGCGTCGTCTGGTTTCAAAGTGCGAACTTGCTCATAAATGCGCATGGCCTGGCGCCACTCGAGACGTTGCATATCGGTGTCGGCCAACCGGTAGAGTATTTGCACACTCCAGGAACGATTGGCCGTGGATTGCTGGGCAATCTTTAAGCTTGCCAGGTAAGTTTTGCGGGACAGGTCTAGCTCGGCCAGGCGGAAGTAAATGTCGGCCAGATCCATCGACTCGCGGATCGCTTCGTCTATTTCTCCCTGGTTGATCAATTGCTCGATGAGCTGATTGCGAACTGAGAGGTCGCGCGGGTTCAGCGCGATGACACGGCGCAAAAGCTTGGCAGCTTGCAGCGTTTCTCCCCGGCTGTTGTAGGCCCGAGCGGCGATCTGAAATTTTTCTATCGCTTCCTTGAGATGATTCTCCTGCAGTAATAACTCACCGATTTGGATATGGAGAGGCAGGTAGGTAGGCGCGAACTTCAAGGCAAAATAGGCCTCTTCCATGGCAGTGCGCGGTTGGTTTTTCTGGATTAACTTCCGGATATCGATGAGCGATTCGACCACCTGGCTGCTATGGCGCTGGAGGAGGATTTCTGCCAGGGGTAAGATCCCTTCGGACTGTTGGGCGAGCTGCTGCCGGGCGCGTTCCATTTTTTCTCGCCAATCGGGTGACCTGAGATTCGCCTCAATGCTGTCGCACAAATCAACCATGGCCTTTTCATCGCGCTGCCGGGCCTGGGCGTCAATAAGCGGCTCATAGAGCTGGCGTATCTCGTCTGCCTGGCTGGGCGGGACGGTCAACGAATCTGCTACTTTGAGCGCCTCAAGGTACTCGATGGCTGCCTCAGGTAGATGGCCTGATTGCCTGAGCGCGTTTCCCATGAGCAGGCGAGATGCCAGGGTATAGTCGGAGTGCTTGACGGCCAGCTTCAGATTGGCGATCGCAAGATCCCACTGGGAGTTCTGACACAGGATAAGGCCCAGATCGAACCAGGCTGCCGGCTGATTGAGGCCAGAGTCGATGGCTTTTTGCAGCTCAGTGGCAGCGTCCCGAAAATTGGATTGCGTTTGAGCGTCAACAGCCTGGTTCAAGTGCAACATGGCTCGGGTATGTTCGACTGCTTCAGAGGATACCTGGCCGTTTCCGCGGGTGATGGAAGATAGTCCCCGGCGGGTGACCGGCTCGCTGGATGGCCCCTCATCTTGTTCAAATAAAAAGCCAGCCAGGATGCTCAATGCTTTTTGTCGCGCTTCTGCGATGGGGTCCAGTTGATCCGGCGCTCCACCGGTTGTAACGCTCGTGTCCGTCTTTCGAGGTCGCTCGGATGATTGCGGCCCGGTTTTTGAGGAGGCGCTGCCTGGGCTGGGAAGGGGCTGGTTGGTTTTTATCAGGCTCAACATCTGGCGAGCCTCATCATTTCCGGGCAAAATTTGTAGGGCGTAGTTCACCGCCTGGGCAGCTTTGATCGAATCGCCAGAATGTTGTACGATCGACGCAACTGCCAGGTATTCCGACACCGCATCGGCTTTGCGTCCCAACCGCTCGTAGGTCATGGCCAGGCGAGAATGGGCTGTGAGATGCCCTGGGTTATAACGGGTAACCCGGGCCCAATTTTCGAGGGCCTTGTCCACATCGTGATTCTTGATATAAAGGTCTGCCGCCTGTAATGCCGCCCGGGTGGCGTCATTGAGCTTGCCCATTTCTTCGCTAATCTGGGCTATTTTTTCAACTGGCATGGGATCATTGGGGTTGACCACGGCGGCCCGCCGGTAACAGGATAAGGCTTCGTCATAGGCTTTTTGTTCGTATAAAGCCAATCCCAGACTGGCCAATGCCTTGGGATTATCTGGGAATTCATCCAGCGCCTTCCGGTAATAAGCTATCGCTTGATCCCATTGGCGATCCCAGACGGCGGAATGTCCGAGGTTCATTGATTTTTGGAATTCATCCTGATTTCCAGCCATAGCTTCCCTTAATATATCTGATTACGCACCCTGTTTGTCAAAGGCGAACACCATTCGCCCAATAACCTATCCATGCTGGATCAGGGGCGGATTGGCTCGAGCGGGCTCATTTCCCCCCAATTTTTCCCCCACCGCGCTTCGGTGAGAAGGGGTATCGATAATGGATAAGCATTTTCCATGATTTTTTGTACCAGGCTGGCCGTTCGGGCCAGTTCATGATAGGAACATTCTAACACCAATTCATCATGAACCTGGAGTAGAAGGTTTCCATGGAGCCCAGCATCGGTCAGCGCCGCCGGAACGCTGAGCATAGCCAACTTCATGATGTCAGCAGCCGTTCCTTGAACAGGCGCGTTGATCGCCTCCCGTTCTTCGCGGCTCTTAATGGCCTGGTTCGATTGAGTTTTCAGCCCAGGAAAATAGCGGCGCCGGCCCAACAAGGTTTCAACATAGCCCTGATCAGCAGCCAGCCGCCTGATAGAATCCAGGTACTGTTTGACGCCCGGGAATTGGGTGAAATAAGCTTTGACAAAATCTTCCGATTCGCCCAGGGTCAGGTCAGTGGTGCGGCTCAGACCATACGCGCTCATGCCATAGATCAACCCGAAATTGATGGCTTTAGCGTGGCGGCGCTGTTCTTTGCTGACAGACTGGAGGGGCACGCGGTAGATCGCTGCAGCTGTCGCGGCGTGAATATCCTGCCCGGCGCGGAAGGCTGCCAGCATGGCTTCGTCCCTTGCCATGTGGGCGACAATACGCAGCTCGATCTGAGAATAATCGACGGAGAGCAACACGTTATCCTCCCCGGCGATAAACGCCTGGCGTACTCGCCGGCCCAGATCCGTGCGGGTGGGAATGTTTTGCAGGTTTGGCTCGGAGGACGCCAGTCGCCCGGTGACCGAACCGGTCTGGTTGTAAGAAGTGTGTACTCGTCCGGTCGCCGGGTTGATTTCTTCGGGGAGGGCGTCGACGTAGGTCGATTTCAGCTTGGCCAGCTCGCGATATTCCAGGATCCAGTCCACGACAGGATGGCGGCCGCGCAGCTCTTCCAACACCTCGGCTGAGGTAGAATAAAAACCGCTGGAGGTGCGTTTTCGTCGATCGGGAGGTTCCAGGCCCAGCTGATCAAACAAGACCCTGGCGAGTTGCTGGGTCGAATTCAGGTTGAACGGCCTTCCGGCTGCTTCAAAAACTTGCTTCTCGAGCTCTGCCATCCGCTGGCTCAGCTCGGCTGACATAATCCTCAAGAAGGGCACATCCAGGGCGATCCCGCTCCGTTCCATACCGGCCAGGACGGGGACCAGCGGCATTTCCAGATCATTCAACAGGTTGGTCGCTTTTTGTTTCTCCAGATCGGGTTCCAGGACCGTTTTTAACCGCAAGGTTGTCTCTGCATCGGCCGCGGCATACGCCGCTGCAGCCTCGACGGGTACCTCTGCCATGCTGATCTGGTCTTTACCCTTGCCGATCAACTCCTCGATATGAGTCATCTGGATGCCCAGGCGGGTCCAGGCCAGGTTCTTCAATCCCAGGTTGTGGGAACCGGGATCGATTAACCACTCGGCGATCATGGTATCCATTGCCAGGGGCGCTACATCCAGGCCGTAACGGCTCAACATTAAGTAATCGTACTTGAGGTTATGCCCCATTTTTTTCTGGGCCGGGTTGGTCATCGGGCCGCGGATGGCCCCCAATACATCCTGAACCGGAAGCTGCCCGGCTCCGGCGTTTTTATGTCCTACAGGGATATAATAACCTTCCCCTTCCTTAATAGCCATTGAGATACCAACTAACTCCGCCCGCATGGGGTCGGTCGAGGTAGTTTCCGTGTCGAAGGCGATCCAGGGAGCATGATGCAAGACCTGTACCAGCTCGCGCAACGCTTCAGGCGTATTAACCACGTGGGTTTGCACGGAGGCTGGTGAAGGACTGATCACCACGGGCGTATAACTTTCAAACAGAGTGAGCTGCTGGGAGACGGCAGGGGAGGTGTGATAGGATTTCGCCAGGCTCATCAGCCGGTCCACCAGGGAGCGGAACTCGAGTTGCCTGAATAGAGCCTCTACTGCGGCCGGGTCAAAATCCTCCGCCCGGGCCTTTTGCAGGTCAAACACGATGGGCACGTCGGTGACGATCTTTGCCAGCTTCCAGCTTAAATCAGCCGAGGCGCGGCCTGCCTCCAGGCTGGTGCGGGCGCGAGTGGGGAGCTCATCCAGATGGGCATAAATAGCTTTGAGAGTGCCGTAAGTTTGGAGAAGCTTGACCGCCGTTTTTTCGCCTATGCCGGCTACTCCCGGAATGTTATCCGAGGGATCGCCCACCAGGGCTTTATAATCGACAACTTGATCGGGTCGTACCCCCAGATAAGCTTCAACGTCGGCAGCCAGGTAATCTTTGGCTTCTGATAGCTTGCTGCCTGCCAGGTTCACGATGATCCGTTCGTCAACCAGCTGAAGCAGGTCCCGATCGCCGGTGATAATCTTAACGCCTAGCCCCTGGTTGGCGACAAGGTGTGCCACGGTGCCTAGAATGTCATCCGCCTCGTAGCCCTCAACTTCCAAGCGGGGGATGTTAAATGCGTCCACCAACTGGCGGATGCGTTCTATCTGTGGCCGGAGGTCATCCGGCATTTTAGCGCGCGTCCCTTTATACTCGGCAAAGATATCATCGCGGAAGGTTTTACCCGTATCAAAGGCTACGGCGAGAAAATCGGGGCGTTCCTGTTCCAGGATGCGCAGCAGGACGCTGGCAAAGCCGTAAATACCGGCCGTCGGTTCACCGTCCTTTGTCCGCCAGCGCTCACCTCCAGGTGCAGCTGCGGTAAGGGCGAAATACGTGCGATAAGCCAGTGCGTGGCCGTCAATCAAATAAAGAGCAGGTGGCATAATAATATTGATCCTTGATAAGCCCGATCTAGGCCTGGTTAAACGCCCTGTCGTTGGCGCATCTCAATAATGTATTTGCGCAATGCGGGTAAGGGGAGCGTATGAACGCCGCTGACAATCAGAAAACCAGGCGCCCAGAAATTGCCTGACGGATTTTCATCCCGGAGCTTTTGATAGGCCAAGAAAACTCGTTCAGAGGTGCGTTCGCGGATAATCCGCAACATCTTGCCTGGGGATAAAGTGGGTGGTATCCGCAGAGCCCACTCCATATAATCCGGGCGCACCCGTAAGCTTTCCAGGCTCCAACCCAAAGCCAGGCAGAGTTGGGGGACCCACTGGCCAAGCCGTTCAGCCAGTTCACCCGTAAGGTAGTGTTGGGCGATGCGTGGGACCAGGGCAGAGGCGTATACCGGCTTAGTCAATATAGATGGAAGGGGTTCAAGGTGAGTGGCCGACTGGGGCATGTGGATCCTGATGGGGGTTGTGTCACCTGGCTGGCCGGAATCAGCCTGGGGGGATAATCCCATCAACGGCACCGTCTTACCCTCATTTTCCTTAAACCAGGAAGCGGCCACAAGCCATTGATCAGCGGGACGGGGTGCAAGGTCTTCTTCAGGTGGTGGGGCTAATTCCGCATCGCTTTCGCGGTCATGGGTTACCTCGATCATAACGGCAGGGGGCGCTGTCACGGCTGGTCTCCCTGTCCTGATCAGGGGTTTGGTCTGGGCCAGGGAATCCTCATCGGGTCGAGGCTCAGATCGAACCGGTTCAGCGGTTGGCGGGCCTGATAAAATGGCCTCGAGGGACGCGATCAGATCGGGCAGGTAAAATGGTTTAGCAAGGTAGGCCTGGGGGTGCAGTTCTTCAATAATCGACTGATCCTGGGGGTTGGCGGGTGAGATAGCCACAAGCTTGATGGGCGGGTGGCGATCCATGAGAGCCTGTCCGGTTCGTTGGATGACTCTGGCGCCCAGATCGGAGTCCAGGATAGCCAGGTCAAAAAGGTTCTTTTGCGCCTGAGCCATGGCGCTGTTGGCCGTCAGGCTGACCTGGACCTGGTACCGGCCGGCTTGTTCCAGGCTCTGGCGGATCAGTTCACCAAAGGCAGATTGGGGAGTCAGGACCAGGATCTTTGCCGCCATATTGAAAGTCTATCACGGCATTAACCGGTAAGCAAGTAAAATGATTTGATCTCACAGGCCAAATGATTTATACTTTTAAGCCAGGATGCGTGATGGGGTAAAGCTGGTTTATACCATCGGTAACTCACACCTATGAGAAAGGACCAAGCGATGAGTGACTATGATGTGGTGGTGATTGGCGCAGGCCCGGGTGGTTATGTGGGTGCAATTCGTGCCTCTCAATTGGGTTTGAAAACGGCCATTGTAGATAAACAGTGGCTGGGAGGGGTATGCTTGAACGTCGGTTGCATCCCTTCGAAAGCTTTGTTAAAGAATGCCGAATTGGCCCATATATTGCGCGAGCGATCGAAAGACTTTGGCATTTCTTACGATCATTTATCCCTGGATTATGGAGCAGCAGTCAAGCGTAGCCGGCAGGTATCCGATCGCCTTACCAAAGGCGTCGGATTTTTGATGAAAAAGAATGGCATCGACGTTTATATGGGGGCAGGGAAAATTGTAGCCCAAAATAAAGTGACGGTGACAGGCACAGACGGCAAAACTCAGGAACTGACCACAAAAAATATCATTATCGCTACAGGTTCTCGCACCGCGATGATCCCAGGGATAAGCGCGGATGGCGAGAGAGTGTTGACGTACCTGGAAGCCATCCTCCAGCCCAAATTACCCGCGTCGGTCATTATCGTTGGCTCTGGGGCTATTGGCGTTGAGTTTGCTACGATTTGGAGCTCATACGGGGTGGATGTGACCATCGTGGAAATGCTTCCGCGCCTTGTGCCGCTTGAAGATGAAGAAATCAGCGCTGAGCTGGCCCGGGCATTTAGCCGGCGCAAAATCAAGATCTTGGTCAATACGCGCGTCCAATCGATTGAAAAAGATAACCAGGGGGTCACCGTCAAGGTTCTGGCGCCGGATGGCGAGAAAACATTGCAGGCTGAACAGACTCTGGTTGCGATTGGATTTAATCCCAATAGCGCCGACCTTGGATTGGAACAGGCCGGCGTCACCCTATCTAAGCGTGGTTTCATTGAAGTCGATGACAGGATGGCGACGAATGTGCCCGGCATCTGGGCTATCGGCGACGTGACGGGTAAATTGCTCCTGGCGCATGTAGCATCGGCCCAGGGGATCATATGTGCGGAATCGATCGCCGGGGTTGAGACGGTGCCTCTTAATTACATCATGCTGCCCCGAGCCACTTTCTGCCAGCCGCAAATTGCCTCGTTTGGGTTAACCGAGGCTCATGCCAAAGAAGAAGGCTACGACATTAAGGTGGGGCGCTTCAACTTCCAGGCCAACGGTAAAGCGCTTGGGTTAGGAGAAGGCAGCGGGTTTGCGAAGATTATTACGGAAGCAAAATATGGGGAGCTGCTCGGCGCTCATTTGATTGGGCCTGAAGTCTCCGAGCTTTTGCCCGAACTGACCTTATCCCAGCAGATGGAATTGACCACGGCGGAGATTGCCCGCAATGTGCATGCTCATCCCACCTTGAGCGAGGTTATTATGGAAGCGGCCCATGATGCTGAGGGCCATGCCATTAATATGTAAACGGCTGGCCTAGCGGTTTAAGCCAAGCACCTGGCGATAAAACTGGTCGATCGCCTGCCGGGTCGATCCGGCCTCTGCCCGCTCTTGAATGAGAGCGTGGTTAATAGCCCTGGCGCGGTAGCGCAACTCAGGCGCTTCGAGCGCGCCATTAATCGCCTCTGCCAGGGCTGCAGAGTCGGTTGGATCGACCAGCAGGCCGTTGACGCCGGGCGTGATCCATTCACGCAGGCTTTCGATATCCCCGGCGATGGGGAAACAACCACAGGCCATCGCTTCCAATAAAGAATTGGGTGTGCCATCATGTTGGCTTGGCGATACGAAAATCTGAGCATGTTGGAAAATGCTCCAGAGCTGATCCTGAGGGAGCTGGGGCATCAGGCGGACATGCTTCTGAAGATCGAGGCGTTTGATCCAGCGTAACGCTTCAGGTTGCCCGGCCATAGATGGACAGAGGAAGAAGGCATCGGGGTGAGAACGCAGCACAAGGGGTATGGCGCGGAAGAACACGTCATTGCGCACGCTGCCTGGGCGAAAGCCGCGTGGGTTAACGATTAAAGGCACGCCCGCCGGCAGGTAGCCTGTCACACTTCCCGTGGTGAAAGGATGGGGGCGGTTGATCTCGTCCAGGTTGATTCCGCCTGAGCCAGGAACGACCAACGTTGGCCGGCCAGCAGCAAAGCCCCACGAAAGGCTCAGGCGGATGTCGCGCCGGGTATCCGCCATCAGGGCATCCGCCCGGGCCAGACAATGGGTGGTCATCGATCGCATCCAGGGCGAGCCTTTTGCGTGCAAGGTCAGGTCGTTGCCCCAGATCGAGACAACGAAAGGGATTTCAGCCGGAGTCGCAGTGGCCAGCATCCCTTCAAAGGGAATCCGTAGCGCATGAACCAGATCGGGCGGGTCTTCGGCAATCAGGCGGACGAACTGCTCGGCCTGGCGCCTGACGGTGAAGGGGCCCAGGATGTAACGGGCGACGAGGAAGATCGAGCGGGCATGGCTCACTGCACGATGCATCCAATGAGACCTGGTTACCCCAGGTTTTTCCGGCGAGGAAGACAACCCAGGCCGCGCTACCTGGCCAAATGCCAGCGGGATTACCTGGAAATCTTGTACACCGGCCGGTCGCTTGCATGGATAACTGGAGACCAACCCGACCTGGTAGCCCAGGGCAAGCAAGGTATTTTGCCAATTCAATGCATTGGGGCTTCGACCATCTGCAACCAGCAGGATGCGCATGGCCATATCCTTTATGGAGTCAAATCCGGATCTGGCATGGATGTCGCGTCCATGAGTCCCGGTTGGTAACCCAACGGTGGAATAATCACGGAGGTATATTGGGATACCACTTTGACGGATATGGGAGTCTGGCCGAGCATTTCTCCATCTCCCTGAACTGGCTGGGGCGAATCGGTGGCGATGGTGATCTGCCGGGCTTGCCAATGGGGAAGAATCTCCAGGTCGATCCCGGCCCCAACCATCGTAGCTGCGACGGATATGAAGGAGCGCAGGTCAATTTTCCGCACCAAAAAAATATCTAACAGGCCGTTGCGAGGGTGGGGCGGTATGGAAGACAAAAAGGGGATATTCAGGTTGTCCACATTCAAAATCAGGCAGGATACTCCCTCAACGTCGACCGATTCTCCATCCAGAACCATGTGGTAATTTGTCACAGGCGGGTTATTGAGTGCGTTTAAGGCAGCCAGGCCGTAGGCCAGGAGGCCCAGGCGGTCTTTAGCTTCGCGGTCAGCGCCTTCGATGATCCTGGCTTCCATCCCGATCCCCACCATCTGTACGAAGGGATTGTGGTTAACCTGCCCGAGGTAAAGCTTGCGGGTCAGCGGGTTGGGTTGGGCAATCAGGTTACAAGCCTGCTGTGTGTCCCTGGGAATACCCAGTGTGGTCGCGATCATATTGGTCGTTCCACCAGGTATGATACCTAATGGGATGTGGGAGCCGAGCAAACCGCTGGCTACATCGGTCACGGTGCCATCCCCGCCATAGACAGCAATCGTCTTTGCTCCCAGCATGACGGATTTTTGGGCCAGCCAATGGCCATCCCGGGTATGCTTGGTCAGGAGAATGTCCCAATCCATGCCGGCGGCTTGAAATACGTGGTTGATTGTCTTCAAAACGGGACGTTCCTGGCCTACAGCCGGATTCATAATCACCACCGTCAATTGCTTGTTGCTCCGCCGCCAGGCGCCCAGCAGGTTCCCGGAGAGGCGGCGAACCAGGTTAACAGAAGGGTAGGATTTAAGCCTGCGGTTCATAATCTCTCTGACATTCGGTGAGTGCGTCTAAAAAAGTCCTGACCATCGCTTCGAGGTTGATCTCCTGGCTGACAATCTGGTAAGAAGCTGCGCCCATGGTTCGAAGGCGCGCCGGATCGGATAGCGCCTGGTTCAGAGCTGATACCAGTGCCTCGACATGGCCAGGCGGTACCTGCCAGCCATTCTTTGGGCGTACCAGGTCTAATTGTGTGCCGTCTGCTTCCGCCGCAATGACTGGCAGTCCATGCGCCATGGCTTCCTGGATAGCCAGGCCCCCGGTGCCGGGCAATACAAACAAGTCTGCTTCATTAAATAAAGGAGCCAGTTCGTCGCCGTGCCGCGCCCCAAAAAACTCCGCCGCCGGGTATAGGGCCCTGGCCTGGTTTTCCAGCGATGCCTTCTCTGGCCCATCGCCGACAATCCACAGGCGCGGCTGGGTCTCGATGGGCAGGCGGGCGCAGGCCTGGATCAGGTTGTCCACTTTTTTCCTGGCCTGAAGCCGGCCCACAAATAAAACGACTGGCTTGGTCGTTGCATGCCCCTCGCGGATGGGCAGAGGCCAGGACGGTCGATGCGTGACAGCATTGGGCGCAACCCAGATACGCCCGGCTGGAAAGCCCAATGAACGATAACTATCCGCTCCTGGTTGGCTGTACGCGATCAAGCCGTCAAATGAGTGAATATACTGCCGCCTCATACGCAGGCGAGCGCCCGACAGGAGTCCGTGAATGGCGGGCGAGCCCAGGCCCCACCCAATTACTGGCCGGCGGCGTGCCTTCATCCACCGGATAGCCTGAGCATTGCTGAGGTTACGCGGGTTGGTCTCAACAATTAGAGCCTGCGGATCCCACCGCTCCAGCCAGGGCCCCAGGCCTGCCTGCCAGTACAGGTAAAAGCCGCCGCTCAGGAAGTGCCGGTTGGACGTATGGGTATATTGGGCGGTCGTCAAGCCAGCAGCAACCTCGATAGCCTCGCCTGGCCTGGGCTGCCCGGCCAATACACTCAACCCGCCTGGGCAGGCGGCGGCCAGACTATCGAAAAATGCGGTGCGATAGACAGGCAGAACTCTTTGTTGTATGGCCAGGCGTCCGGTAAATGTCATGGTATTTCTAGCCGAGAAGAATATTGAGGTACCCGTCCACCATGGGGTCCAGGCCAAACTTTTCCACCGCTTGCTGCCGGGCGGCCGGCCGGTAAGCAGGGTTATCTAACAAGATAGCCTGGGCCACTTCGATCAGGGGCGGCAGAACGGGGGGTTCCAGAATCCAATGGTTGCTCCCATAGGGTACAATCTGGCCAGCCTTACCCGTCACCAGCTCGGCCAGCGCCCCGGTGTCGAAGGCGACCACGGGTAATCCACAGGCCAGCGCCTCGATCACGGAGTTCGGGCAGGCCGCGTTAAGATCGGCTGAGTAAAGCAGGTGAGCGGAACGGTCTAATGCGGGGATATCGTCCCTCCTTACCACTCCTTTCCAGGTGACATCTGGCCTCGCATTCTGTAGAGCAGGCGTGACGTCGCCGGCTACCACCAGCTCGACCGGCAGGCTGACCCGGCTCCTTAATCCCTCGACCAAATCGATGGCCTGATCGAGGCCCTGACGATTGGTTTGATCCAGATGGCCTTCTACCAGCAACACGCGGAAATGGTCTGTGGGGCGCTGGTGACTGCCCTGATCCGTAAAAGTATCCAGGTCGACTCCATTGTATATCACTTGTTGCGGTTTATCTAACTTTCCATAAACGCGTTCCCACCAGGATTGAGAAAACTGACTTTGATAAGCAATCCGGTCGGCTAAAAGGCGCCGGATCATGGCGAGCAAAGCGTTGTTTACTTCTGCAGTGAGGAATCTCTTCAAGGGGGTGGGCTGATGGCGGTGAAGCCAGTTCATCCCATTCAAACGTTGCACGATGCGCACGCCCCTTTGGTGTGCGTGGATCAGGCTGGGCAGCCGGCGCGTCCCGCCGATGACCAGGATAGCGGCCAGGGAGGGATCATCCAGATCGAAACTGGTGCTGATGCCGCGTTTTTCCAGTCCACTCGCCAGCCTGGCTTGAAACGACACCATGCCCCCCAATCCTGTAAGTTGGGGAACCAGGCCTATGCGCTTGTGAGATGGGTTGTGGAGTGACAATACAAGTCTCCGCAAAACCGGGCCTTACTGGATCAGGGTAAATAAGCCGGTCGTTTGCCTGTATAGCGAGCCGGTACGCCGGCCCATATTTCATCTTCGCCAGTGGATTGCAGGAGCACGGCGTTAGCGCCAATCACGCTGCCGCGCCTCACCACGAGCGTGCCTTCTTTACATATAATCTTCGCCCCAGGCGCCAGGATGACATCATCCTCCACGATAATACCGGCAAAACCCGATTCGGTAGCCGGCCGGTAAATATCAGCCCGGCCCAGGGTTACCCCGGGGTAAATATGGACGCGGCTGCCAATGGTGGTATGGCTGTGCACTACGACGCCAAAGCCGCCGTGCTCTAGCAGGAAACCGGGACCAATTTTGACCGAACGGGGGATCTCCGCGCCTAATAATTTTAATAACCAATAGGCCACCTGACCAATCCCGGGAATCTGGCGGGCGTAAACCAGGCGGGTATAGAAGTCGGTGCGGGCCATACGATTACTGGCTCACGGCTGAATAGTTGAGCAAGGCAGTCACGATCCGTTCGGCCGCGTGCCCATCGCCAAATGGATTGGCGGCTTTGGCCATACGCTCATGCGCCTGGGGATCGTCAAGCAAACAGCGGGCTTCGCTGATAATGCGGTCTGAATCGGTGCCCACCAACTTAAGCGTTCCGGCTTCCACCCCTTCAGGGCGTTCTGTTGTGGCGCGCAGCACCAGGGTGGGAATGCCCAACCCTGTGGCTTCTTCCTGGATGCCCCCCGAATCGGTCAGGACCAGGTAGGCGTGCTTCATCAGGTGAATCATGGGCAAATAATCGAGAGGATCGAGCAAAGTGAAGTTACTTAAGCCGCTCAAGCCAGGGAGAACCACCTGGCGCACATTGGGGTTGAGATGAACCGGGTAGACAAATTCGACCTTCCCAGCGTAAACGCGGGCAAGCTCGCGCAGCCCAGCGACAATTTGCTCCAGCGGCTGCCCAAAATTCTCCCGCCGGTGAGCCGTGATGACTACCAGGCGCTTGCCACCCGGCCCGATCCCTTTTTCCGCCAGTAGAGTCGTAATGCTGTCGGGCGCCGGGCGGCGCGATATGGCCTGTAAGGCATCGATCGCCGGATTGCCGGTAATCACAATTTGCCGGGCAGGCACCCCTTCGGCCAATAAATTCTGGCGGTTGCGCTCGGTGGGAGCAAAATGTAAATCTGCCATCACGCCAGCAATGCGCCGGTTAATTTCTTCAGGAAAAGGCTGCCACTTATCTCCCGTACGCAAGCCGGCTTCTACGTGGCCTATGGCGATATGGTGATAATAGCCTAATAACGCAGTCGCCATCACCGTGGTGGTATCGCCTTGAATGAGAATCCAATCTGGTTTCATCTCGGAAAGCAGCGGATCGAGGTGGGTCAGGATATCTGCGGTGAGGCCCGCCAGGCTCTGGTTAGGTACCATTAAGTTCAGGTCATAATCTGGCTGGATGTCAAACAGGGTCAGCACCTGGTCGAGCATTTGCCGGTGTTGGGCGGTCACGATGACTCGCGCCTCAATCTCAGGCGCAGCGGCCAGGCGCTGGACTACCGGCGCCATTTTAACGGCCTCCGGGCGGGTGCCAAATATGGAGACAACCTTTAGCTTGGGCATTTTACTGACCATTCCCCAGGGTGTGGAACTCAAAGCCGGCGTCTGTCCAACGTTTAGCCTCCCATGCGTGCACCGCATCAATGACCTGGCGCGCAGGAGTCAGAGCAGCGATTGCGTGTGGATCAAGCTGGCGGAATTGCGTATGAGCTACCAGGAGAATCACCGCCTGTTTGTCTGCCAATGCCATCTCGAGGGAGGAAGCCAGGGCCAGGCCGGGCAAGGCAGCGTCGGGTTTAAAAGGCTCGAAAGCCTGGAGGATAGCGCCCTGTTGCTGGAGCTGGTAAGCCACTTCGACCGCCGGGCTTTCGCGTAAATCGTCTACATCGGGCTTAAAGGCCAGCCCTAACACGCCGATTTTTCGGCCCTCGAGGGGGCCTAGCCAGCGGGTGGCCAGGTCGAGGACAAAATGAGGCTGGGCATCGTTGACCTCGCGCGCCGTGCGAATCAGAGGCGTAATATCAGGGGCGGCTTCGACCAGGAACCAGGGATCCACACTGACACAGTGACCGCCGACGCCCGGCCCGGGTCGCAGGATCTTCACCCGTGGATGGCGGTTAGCCAGGTTGATGGCTTCCCATACATCCACTCCCAGCCGGTCCGCCAGGCGCGAAAATTCGTTGGCCAGAGCGATGTTGACATCCCGCGTGGTATTTTCCATGAGTTTGACCATCTCCGCTGTGGTCGCATCGGTCAGGACGATTTCGCCCTGGACAAAGGACTGGTATAGCTCCTGCCCAGCTTTGGCAGAGGCGGGATCAATCCCGCCGATGATGCGCGCATTTTCCACCAGCTCGCGGATAATCTGTCCTGGGAGGACGCGTTCTGGCGAATAGGCCAGGAAGAAATCCCTGCCGGGCACCAACCCTGATTTTTCTAGAATGGGGGCTACCAGGTGGAGGGTGGTTTGAGGTGGAGAGGTGGATTCCAGGACGACCAGGTTGCCCCGGCGTAAATGGGGCACGATAGACTCGGCTGCTGACTGGACATAACGCAAATCAGCGCGCTTACCGTCATCGTATGGGGTGGGAACCGCGATAATAAAGGCATCCGCAGGCTCGACAGAATGGCGGATATCCAGGTTTCCAGATTTCAATGCTTCTTCCACCAATGAACGGAGACCTGGCTCGTGGATATGCAGGGCGCCATTTTGTAAAGTTTGAATGATAGAGGGATTGACATCCATGGCTACGACATGCTTACCATGAGTGGCAAACGTGCTGGCAAGTGGCAGGCCGATGTAGCCGAGGCCCAGGATGCAAATTTTTTCAACAGTCACAGGCTCTCCTCAAAGAGAAAGTTATTCGAGCAAGGGTATTATCTCATAAACAAATCCAAAGGGGGAGAGATACCTGTAACCAGAACAATGCCACAGGTCGTAGTGACATCCCATGACCTGTGGCATTGCCAGCGCTGGCTATCCCAAAGATAGCCAGCTTAAAAATCCGCGGTATGTCTAACTAACGCGCTCGAATTTGCTCCCAGGCGTACCGCACACCGGGCATTTAGCGGGAGCGGAGCCTTCATGGGTATAGCCGCACACCGGGCAAATGTAGTAATCAAAGCTTTCTCCCTTGGAAGATAGGGTTTCTAAAGCCTTGCGGTAAAGGGCTTCATGAACTTTTTCAGCTTCCAGGGCCCAGCGGAAGGAGGCCAGGGCTTTCTTATCATTTTCAGCTTCGGCATCCTTGATAAAATCAGGATACATGGTGACTGCTTCATAATGCTCGCCGGCGATAGCGTTCTCGATATTTTCCTTCGTCGATTTGATCTCGCCTAGCGCTCGAAAATGGTTATTCGCGTGGACGGTCTCTGCGGCTGCGGCGGCGCGGAAGAGCCTGGCGACCTGGGGGTACCCCTCTTCATCTGCTTTTTTTGCAAACGCCAGGTACTTGCGGTTGGCCTGAGATTCACCTGCAAAGCCTGCTTTTAAATCATCACTCGATTTTGACATGTTTCCTCCTTTGTGGTTTTTACCTTGATCGGTTAGATAAACCCGTTGATCGATTAAAGCATATTTATCTGGATTATCCGCATCAGCTCTGTCACTTTTCAATTGTGACAAATGTCAGGTATTCATGGTTGACTGTGAAGATGACCTGGTTATGCAGGCTTGACCGGTCGGTCATCGCGATATACAATCCTATCAAAGATTGGCATGGAAGTACAGTAGTTGGTATTGATCTTGCAACATGGCTAGACGTGGTCCCTTCTTAAAAACCTGGTAGAAGTCAGTTTTTTTGTATGCAGGCTGTGGCCGGTGCTGAGATAGCCACAAAATCAGTTTGTGCTATACTGGTGACATGCAATCCGATCGAGAATTTTGGCCAGTTTGGGCGCAGTTTCTGAGACGTGGTGGGATTAAAGAAATGATCTCCTTTTTGCTGGAAGGTGGAGGCCCATTGATACCGTTGGCAGCGCAGTTGGTCTATCTGGGGCAACCCTTTTTAAGTGGGGGGAACGCATCCCGTCACCTTCAGGCCCTGGCTGAATTACTCGAAGATAGGGAAGAGACCCTTTCGTTTGCCACTTTTCTGCGGGAGGATAAGGTCCAGTGAATCTGGTTGGTCTGGCGATCGTTATCTTATGTGCCCTGTTGATGGTGGTATTTCGCATCCTGTACCGTAAACGTCCGATGCGGGGCATCCGTCCGTTACAGGCTTTCAACCTGCTTCGCCAGTCCATTGGCCTGGCGGTGGAGGATGGATCGCGCCTTCATATTTCCCTTGGTAAATCCAGCATCTACAGTACCCGGGCTGCGCCCGGCCTGGTTGGTTTAAGTACCCTGGAGCGAGTAGCTCAAATGAGCTCGATCAGTGATAACCCGCCTATGGCGACCAGCGGGGATGGGAGCCTGGCTGTTCTCAGCCAGGATGTGCTCAGCTCAACTTACCGGGATATGCATGCCGCCGATTTCTATGATCCTTACCTGGGCAGCCTGACCGGTGCGACACCCTTGTCTTATGTCGCCGGGACTCTGCCTGTTTTGCACGATGAACAGGCGTCAGCCAATATATTGATCGGAAATTTTGGTCCTGAAGCCGCTCTGCTGGCCGACCGTTCAGAACAAGAGGCCACGTTTACCCTGGCAGCCAGTGATGATCTCTCTGCCCAGGCGGTTTTTTATGCGACGTCCCAGGAAGCCTTGTTGGGTGAGGAGCTGTTTGCCAGCAGCGCCTATCTCCAGGGGAAGCCATACCAGGCAGCCAGCCTGCGCGCCCAGGATGTTCTCCGTTGGGTCATTATCATTGCCACACTGGTTGGGGCAGCACTCAAGCTTATGGGTCTACCACTTGGATTGCCATGAAAATCGTATCCACCATTATTGCTATCGTTATTGGGCTATGTGTCCTGGCCGGCTATTTTTTACAGTCCTTTTTCCCGGTGTTAAGGGCACCGCTTCAATACGTGCTTAATTGGGCCATTATTCTGGCAGCCGGAGCCAGCCTGATCGGGATCATCAATCTCCTCTCAATGCATTGGCACAAGATTGCCACGCGTAAACACGGTTACGGGTACAGCCTGGTCGTCCTGGCCGGTTTCCTGGCTACATTGATCTTGGGTGTTACGCTCAGGCCGGCTTACATCCAGTGGATCACGCAAATTCAATTTGCCGCTGAAATGACCCTCATGGCTTTGCTGAGTGTTACCCTTGCATTTGCCGGCCTCAGGATATTTCGCCGGAAGTTAAATCTGCTCCTGGTTACCTTTGTGATCAGTGCGCTGGTCTATCTTTTGATCAATATAAGCTATCTGACCGCCAGCAGTTCGCCAGCCATTAACAACATTGTCCTGGCGATTAACCGGATACCGGTAGCCGGGGCGCGTGGGATTTTAATCGGGGTGGCCTTGGGTAGCTTGACCATGTCCTTGCGTATCCTCTTGGGCGCTGAACGCCCGTACGGTGGTTAATAAATATGGCTATGGTTCGTTGTCCTTTATGTGGTAGGCCTAACCCGGCGGATGTGGACTCCTGCCGGTATTGTGGAACGCGTTTAAAGGCAGAACCCAAAAGAGGGGATTCGTCTCGCTCGCCACAACAAGCTGGCCACCAACCATCGCAAAAAAACGAAGATTGGCTTGATTCGTTGCGCGATTCCCAGAATGGCGCCACAGGCCAGTCGGAAAAAAGGGTGTTTATCCCAGGTCCTCTGGCTCAAGAGCCTGCTGAACCATCCAAGCCTGAAGATTCCAAGAGCGCGCCCGATGAAGAATTTGCCGCCTGGTTATCACGTATCGGGACGGATGACACCAGCCAGCCGGCAGATGAGAAGGCGCCGGGTGAACCGGCTGGAACCGGCGACTCTGAAGATTGGCTGAGCAGCTTACGCGAGGTTCCAACGGGCAATGAGCCGGAGAAAAATGAACCTGGCCCGGGTGAACCGGCCGATCAGTCAGGTGCCGATTCTTCGGACTGGTTGAACCGGATCGAGCCTGGGGGTGAAGACAGACCATCTGAAGCGGTCCATGATCATGAGACGCCTGAAGACGCATCTCTTTCAGACGAGGAATTACCAGCCTGGCTAAAGGAATTATCGCAGGCCGCCAAGCCGGAAAACGCTTCTAACCCTCCCACACTGCCTGGGCCGTCCGAAAAGCCGGGCGAGGAATCCGCTCCGCAATCTGGTACGGATGGTCGTGAAGTCCAGCAGCCTGATTGGTTTTCGGGAATAGAAAAAAAGCAGGGGGAAGTCGAGAGCAAGGCAGAATGGGAGGTGCAATTTCCAGATTGGCTTTCGGCTGGGGAAGAACCTTCTGCATCCGAAAAGGCTGAGGAAATACCTCCTGAATCAGCGGCCTTCCATGAGCCCGGAGGGGTGGAGCGACCTTCTTCGTTGGAGGCCGGGTTGGAAGCTGGCGGTGCGGAAAAGCCAGAGGAGGAAGTAGCCTGGAGCGCCGACCTCCCTGATTGGTTGTCGGGTATAACGTCGAGTGAAACACCGGCCCAGGGAGACCAGGCTGAAGAAAAATCGATCCAGGCGACCGCCCAGCCGGAGCCGGAAAAACCAGAGGAAGAGCTGGCGAAAGGGCAAATACCCGGTTGGATGACGGATCTCAAGCCGCAAGAAGCTCCCGAGAGCGAAACACCTCAAACTCCGGCCCTCATCTACGATGAATCGCCGATCACCGGCGAGCAGGCCGAGATCAGGCCCTTTGTGACAGATGAAATGCCGGATTGGCTGGTGCATCTGGGGCCGCCAGAGGTCATTTCTTCCGCTCCAGCCCAACCAGAACCTGTGTCTAAAAATCAGCCTCAGCCGGTTAAAAAAAGTGAGGAAGAGGCCGGGTTGGCGCCGGCCGAATTACCTGGCTGGGTGCAGGCCATGCGTCCGATCGAAACAGCTACACCGGCGGTCAAAGAAACACCTACCTCGGATGAAAGGGTCGAGAACACCGGCCCGTTGGCAGGTGTGCGAGGGATTATTCCGCCTGAACCCGCACTGGCGGGATTTCGGAAACCCGCGATCTATTCCGTTAAATTGGCGGTTTCTGAGAAGCAGCGTACGAATGCAGCTTTGCTTCAAACTCTCCTCGCGGTTGAAACGGAGCCGCAGAAGGTCACTCGAGAACGACCCTCTCATACGCACCGGGCTCTCCGGATCATGATCGCGCTGATCCTGATCGTGGCCGTTGGACTGCCGATCGGGATGGGGGGAACGGTAACCCCACTGCTGACCTACCCGGGGCCGCCTACCAGCATGATGGCACAATCCATCAATACCCTCCCGGCTGGCTCGACGGTGCTGGTCGCTGTTGAATATGACCCTGGACTCTCGGGGGAAGTGGAAACGGTTTCGGCGGGTGTGTTGGCCCAGTTGATGGCCAGGTCAGCCAACATCGTCTTCGTCTCGACCAACCCCGCCGGCCCGATCCTGGCGCATAACTTGTTGAATCGAGCCATCGCTCTCCAGCCCACCTATTCGCCGACCAATAAGGTGGCCAGTTTAGGCTACCTGGCTGGCGGCCCTGCTGCGCTGTTCAATTTATCTTTGGGCGTGCAGACCAGTATGGACTTGCTTAAAAGCGGCGGAACAGGGGATTGGTCTACGCCGCCCCTGAATGGGATTAAGACTCTGGCGGATTTCTCTCGCGTCCTGGTATTAACCGATAACGCGGATACTGCCCGGAACTGGGTCGAACAGGTCAAGCCTTCTATGGGCAGCACGCCATTATTGATGGTGGTGAGCGCTCAATCTGCGCCGATGATCAGCCCGTACCTGGATTCTGGCCAGATCACAGGTATGGTGACCGGACTGGCAGGTGGAGTGACCTTTGAACAGGCAGTTGGCCGCTCGGGGGGCATGCTGGCGTTTTGGGATTCTTACCAGTTTGGCCTCGTCGTCATGATCGCTTTAATCTTGATCGGCGGTGTGGCGGGTATCTGGATGGCCATCCGCTCCAGCCGCCATCCGAGAGGTGAGGCTTAGCTATGCCGCAGGCTGATTTGATTTGGGGTCTGGTCGGTTTTTTAGTCACCCTTATGATTTTTAGTTATCTCCTGGGAGATAACGTCTTCTTTCGCCTGGCCACCTATTTGTTCGTCGGTGTAGCTGCAGGCTATGTGTTTTTAACCCTGGTCGAGCAGGTGATATGGCCTCAATTGATCCTTCCTCTAACTAAGGGTTCGCTGATTGGGCTGGTACCCCTGGTATTGTGCCTGCTGCTCCTGGCCAAATTATTTCCCCGTATTTCTCGCATTGGGGATATCCCGATGGCTTACCTGGTGGGGGCAGGCGCTTCCATCACTATCGGTGGGTTGATGGTCGGTAGCCTGGTACCGCAGGTGATGGCGACGGTTAACCTGTTCGATTTGAACGCCGGTGCAGCCAACCAGATTCCGCCGGCGTTGCAACTGGCCGATGGCTCTTTAATCCTGGTGGGTTCCTTGACCACTTTGATGTATTTTTATTTTTCAACACGATCGAAGCCCGATCGTACCCTGGACCGCGGCCCCGTCATTGAATTACTGGCTAAGGTGGGCCAGGTGTTTCTCGGCATTACCCTGGGCGCCCTTTTTGCCGGCGTCTATTCGGCCGCCTTAACGGCCTTAATCGAACGCGTTTCATTCGTCTGGAATACTATTCTTAATTTATTGCATCCCTTTTTGGGATAAAAGCACTCCATGATGACTTCACTGATTGATGTTGATTCCTTGCTGGCAATTGATGTGGGCTCGGTTAATACACGAGCTTTCCTGTTTGACGTAGCCGACGGGTCTTACCGCTTCCTGGCTGCCGGTACTGCACCGACAACGTTCGAAGGAACGTACAATAACATCAGTGAAGGTGCGCACCAGGCGCTGGATAACCTTCAAGAAATCACCGGGCGAACGTTCATCGGTAAGGACGGGCGGTTAATTGTGCCTGCAAAGGGAGATGGGACCGGGATTGATGCCATGGTGTGCACGTTTTCCATTGGCCCATCCATTCAAACCGTCGTGGTCGGATTGTTATCGGATGTGTCCCTGGAAAGCGCCCAGCGACTGGTGGCCTCCACGTACAGCGCTGTGGTGGAAAACCTGGGCTTGATTGACCGGCGCAGCATGGAAACCAAAATAGATGCCATCATCCGGGCGCAACCCGATCTGGTGGTGATCGCCGGTGGTCTTGAAGGGGGCGCCAGTCGCTCGGTTATGAAGTTGCTGGATATTATCGGACTGGCTTGCTTTTTACTTCCTTCTGAGAAAAGACCAGAGGTTATTTATGCCGGCAACCAGGCCTTATCGGAACGGGTGAAGACCAAGCTGGATCGGTTTACCACGGTGAGATTGGCCCCCAACATTCGCCCCAATTTTGCCACAGAAGATTTTAGCCCGGCCCAGGCCGTGATGAATGACGCCGTCTTGAATATCCGCATGCGCCAGATGACGGGGGTACGGCAATTGTTTGATCTGGTCAATGGCAATCTTTCTTTGACTTCCTCCTCTTACGGTCGCATGATTCGTTTTTTGAGCCAGGTCTATACGACGAACAAGGGGGTGTTAGGAATCGATGTAGGTGCCAATACCACCACGGTGGCTGCGGGTTTTGGGGGTAAGCTCTCTTTAAATGTTTTTCAACCTTTGGGGATGGGAGATGGGCTATCCGGGATTCTGCCGCACATCGCGGAGATCAATCATTGGCTGCCGCTGTTGGTGCAAGAAAAGGATATCAGCGAGTACATTTATAATAAACTGTACCACCCTGGGGCCGTTCCTACCACGCTGGATGACCTGGCGATAGAACAGGCCTGTGCGCGGCTCATCCTGCGCCTTGCCATGCGCCAGATGTCGGGTTGGCACCCCCAGGTCAATTACTCCACCAACCTTGGGCTGACTACCGCTTTTGAGCCGATTATCGCCAGTGGGTCTATTTTTTCCCAGGCGCCTACCCCTGGCCAGGCGCTTTTGATGCTTTTGGATGGCCTTCAGCCGGTGGGAGTGACCACTTTTGTGCTCGATCAAAATAACCTGCTGGCCACGCTCGGCGCGGCAGCGGCGGTTAACTCCTTACTCCCCGTCCAAATTCTTGAATCGAGCGCGTTTATGAACCTGGGGACGGTTGTGTCTCCTGTCAGCGACGCCAGGTATGGCACATTAATGATGCGGGCGAAGATGACGGTAGAAGGCGGCGCTGAGACGCATTGGGATATCAAACAGGGATCGCTGGTGGTATTGCCCTTGCCGCAAGGCCAGAAGGCGCGTCTACGCCTGGAATACTCACACGGCACCCATATTGGCCTGGGCCGCACAGGCTCCAGCAGTTTAAACGTGGTGGGCGGCGTGCTGGGGCTGGTGATCGATGCCCGTGGCCGGCCCTTAGGCCTGCCCGCAGATGATGCCCGTCGCCGGGAACAAATAAAAAAATGGCAATGGACATTGGGCGGTTGAAATTGTTGGTACAGATCTTGCAACATTGGTTTGGGACTTTTTTATGTTTTCACCGGTAACGCATTTACTTCCTCTTACTACGATTCGCCGCGAGCGAGCTCTGCCGGTTAATGGACGGGTGATGGTTCGCGCGGGTCAAAAGGTTTCCTCGACGGATGTGGTGGCTGAGGCTCGCTTATTTACCGAACACCTGGTGTTGGAGGTAGCCCGAGGCTTAGGCCTGTCGCCGGATCGGGCCGATAAGCTGATCCAGCGGAAGGTTGGCGATGATGTGGCCGAGGGGGACGTGATCGCTGGACCGGTAGGGCTCTTTGCCAGGGCGATCAGGGCTCCCAAGCCAGGGCGGGTGGTGGCGGTGGGAGGCGGGCAGGTGTTGATCGAGCTGGTAACCCGGCCATTTGAGCTGCGCGCCGGCATGAGCGGGGTGGTGAGTGAGCTGATCCCTGACCGCGGCGTCATCATTGAAACGGTTGGCGCTCTGATCCAGGGCATTTGGGGCAATGGCCGGATTGAGGGAGGCCTGTTGACGGTGGTAGCTCGTAGCCCGGATGATGAGCTTTTACCCGACCGCCTGGATGTGAGCATGCGTGGCGCGGTTGTCCTGGGAGGGCCGTGCACCCAGGCGGAGGTGATTCGGGCGGCAGCCGAAATCCCAATCCGGGCGCTGATCGTTGCCAGCCTCACCCCTGAGCTGCTACCATTGGCCAATGAAGCGACCATGCCTATCGTAGCGCTCAGCGGGATAGGGCGCCTTCCCATGGATGAGCCCACCTATAAGATCCTGTCAACCAGTGAAAAACGGGAAATTTGTGTTAACGCCATGCCGTGGAACCGTTATAATCGTAGCAGGCCCGAATTGATCATCCCATTACCTTCAAGCGGTTCATCGATACCGCCCCGTGAAGCGGACATTTTTGCGCCAGGGCAGACCGTTCGTGTCACCCAATTTCCTGGCAAGGGAACGGTTGCTACCATTGCTACACTGAGGCCCGGGCTGACAGCCTTTCCCAGTGGTGTTCGGGCGCCCTCTGCCATATTGCAGTTAGATAATGGTGAAAAGACTGCTGCGGCACTGGCTAACCTGGAAATAATCGAATAATTCTGTTTTAACTAGTGAGGAGACGCTATTATGGCTGACAATTTCGATATTGACGAGACTGGAACTCCCGAACCTGAGCAGCAACCGCCTAAGCCATCGACTAACCGGAATTTTTTGATCATCCTGGGTGTGCTGGGTGGGGTTTTCGTGCTGGCAATTATTGCCCTGGTCTTGTTCCTGGTCGTGATTTTACCCCAGAGCCAAAAACAGCGCGCTGCCCAGATCGCCCTGATTAATGCCAACAATACGGCCACGGTAGCGGCTTTAACGGAAGAGGCTGCCAGCCTGCCTACGGCAACGGCCACCCGGGTTCCCCCCACTGCCACCTCTACGCCTACTCTCAAGCCGTCATCCACCCCCGTGCTGGCGCAGCCGACCAGCACTGCAGCCCAACTGGCTGCACTCGATCCGAGGACAGCCACCGTGGCCGCCTTGCTTACTCAGGCTGCCGAAGCCAGGTTGACGGAAACGTCAGGCCCCACTGCCACCCAATCGCTGCCCAAAACAGGTTTTGCGGAGGATGTGGGCATTCCTGGCCTGATTGGAATCACGATTTTGTTGCTGGTCGTGATTATCCTCGTCCGGAGGATGCGGGCTTCGGCTGTGTCGTAAGCCTGGGTTATCTTCCAATTAAGAATTGATAGCGAAGGCGGCTTAGATGACCGCCTTCTCTTTGTATTCTACACCACGCTGGCAGCTACCCCTTCGCCAAACCCCAACAAGGCTTTGACCATGGATGGGGTGCGCCCTTCAGCATAAACCCTCAGGACTGGCTCGGTGCCGGAAGGGCGGATCAACAGCCAGGAGTCATCGCTCATCACGTATTTCACTCCATCGATGGAGTTGACTTGCTGGATCGATTCGCCCCCGATCCTGGCCGGGGCTTTGGTTTCAAGGTAATCGGTGATCTGGGATCGGGCGACAGGATGGCTGAGGCGCAGATCCTTGCGTTCGTAAAAGGCCGGGCCGACATCCGCTAATAATTGATCGACCAATTCGACCAGGGTGGCTTTGGCATCAGCCAGGATCTCGATTAGCAGCAATCCCATGAGAATGCCATCTCCTTCAGGAATATGCCCCTTGAAGCTGATGCCTCCCGATTCCTCACCGCCGATGAGGACATCTTCTTTCAACATGTAATCGGCGATGTGGTTAAAGCCCACGGGCGTTTCATGAACTTGCAACCCGTAACGGCCACACAGCCGGTCAATCATGTGCGTGGTGGATACGGTGCGCACGACGGAACCGGTCCATCCGCGTTTTTCGACCAGGTAGCGCAAAGCTAGCGCCATAATCTTATGAGGGTCCACGAAGGCGCCGCGTTCATCCATTGCCCCGGTGCGATCAGCATCGCCATCGGTGGCGATCCCAAAATTACCCATCCCCGCTCCAATCGCGCCGGCCAGCGCGCCCAGGTAGCGGCCGATGGGCTCGGGGTGTACCCCACCAAACCCAGGGTTCATTTCTCCCCGAATTTCTTGCGCTTCGCAGCCGGTGCCCTGCAAGAATCCGCGAATGACGCCGCGTCCCGCTCCATACATGGAGTCGATGACAAAACGCTGCGGGTTGTCCGCGATTTTGTTAATATCAATTAATTGGTGCAGCAACAGGTTGTAATCGGTAATGGGGTTAAACCGTTGGATCAGGCCAAACTGGCGGGCCTGCTCATAATCCATCTGGTTGGGCCCTCGCCCTTGTTCTTCGTTGTCGTTCAAGTAGACTTCGACCCGGCGGCATTGTTCGGGGAGCGCTGAACCGCCGTAAGCTGATTTCAGCTTCACGCCGTTGTACCGCGGCGCATTATGCGAGGCCGTGATCATGATGCCTGCGGCGGCATTGAGATGGCGCACAGCATAGGAAATCGCCGGGGTCGGTGCATCGGCGTGCGCCAGGTAGACGGTGTATCCATTGGCGGCTAAAATTCTGGCGGCCTCTTGGGCATAACGGTCAGATAAGAAACGGGTGTCGAACCCCACGACCATTTTGTGGGGATCGGGCTTGGGCTCGATCTTCACACCGTCGTCCCATTGGCCGGAGGCAACGGCATCCGCAATCGCCTGGGTGACCAGCCTGAGGTTTGAAAAAGTGAAAGTGTCAGAGATGACCGCACGCCATCCATCGGTTCCAAAGTGGATTGACATGATATAAAAACTCCTGAACTTGTGAGAATGATTTACCAGGCTGGCGCAGGGGTGGCTGTTTTTAATAACACCTGGACAATCCAGCCCTCCACCCCTTTACTGGTTGCCACATGAACCCAGGTAACCGTTCCAACCCTGGCCGTATCGGGATAAACTTTGAGCAAGCTGCCATCCAGCAGGTAAGCAACTATTTTAGCAGAAGAATCGGGTTCTGCCCGCATGACCGCCCCCTGGCCGGTCTCAGATGTCACCAAAGCCCAGATCGGCGTTGGCGATGGGGCCAAGGTGAGCGTGGTCGTTGGAGACGGCACCAGCGTATGGGTGGGAGTAGCCGTGGCGGTAGGTGGGAGCGGCGTCTCGCTGGGCAAGAGGGTCGGCGTGGCGGTAGGCGTGGCGGTTACCGTCGGCAAAACGCTGGCGACTTCTACTTGCTTGAGCATAACGCTATAAGGATAATTGACGCCGATAAAAAATAACAGGCTGATGAGCACCATGATTAAGGCAATTGAGTACCCAAATGGCTTCATCAAACGGAAACCCATGAAACGTAAGATGATCGCGCCTGTTATGGTGGCCCAGGTTGCATGGATTGCAAAGACGGCTATTCCATCCAGCCAGAGGGGCGCTACCCCGCTGGACAGGCCAAATCCGGCGGCGCCAAGCGGCAGGTATAAACCATACGCCATGAGGGCGCTGAACAGGACGGACTTTGAATCGGAGCGAACCGTGGCCAGGGTGGTGAGTAAAATGCCGATGGTAAAGACTACGAAATCAGGCCAGTTGAGCCGGGCATGAACCGTCGCCTGGGAAAACTGGTTGAAGGCGGGGATAAACCCTAGTCGCGGTATCAGTCCGACCAGGCTGCTGGCGAGGAAGACGACAGCCCCGCCGAGGAGGGTGCTCACCAGGGTGCGCAGAAAAAAACGCCGCGTGCCCACGATGACGGCCAGTGATAAACCGAAGGCAGGCGCCATATAAGGGGCAATCATAGCAGCCAGGAAGAAGAGAGCGGGCGCATCCGTGAGAAAGCCTACCCCCAGGATCAGGCCGGCAAGCAAAGAAAATAGATAGAAGTCAAAAGACGGCGTAGCTTCGTGGATTAACTCATCTAGCAGAGCGCTATGCTCATCACCGCCCAACAGGGATACTTGCCGGCTATCGCGGCGGCGACGTGCCGGGGGTAAGTTATCCTTCTCGTCGGGTACAGGCTCACTGGTCGGTAAACTCATAGGCCTATTATAACGGTGATCAGATAAAAGATTACAGGTGCTGAAAAAGCTCTCTCTCTTCGCCGGGAACCATTTTCGAGAACCATAAATTCACGAGAACCAAACAGGTCATCCTGAGGTAAAATTTGCTTCTAAACCATGCAAATTCTATTCCACCTTCGCTATCGTTTCCTATCCTGGCCGGTAAAAGTCATGATTGCCTGCCTGGCCTCCGGCCTTTTGATTTCTGCCTGTTCTTCTCGTCCTGGTACAGCTCCGGTTGGCACCGTTACAGCGGTTACGGAAACCGCCGTGTCGCTGACCAGCCAGGTGATTCCTACGGCGACCCGGACTGCCCCCACGCCAACGCCAGCTCCTCAAACGGCCATCCTGGTCGCGCCGTCCGGAAGCGACCAGGTACTGGTGGAGCGCCTGAAAACGATTATGGAACAACAAGCCAGTGCGAGCGGTTTGGCTTTACAGGTTAAAGACAGACTGGTTACCGGCGATCTACAACCGGGGGTCAGGCTTGTGGTGGGTGTGCCTCCCGACCCAGGCCTGGCGTCGCTCGCGGCAGGGGCTCCGTCGACCCAATTCGTTGCAGTCGAAATTGATGGATTAAAGCCCTCCGCCAACCTCAGTCTGATCGGCGGGCAGGGGAATCCGGTTAGTGATGAAGCATTCCTGGCCGGGTACCTGGCAGCGATCATCACACCGGATTGGCGAGTAGGTGTCATTAACCCGGCGGATCCAACGACCGGAACGGGAATTGGGGATGCTTTTAAAAATGGGGCTCGTTATTTCTGCGGCTTATGCCGGCCAGCCTACCCGCCTTTTGTGATCTATCCCCAATCTTCTTCACTGAGCAACCCAAGCGACCAGGCGAGCTGGCAGGCGGCGGCCGATGCTTTACTGAGAAATGGCGTCCAGGCCGTCTATGTCCCACCGGAAGTGAGCACCCCCGGCTTGCTGGATTACCTGGATAAAGCTAAGGTTGAGATCATCAGTGGGCAGTTCCCTTCTGGGCAGAGTTATGGGCACTGGCTGGCCTCCGTTTACCACGACCCAGGAGCGGGGTTATTACAGCTATGGCCGGATTTACTGGCCGGCAAAGGGGGAGCGACGCTGCCATTGCCCCTGGTCGTTGATCACGTGGATAGTAATCTGTTAAGCGCTGGAAAAATGCGCCTGGTGCAGCAGGCTATTAATGAGCTAGCCCAAGGGAGTATTACCCCGGACACGGTCCCAGGGTCCTAAGCTGGAAGGCGGCCAGGCCAACGGGCCAACCCTGCTCGAATGCCTACTGCCCGGTTGGCCGGTCGGGTGGGTTACCCATAAATTCATCTGCCGTGGCCTTTCCTGGCTGAGATATTCCCTCGCGCCGGATGACTTTCCACAGGGTGAGCCAGAGGATTTTGAGGTCCAGTCCTAACGACCAGTGATCGACATACCATACGTCCAGGCGAAATTTCTCCTCCCATGTCAGGGCATTCCGTCCGTGGATTTGCGCCCATCCGGTCAGGCCAGGCAAGACGTCATGCCGGCGAGCCTGCTCGGATGAATAGCGCCCCAGGTACTGCACCAGCAGGGGGCGCGGGCCAACCAGGCTCATACGCCCCCGGGCTATCTGGATCAATTCAGGTAGCTCATCCAGGCTGGATGCACGGAGTATGCGCCCAAACCGGGTCAGCCGTTGGTCGTCTGGTAGCAGTTGCCCGGTGGAGTCGAAGAGATCTCGCATCGTGCGAAATTTATAGATAGTAAACAATTTGCCCTGGTACCCTGGCCGATCTTGTTTGAACAGGACAGGCTTGCCGATCAACCACCGCACCAGCACCGCGATGATCCCCATCAGCGGCAAGGCGATGATCAGGCCTGGTATGACCAGCGCCAGATCCACGATTCGTTTGACCCAAGGGATACCCCTGGATGCCGGCCGGGTAAGGGTGTGGCTGCCCATGATCCTTAGAAACGCTCCTGTTAAGTCCGAATGGTAATCCTTAAGCCATTTGCCTGGAAAAAACCACTTTCCCGCGCAAACCTGAGAGATAACAGGATTGTACCAAAGAAAAACAGGGTGATAAAATAATTATGCTGGATTAATCTTTAATGTTGGATATAATTGTATGAATGGTTTTCATCTGTTTGTCATTTGTTCTGGATATATTAACGTAAAATAAGGGAGGGCAGATGAAAGAACGAATTTTAATTATCGAAGACGATGAAGCTATCCTCAAGGTGTTAAAGCGCGTCCTGGCATACGAGGGCTATCAGGTTGACACCGCTCTGGATGGTCAGGCCGGGTTGGCTATGGCTAATAACGAACGGCCTGATCTGATTATCCTGGACTGGATGTTGCCGGATATGGACGGGCTGGAAGTTTGCCGCCGCCTGCGTTTGGTAGGGAGCATCCCGATCCTGATGCTGACCGCTAAAGATACCATCCAGGACCGTGTGCAAGGATTGGATGCTGGGGCAGATGATTATGTGGTTAAGCCCTTTGAGCTGGATGAGCTTTTAGCCCGGATTCGCGCCTTATTACGCCGGGCTTTGCCCGATCGCGCCCAGGTGCTCAGTTTTGCCGATCTGAACCTGGACACGAGCACTCGCCAGGCGAACCGAAGAGGCCGGGTCATTTCTTTGACGGCCAAAGAGTATGAACTGCTGGAGCTTTTCTTAAGGCACCCACGCCAGGTATTGACTCGGGAGATGATCTTCGATCGGGTCTGGGGATATGATTTTGGTGGTGAAAGCAACGTGCTAGACGTATACATCCGTTACCTCAGGCAAAAGCTGGAGGAAGGCGGTGAGCAGCGCCTGCTCCACACGGCTCGTGGGGTAGGGTACGTCTTGCGAGAACAACCCTGATGTCTTTGCGGCTCCGCCTGACCATCCTGTATACCGCCTTGCTAGGAGGCATTATCCTGGTGACCGGGATCGTGGTATACAGTGTGGTCAACGTGGTGCTCAGTAACCAAATTGACGACCAGCTGTCCCGGACGGTTTATGACATCACATCCGTCCTGCGTGTCAACAGCGCCGGCGAGCTGGATGATGCCAATCTCCCCTCCCTCAGCCTGATTGAGAATACGTATATCCAGATATGGGGCCGAGACGGGCGCCTGTTATCCTCATCGGATAATATTTCCAAGTATACCAGGCCCATTGATCCGTCGAACCTGCAGGTGACCCAGCCGATATTTGATGACTCGGTGGTCAGCAAAATTCACCTGCGAGTCATCAGCGTGCCCTTGGAGGTGGCTAAGCGCCAGGTCGGCCTGTTGCAAGTTGGGGTTAGCCTGAGTTTGCTGGATAGCGTGCAACAGGTTCTGCTGGGCGTCCTGGGCATAAGCACACTTTTTGCCATGGGGCTGGCTGCGCTGATCGGTTGGTTGGTGCTTGGGCAGGCCCTGGCGCCGCTTGAGACGGTGACCCAGGTCGCGATCCAGATCACGCGCGCGGATGACCTTTCCCGGCGTATTCCTCTTTCTGGATCGCCGAGGGATGAGGTGGGACAGTTAATCCATGCCTTCAACCAGACCCTGGAACGACTGGAGCAGCTTTTCACTTCTCAACGTCGTTTCATCGCCGATGTGAGCCATGAGCTGCGAACCCCTCTGACGGTGATTAAAGCCAACGTGGCCTTGATGAATCGTCTGGGGGAAGCGGACAAGGAATCCCTGGTCAGTATAGAAGACGAGGTCGATCGCCTGACCAGGATGGTGGGGGATCTTTTACTGCTGGCGCAGGCTGAATCGGGCAAGATACCCCTCGACATGCGCCCGGTGGAGCTGGATACGGTGCTGCTAGAGGTTTTCCAACAGATGCGTGTGCTGGCCGCTGACCGGTTGCAGGTCAAACTGGTGGATATTGACCAGGCGGTCGTGATCGGCGACCGCGACCGGTTGAAGCAAGTTTTCTTAAACCTGGGCGGTAACGCCATTAAATATACCCCGCCGGGGGGAATGATCCAGCTTGGCCTGACGAAGGTTGGCACTCAAGTACGCGTGCTGGTGACGGATAGTGGCGCGGGTATTCCAGCCCAGGACATCCCGTATATCTTTGAGCGGTTTTACCGGGGAGAAAAATCCAGGACGCGCAGCCGGGACGGTGGGGGTTATGGGCTGGGCCTCTCCATTGCTTACTGGATTGTCCGCAACCATGGGGGCAGGATTGAAGTCGATTCAAAGGTTGGGCATGGCACGACGTTCTGCGTCTGGTTGCCCATGAATCATGATGGAGCGGCTCAAGGATAGATTCCCAGGCGCTGGCTGGCCTGCAAGCACAACCGCCAGCCGTTATGCGCCTTCCATTGGTTGAGCACCTGGCTGGCGGAAGCCCCTCGTTGAGCATCCTGGTAAATAGCTGTGCCCCAGTAAGTGTATTGGATGGTCTCGTCGGGCCATAGCGACTCATCCAGGCTGATCAGGTCGGTACCGCCATTGTAACTGGCCAGGGCCAGCCGGACTTCTCCGTGGGCAGTATCCAATGATTCCTTCAAAAAGGCCAGGCCGCGGCCGGCGTTGGTGTTGGGATCTTGCAGGCTGTCTCCTTGCTGGAAATGAAAGGGCATCACCTGGAACAAACCGGTGGCTCCAGCCGGTGAAACCGCCTGGGGATCGCCGCACGATTCAATTTGCATCACGGTTGCCACCAGATTGGGCTCTAGGCTCCATTGTGCTGCCCAGGATTCAATGGAGGCTCCCCAAAATTTTACGGTGGGTGAAAAAAAGGCAGCCAGGTGACCCGGTTGAGCGGTGGCGCCTGGCCCGTACGGTTGGGCGAGGAATAAATAGTTGTTTCCGGCGAGGAGGGCGATGAACGTAACCAGCCCCAGGATACCGGCTAGAGGCAGTAAGATAATTGGCAGGCAAGCCGCCCTGGATTGCCTGCGGTTTGCCTGCGAGGAGAGGAGAGAAGATCGGCGAGGAGGCATGAAGCAGTTGGCCTGGCTTTCCCCGCCGGAGAAGGGATCAGCGACGGGTATCGGGACTGGCAACCTCCCGCGAAGATTGGAGGTTGGAGCGAGGGCTCATAGAAACATTATGATAAGTAGGCTCGGGCCGGCCATAGCCGGGTTCGGCGCGGTTGAAGCTTTGTTGGATGGGCTTGGGGGCCGGGCGTAAGGACCCTTGGGTAGCGCTTTGGGTGGCGGAAAAAGCCACTGTGGATGGGCTTGAAACCGCATTGAGCGAGCGAACTGCATTTTGATGCATGCCGGCCGTTCGTGGGCGTTCGCCTTGTGAGAAGAGGCGATCGCCTGCATACGAAAGGGAGCCAATGATCAGGATGCGAATCAGCCATACCATCACGGCGACAAATACCGGAACCACCTTCAGCAGTGTGCCCGGATCAATGACCGCGCTGCTTTGCAAGGAGTGGTTGACGATGGCCATAGAAACGCCCCACCAGGTGAGGATAGCATTCATGGTGGCAGCCAGCAACCACGCGCCAAACAGGTACCAGGCTTCATTGGGCTCGCTCAGTTTTTGTTCTGGGGTAAAAAGGCGAGCGATGCCAGCAAAATCGATCCCACAAAAAGCGATTGAGAGGATGGTAGCCCAGCTTACACCTGCAAAGCTCAGCTTGCCCAGCACATCGCCAAGGGCATATTCAGTCGTGCTGAAGTTAAAGGACTCGAATGCCACCAGAGCAGCTAAAATGATTATACCAAAGAGCATGCCTCGCTGGATGCGAATACCGTTGAATAACTTGCCCAGGTTTAAGCCCAGGCCTTGACGTGTTCCTGTGATATTCATTGTGAATGACCTCCGTAAATAACCAATTTATTTGGTAAAATCAGCAGTGAAGAGTGATATCAGCATTATAGAACAATTGTTCTATTAAGTCAATAGGGCATTTGGCCTCGTTTTAAGCCCAGGGTAATGCTTCCGCGCTGGAAGCGAATGGATATCCTTGACTCTTTAACATTCTTCTGATAAACTCCCTTCCCGCGCCGGATCGATGCCAGGCCTTGCCGAAGCGGTAGGCCTTTGGTATAATCTGGCAGGTTAAGGCCGCACCTTATCATCTATAAGGGCGCCGACGTAGCTCAATCGGCAGAGCAACCGCCTTGTAAGTGGTAGGTTATGGGTTCGATTCCCATCGTCGGCTCACGTTGCCGGTTGGCGATCGGGATGCCTGGCTGGAACGAGTATGCTCCCGATCTCGAGCAGGCAACGTTGTTGCTCCACATAGAATTATGGACGGTTACCCAAGTGGCCAACGGGGACTGACTGTAAATCAGTTGGCGACACGCCTTCGGAGGTTCGAATCCTTCACCGTCCACAATGTTCTGTTTTGAATAGGCAGAACATTATTTATGTCGGCAAGCCCTCATAGCTCAGCTGGTAGAGCACGTTCTTGGTAAGAACGGGGTCATGGGTTCGAATCCCATTGAGGGCTCTAGGTGCCGAGTTGATCATTGTAATATGCACTTAAGGAGATAGATTTATGGCGAAGCAGAAATTTGACCGGTCGAAGCCGCATCTGAACGTAGGGACGATGGGACACATCGATCACGGGAAGACGACCTTGACAGCGGCGATCACGAAGGTGTCGCAGATGATGGGGCTG
>JAJYIW010000142.1 GCA_021789855.1 Chloroflexota bacterium | reverse complement strand
GTGTTGGCGGCTGCTTCGCAGCCGCCAACACCCAAATTCGGTAATTTTCACCTCTGGGGTGAATATTATATACCGGGTTGGTGATTCCGGAGTGTGCCTGTTTCTGTCGTGATTGCTTTGAATCATCCTTTTTTATTTCTTAATGGCCTCTACGTATATTTTTACCGCCTCACGCATGAACTCCGCCAGGCGCGGATCGATTTTGTCGAAGTTGGCCTTGAAGCGCGGGTCGTCGTTGTACAGGTTGGCCAATCCTAACAACGCCTCGTCGTTGGGGGTCCAGAAATAGGCCATGTGTTGGCGCCAGCGCTCCACGCCGGCCTGCGCCTCGCTCGAAGCGGGGCCTTTAGGGATTGCCGCCAGGATGTCTGCGTAGATCGCATTGCCTTCATCCAAAATCTTTTGCTTTTCAGCGGCGGTGAAACTCTTCCACTTTTTATTGGATGCCTTTACTACCTCCGGATCGTACATCTGCATGGCCTCTTTTTCGTATGCGGCCTGCTGTTCATCGCTGAAGGGTTCGAAGAGTTGTTGGGTGCTCATCTGGTTTTTTCCTTTTAGATTTAAAATAGTCATGTCCACGGTGGTGATCAGGCGTTCCATGCGCTTGATCCGTTTGCGCAGCTCTTCCTTGTGGCTCTCCAGGGCGCGCAGCACGTCGAAATCATGGCGTCCCATGATCCCTTTGATCGATTCGAGCGGCATATCCAGCTCGCGATACAGCAAAATTTGCTGCAAACGCAGCAGGGACTCCTCCCCATAATAGCGATAGCCGTTATCGCCAATCTGGGACGGCTTGAGCAGGCCGATCTCGTCATAATAATGCAGCGTGCGCGGGGTAATCCCCGCCAGTTTAGAAAGCTGTTTTACCGTGAACATGCCACCAGTATAAACTATGACGTTACGTTAATGTCAAGGGGTTTTAATATCATTCTACCAGTTTACATCCTTCAGCCGGTGGTCGTTTGCTTCGAGAGTCGTGTAACGCCAGGCCTGTGGGTTTACCCCATTTGTTTACACCACGGTTGATCGCTTTGACAATAGCGAGTATATAATCAAAACAACAGGCATGTGATGATTAGCCATAACATAACCATTCTGGCTAAATCACCCAACAGGCAATAGAAACGGAAATTTTCGTTTATATGTGTTTGGTCTGCGGAGCCAACGCGAAGTAAAATCATTCTGACACTCAACTCAAAGAAGAGAGTAAAAAATGCAAACAAGGAAACTTGGAAACAGCGGTTTGGAAGTCTCGGCGCTTGGGCTCGGTTGCATGCGGATGTCGTATAATGTCAATCCGGTTCCCGATAAGCAGGAGATGATCAATTTTCTTCATGCCGCGGTTGATCGTGGCATCACTTTCTTCGATACGGCCGAAGTTTATGGTCCATTCACCAACGAAGAACTTGTTGGTGAAGCACTGGCTCCTTTCCGCGGGAAAGTGGTGATCGGCACCAAGTTCGGTCACGACATCAATGCTGACGGAAGTCATGGCTCTTCAGGTCAGAATAGCCGGCCAGAGCATATCAAAGAGGTGGCTGAAGCCTCGCTCAAGCGGCTCAGGGTGGACGCCATCGACCTGTTCTACCAGCACCGTGGTGATCCGAATGTGCCCATCGAAGATGTGGCAGGCGCGGTGAAGGCACTGATCCAGGCGGGAAAGGTGAAGCACTTCGGCCTTTCCGAAGCAGGGGCGCAAACCATCCGCCGCGCCCACTCAGTCCAGCCAGTCGCCGCCATACAGAGCGAATATTCGCTGTGGTGGCGAACCGTTGAGGACGAAGTGTTGCCGACCTGCGAGGAACTCGGGATCGGCTTTGTGCCATACAGCCCGTTGGGCAGGGGCTTCCTCACCGGAAAGGTCGACGAAAACACGATCTTCGACACTACCGACATCCGCAACCGCTTACCTCGCTATACGCCGGAGGCGCGGAAAGCCAACGTGGTGGTGGTTGATTTACTGGCCACAATCGGGAAAAAGAAGGGAGCGACACCAGCTCAGATCGCTCTCGCCTGGCTGCTGGCTCAGAAGCCGTGGATTGTTCCCATCCCGGGCAGCCGGAAGCTCGAGCGGCTGGATGAGAATATCGGCGCACTCACCATCGAACTCACACCCGACGATCTATTGGAGATCAACAACGCGATTTCAAAGATCACGGTCGTAGGGGATCGATATCCCGAAGACCTGAAGCAAACGACTGGTCGCTGAGCGGATATTTAATGTCTTTAGCCGCGTTCCGGTCTGCGCAGCCGTCACAAAAAGACCAGGATAGCCTGTGTGCCACAGGCTACCCTGTCTGATCTTATTGTGGGATCCTGACCTCACATCCAGGTTTACTTGATCAACATGCCGGTGAGCATGGGGACCAGGACGAGCAAGCCCAGGAGAGGGTGGCCGCGCCTGGCATTATTCCGGCTGTCCCAGTTGAACAGGTAACCGGCCAGGACATAAGCTACCAGTCCGGTAACGCCCAGGATCATCAACGCGGTCCAGGGGTTGATCAAGGTATCCTGCTGGTAAGCCAGGCCACTGAAGGCCTGCATGCTGTAACTGGTGGGCAGCAGGAATGAAAAGGGTCTCACGGATGCCGGCAGCGTGCTTAATGGCATAACCATGCCACTGATGAGCATCGAAGGCAAGAAGATCAATTGGGACCATAACACGGTTCCACGGGAGTTGGCAGCCACGACGCCGATCAAAGTTCCTAAACCGCTGTATGTGAAGGCCGTGACCAGAGCGACCACGGCCAGGTTGCCCCATTGGGAAGGAGCCACGCCCTTGAATAGCGGGCCGGCAGTTAAGGCAACCAGGAGCGAGGCAATCAAAGCATGGATGACCGTGGCGATAGCGGGGATCGAAAGGATCGATCCGGCCGGAATGCCATTGATTTTATAACTGCGGAAAATACCTTCCTCGCGGGCTTCCACCAGCGGGCCGGGCATCCCCAGGATGGTGTTCGTCATGATCGTCAGGGTGATCATGGCCGGGATAATCACCAGGTTAAAACCGGGGTAAATCTGGGTGAAAATCGCACCCATAAATAGATAGAATCCGATGGGAAACAGGTAGTTCATCAACAACAAGGACGGGTTGCGAATCCCCTTTTTGAATTCATAGGTGAAATGATAAACAAAGGCGGTCATGCTTTTTCTCCATTCTGGGTGATCTCCAGGAATCTTTCTTCCAGGCTCGGGCGTTCGACTCGCAGGTCAATCAGCTTATCTTCTTTTTGCTTAATGGTTTCCAGCAAGCTGCTGACCGTCGCGCCTGGATCGGTGGTGAAATAAATCGCGTAATCTTCTTTTTGGTTTTGCTGTTGTACGCCAGGAAGGGCAACAGGACTATGGAGCAAGATCGATTGCTCGGTGCTGACCGAAACCTTGGTCAGCCCAGACCCGGTCGCGGTGATCTCCCTGGGGATGCCGGTGGTCACGATTTTTCCACCCAGCAAGATGGCCACCCGATCGGACAGCTTCTCTGCCTCGGCCATGTCATGGGTCGCCAGTAAGATGGACACACCCTGTTCCTTCAGCTCTTCCATCAACGTATGCAGTTCAACGCGGGAACCGACATCCAGGCCGGCGGTGGGTTCATCCAGAAAAAGGACCGGTGGGTGGTGCGCGATGGCCAGCGCCAGGGTCAGGCGCCTCTGGAGGCCTACCGACAGCGAGCGGTATTGAGCCTTGCGCTTCTCCTTAAGGCCCAGCCTGTCCAACAGGTCAAAGCGCGGCGCGACGCCGTGGTAAGCGCTAAAGAGTTTTAACGCTTCGTCCACGGTCATCTCGGGCGGTAAGCCAGAGGTCTGTAACTGCACCCCGATGAGGTTCCGGAGCTTGAGCGGGTCTTTTCCAGGATCGACGCCCAGGATCGATAATGATCCCGCGTCGGCCCGGCGGATACCTTCCAGGCACTCCAGCGTCGTGGTTTTCCCGGCGCCATTAGGGCCCAGAAGGCCGAATATTTCTCCCCGCCTGAGATCAAAGCTGATCGATCGGACGGCGGAAAAATCTCCGTAAGATTTAGATAAATTTTGGACGGTTACCATTGATTCTGCCATTGTGTTCTCCTGATTACGACTTCAGCCTTCCAGTTGTTATTACCCTCCATTGTAAGCACGCCGGATTAGCCTGTCTTCACCCGATAGTGGGAATCCACCTGGCCTTTAAAAAGATCATCCTTTAAGGTGAGGGTTGCCTTAGTCTTTCAACAAGCCCATCTCGCGGCTTCGTTTGATCGCCTGGGTGCGGTTGCTGGCATCCAGGACATTAAAAATAGGCGCGACACCCACGACACCGGCAGCGCCAAAGATAAAGCCCAGGAACTCAGCAGGGCCGATTTACCAAAACCGGCCGGTGCAGTGACCAGGGTTGATTTTCGGCCCAGCCCTTCGTTCAGGCGCGCCACCAGGTCGGGCCGGGCAACCTGGTCAGGATGAACCCTGGGCACAAACAGCTTGGTTCGCAACAACCGGAAAGGCTCACTTGGTTCGCCGGTATTGTTTTGGGCAAGATCCATGATCGACTCCAGCCATTCCGTGGAGGCAGCCCAAGATAGGATTGGTCATATCTGGCATATAACGAGGATCGTAACGGATCAATTATAACTGATTCGCCTGGGGGATGACATTCTTTGCCGATATCAAGTATGATAGAGTGGATAAAACCAACGAAGGTGACTCATGACCCCATACCTGATCGCAGAGCACGTCCATAAATCCTATGGCCGCGCCATAGCAGTAGAAGATGCCTCACTAGAACTGCAAGAAGGGGAAATCCTGGCGTTGCTTGGCCCGAATGGGGCCGGTAAAACCACGTTTATCAAAATCCTGGCTACCCTGTTGGTCAAAGATGGTGGGAAGGTGGACATCCTGGGATACGACCTGGATCAGCACCCCGAAGAAATCCGCCACCTGTTTGGCTACGTGGGGCAGGACACAGAACGTTCAGCTTACGCCCGCCTGACCGCCCGCGAAAACCTGGTCTATTTTGGCCGCCTGCGTGGGATGAGCCAGGCACAGATAGAACAGCAGATCGAGAAGCTCACCACCTCTTTTGATTTCAACAGTAGCCTGGACAAACCCTTCGTCACGCTTTCTGGCGGGCAAAAACAAGCGGTGGTGATCATGCGGGCTTTCCTGCATGACCCACCGCTGATCTACCTGGATGAGCCGACCAAAGGGCTCGACCCTATCATCGCGCGGAAAATCCGCGCTTTCCTGAAAAACACGGTGATCCAGGAGAAAAAAGCCTTGCTCCTGACCTCCCATGTGCTGACCGAGGTAGACGAAATGGCACACCGGGTGGCGTTGATCCAGCGGGGATCCATCCCCACCACCGGCACGCCTGCATCGCTGAAGAATAGCCTGGGCGCGACTGAGTTCGTTGAATTGGAGAAAGCCGACCTGCCACCTGCTACCTATCAGAAACTGTTGGAGCTTAAGCCAGTGCTGTTCACTATGGAACGCGAAGCTGGGTGGATCTCCTTCGGCGTCAGCGATACCATGGAAGGCGCCGAAGCCATCATTCACACCCTGCGGGAAGATCACGTCCAGACCGGTTTTCGCCACCATTCGGTCTCCCTCGAAGACGCTTTCCTCCATTACGCCGGCGCTCTCACCGAACGGTTCGATCAATAAGCCAGAGAGGAGAGACAAACGATGAACACTCGGCTCACCCAACCCTCCGCGCCTTACTCCGGCCCGCATACCCTTTCCCGGCCCACAAGCCCCTTTTCAACCGCCGGCGCGACGCTGATCAAAAATTTGCAGATATCCTTCCGTTACCTGCCCAACCTGGCGGGAACGTTCGTTGAGATGGCCGTACGGGCAGCTTTCTTCTTCTTGATGTCTAATGCCGTGGCGCTCAGCGGTTCGCAGACCGCCGGCATCACCCTGTCCGGAAAGAATTTGTTTATCTTTTTCCTCGGCTCGCTGATCCTGTTCATTTTCACCCGTTCCACCCTGTGGGGGCCGATTAACGCAGTAACCACCGACCTTTACAATGGCACACTCGAGTACCTCTACAGCAACCCTTCCTCCCGGTATGCCTATTACGTGGGCACCGTGTTATCCGAGGTCACCACCAGCCTGGTGGTCTTCCTGCCCATCTTTTTTCTCCTGGTGGTGGTCACTCGCGTTGCGCTGGCAAGCCTGCTGTTGATCTTGCTGGCCTGCGTCACGGTGTTGACCGCGTTAACCGCCATGGGCATCATGGTCGCATTATTGGCGCTGATCTGGCGCCAGGTCGGCTCGGTGGCATCGGTGTTGGGAATTTTATTTGAGTTTTTAGCCGGCGCTTACTTACCTGTCAGCACTTTTCCCCAGGCGCTGCAATACCTGGCCTATGTCCTGCCCTTCACCTGGGGCTACGACCTGATCCGTTATTACAGTTTTGCTGGCATTTGGAAGCCCATCTTGCCGGTACCCACCGAATGGACCATTCTCATCGCGATGGCGATTATCTTTACCTTGATCTCGCGCTACCTGCTGCATAAAGCTGAGCTGCTGGCTAAAAGGAGCGGGCTGCACGTGATATGAACCAGAGGGGTGGGTATCCGCGAGCGGCAGCCCGCGGATACAAACGCGATCGGTTTACAGCGCCAGGTAATTGACGTTGCCAATCACGCCCGGTTTATTCTCTTCCTCGTTTTCATCCTCGTGCGGTTTATCGATGAGCAGCTCGCCTTTCTGGATGCCCAGGCGATTTTGCAGAAGCGCAATTTGGGCTGCGCTGCCTCTGATTTGGCCGAAGTTGTGAGCTTTGAGCACCAGCCGGTCGAGATCATCAAGAGGCGCATCGGGCTGGATAGATAATTCACCTGATACCACCAGCGTGAACGGCTCCTTCATAGCCTCCAGCCTGGCTGCACCCAACGTGTCTTCATTTTCCGCCAGCAACAGCTTTCCCATATAGAAGATAGCCTGGGTCTCAAACAGGTTGACCCGCTTCGCCAGAACAGGTTTTAATCCCGCCGGGGCAATTAACAGGCCGCAGCAGACCAGGCGACCGAGCCGGCTCTCCAAATTTTCGACGGTCACATCACCGCCAAATATCACCCGTTGTTTACAATACAAATTCTTCGAGGGAAGAGCATCCAACATATCATTATCCAGGCTCAGGGGTTGTTCTACCAGCTCAAAACCGGCAGGGACAATCTCCAATGCTTTAGCTTCCTTCACTAAAGCAGCCTGGATCGCAGCGACATTTTCCTCGTGGCATATAAGGTCACCCACGACAAACAGTTTTGCCAGCTTCCTGCGCAATTGCTGGTCATCGACCACCTTGGGAAGGGTCAAATCACCCACCACAATGATTTCCGATTGATCCGCCAGCCCGTTGAGGTAAGCCTGGCTCATCACCAGTTTTCCCTGGACGAAGGTCTTCAATGCCGGGTAAGCGTTCCCCTGGCCTAACAACACCAGCGTGTGGCTCTCGATCACGCCAGCCATGGCCTCCGGGTACAACGCCTGCCCCATCACAATCAGCCCTTTGAATGATTCACCCACCACTTCGGGGGTCACGCCGGATTCGATGATTAACTGGCCCATGACAACCAGAACCGTCGGCTCATTCAAGGTAGTAAAAAAGTCCTTGTTGATGACCACCTGCCCCTGGCGTTGGAGGATTTTGACCTTTTCCGGCATCTCAAGCATGCGGTTGATATTGCCGATTTTGATGTGCTTGATCAGGCCAGCCGTAGCGCGGTTGTGAAAAATGAGGTTGACATTTCCCATCGACTCAACCCCGTCGATGGACTCCTCGGTCGCGTTTTGCAAATCTAAGATATTGACATTTCCGAATTTCATTGCTGTTGTACCCATTTTTTATCTCCTTATTTGATCGATCTGTCACTGCGAGACCCATTCTTTAGGCCGAAGCCATTGGCATGCACAGCCAGATTGCTTCGCTTCGCTCGCAATGTCGGTTGTTATGAAGCCTATTCTCGAAAGCGAAGCAACGACGGTTGCTCATCTTGCCTGGCTCACACAGGACGAACAGCTTCTGCCATTGATTCTGGTAGGAGCCGTTTGGGCCGTCAAAAAATCTCGTCCTGGTGGCTACGCAGCCATTTGACCGCAAACCTGAGGCGCGAGCGCACCGTAGCATCCGGAATGGCCATCTCCTGGGCAATCTCCAGGCTGGTCATACCCTGGAGGTAGCGCTTTTCCAACAGGCTGCGGTAATGCTCCGGGATCCGGCCGGACAGGCGCACCTGGGCTACGACCGCGGCCAATGTATAATCCGCCTCGCTATCCAATGCCATCTGCGCCAACAGCGCCTGGCGACGCGTCCGCCGGCGCTGTTCATCGATGAAGGCGTTCTTCACCACTTTGTACAGCCAGGCTCGCCGCTGGTAGGGATTCAAGAGCCTCAGCACGTGCAGGTTGCCCATCGCTTTGATGAACGCATCTTGAACCAGGTCATCTGCCAGGTCATCATCCTGCGCCAGGCTCCGGGTATAGGCGCGCAACGCCGGCTCATAGGTGGTGAACAACGCCGTAACCGTCAGGTCTTCGGAGGAAGGCAAAGGATCAGAGCTACCTCCGGCAGGATCAAAGACCAAAAAGACACCTCCTTGGGTAAATTAAGTGCATTTTCCGCGGAATGCTGCTTCTATAGATACAACGTTTTATATTGGGAGATTGATCAAACCAAATTGGCGCTTTTAACCACTGAATTTCACCATTGAGCCCTGTCGGCATAGGGCGGGGTCACGTCCTCGATGAAACGCCCGGCGCGAATGGCATCTTGCAACCGCTCGTTACGCGCGATGTAATCTTTGAGCGGGTCAAGCTGAAATTCGGAGATGATCGCGCTCACCGGCAGGTCAGGCCGGTTGGATTGGAGGGTGAAATAATTTTCCTGGTGGTAAAGATGGAGGGTAACATCCGG
>JAJYIW010000141.1 GCA_021789855.1 Chloroflexota bacterium | reverse complement strand
ACCGAAGTGGCCATGGAAGTGGGATTTTCAAGCAGTGGTTATTTCACTCGTGTATTCAAAGAGGAAGTGGGCATTGCCCCCCGTGAATATTTACGGAGATAAATAAGACGGCTGGTTTTTAAATAAGTCCGGTTAAAAAAATCCTCGCTTTCCGGGGATTTTTTGATTCCCTGGGAGAGTATAAATTGTCCGAAATGTCCTATAAATGCTAATGTTCGTCCTAAAAGTGGAAGCATAAGCCAGGTTTACCGGGTAGATTTATAAAAAGGGTTGGTGGATCGAGACCTTTAATCAAGAGGTTAGAATGGGCCGAAATTCCGGTGCCACGATTATGATGATCGGGGATGATCCCAATTTTTGTTATCTGATGCGGCGATATATTCGGCAAAGCGCTCACCAGATCATTTTTTCGCCCCACGGTGAAGGCGCCATCGAGCTCGCTCGCCGCGAAAAACCCGCTGTCATTTTACTGGAAGTTGATCACCCTGGTTCCTTTGGCTGGTCGGTGCTGCGGGCGCTTAAATCCGACGAACAGACAACCTTTATCCCGGTGGTGTTATGTTCGTGGAGAGACGATGATATGGATTTCGACGGCCCTGACTATCAAAGAGATATTTACCTGAGAGAACCTGTTCTTTACGAAGATTTTAAAGCGGCCCTTGATCGGCTCGGAATTCATTCAGAGGAGAATCAGTCTTGAAGGTAAAACGCTCCGGCGCCGAGAAGGGATATGAAGATGAAAGCGCTTAAGGTTGTGGCGGCTTACCTGCTTTGGCTGGTTGACGCACTTTTTAGCGTCTGGTTGGTATTTATCTGTCGCAATACCTGGCTGACTATTTTCAGCCAATATTATATCTATGGGTCGCCTACTCGCGCCAATCGAGCGGGGTTATTTGACAGGATCCTTAGTATCGCCCTGGGGTTTTTATGGTTCGGCCTTATTATCTTTCTTGAACCTTATTTCAGAAATGGTGTGGCAAAAGGCGAACTGATCAGACGTTTCGCGAAGGCTACCGGCCCGATAATCCTGGCAATTTTTGGAGTGGACTTCATCTTGACGCTGATCCTGGGGGTGGCTGTAGTCGGGTGGTTGCGACTCGTGATTATCCTGATTGAGCTGATTTTAGGTATTGTCCTGGTCAGGTTCGGCAGGCTCAAAAAGGTATTCCCAAGAGGTGTAGAACAGGTAAAACACCTGGATTAAATCCCAGAATATTAAAGAGGTTTTGGATGGAGATTACTCAACTAACGTACGAACTACAGCAAGGATATGTCCATCAATGGCTGGTAGCTGGCCCTCAAGTGATTCCGATCCCTAACCTGGAGGTAAAAAATGGTAACGATCTTCCTGCTCAAATCATTAGCAAGCACCATCAAAAGAGATCCGGAATCACTAAGGATCCTGTCGAGTGTGGCCCCTTATCTGAAGGTCGTTTCACCATTGGCGATTACCAGGGTTCATGGTCGTATCTTGACTGCCAGGACGATCATTTCGTCGACTATTCAGCAAGCTATCGCCAACTTGCCTATTTGCGTTCCTGGGCCTTTACTGAGCTGGTCTCGGACGGCCAGCAAGAGGCTATTTTAATCCTGACCACCCACGGTCCGGCCGACCTCTGGCTAAATGGCAAGCACATACACCGTCACGAGCACCTTCAAGCTCCTTATCCCAAAAGCGTCGAATTTAATACCCCGCTTGTTTCTGGTTTAAACAAAGTCCTTATCCGGTTTGAAAATATAGCCAGTGGAGACTGCCCGGATATGATGGCATTAAGAGTTTGCCAATCGAACGGTTCATCAACAAATGAGGCTCGGGTTCCCATTGGGGGGGTACATGTCGAAATACCCACCTTGATCCAGGCCATCTCTCGCCGTAACGAATTAGAAGAATCCTTTAAGACGCCCTACGTAAGCCAGGATGTATTTACACGAGACGATGAGGTTGAAGTTCACTGGCCGGCTGACCTGGAAAAACCTGTTTTCTCTGATGTACGCCTGGATGCTTTAAACGGAATGACTTATGCCCAGGCCGAAGTAAACGGAGATCCGGGTGATGTTCTGTTCTTGAATCACGCAAGCCAATTAAACACCGGCCCTTATCGGGCGTTTTTTATGCCGCGGAGCTGGGAATATTACGAACGAGATATCCGGGTCACAAAAGAAATTCCATTCTGGGTGATCGGAGATAATCCATTCTCAACCTCAACGTATAACACGTTCCAGGCCCGGCGCCAGGAAGCCTGGCAACATGCTGCGAGGATGAAAGGTCATATTTTTTCTGAAATTTCACAAATGGCATTAGGCAATTGGCAATCGATTGAACTTGCCACCATCCGCGATACCCAAACCAGGGTTAATCGGAGGGAAACGGGCAGCATCGAGTTATTGGCAGGCTTATTCAGGATGCTGCATAATTTTGGCAGCCACCCAAGTTTTCCCAAAGGATTGAACAAGGAATTTAAAGGCTGCATCCTGGGATACCGGTATTGGATCGATGAGCCCGGGCATGACGCCATGGAGTTTACCGGGGAGGGTGATCAAATCCTGTTCCATGCCTGTGAAATTTTGGCAGGGCAACGGTACCCCGAGCTGGTTTTTATCAATAATGGAGAAACCGGCAGGTGGCATCGAAAACATGGTGAAAAGCTTGCCATTAACTGGCTGCAAAGGAAAGCATCCTTTGGATTTACCGCCTGGAATTCGGATCGGGTTTTTGCCAGGAGCCTGATTGCCCTTTCCTTGTTGGTTGATTTTGCTGCCAGTCAAGAAGTGGTCGAAATGGCCGCCGTCGTCATGGATAAAATTTTCTACGCCCTGGCATTAAATTCTTTCGGGGGAGTCTTTGGGGCGAGTAGTGGACAATCGACATTAACCGCCGTTCGCGGCGGTTATCTCCAGGAAACATCAGGGGTCTCAAAACTGATGTGGGGCCAGGGTATCTATAACCAGCACCTGGCTGCGCCTGTCAGCCTGGCCTGCACAAAGGAATATGAACTACCGTTAATTCTTCTCGACATCGCATTGGCAACCCCTGAGGCTTTATGGAGCCGTGAGAAGCACGCGGTACATTCGCCAGAAGGGTTGAGAACGGTCAATATCAGTACTTTTCGATCGCCAGATGGGCTCCTATCGAGTGCCCAAGATTATTTCCCTGGACAGCCAGGCCAATCAGAGCATATCTGGCAAGCTACCCTGGGGCCCGGTGCAACAGCTTTCGTCAATCATCCAGCCAATTCTTCACGAAAGGATGCGCTTCCCACAAATTATTGGTTGGGAAACAAGACGCTACCCCGGGTAGTCCAGTGGAAAGACACCCTGGTTGCGATTTACCGCCTACCGGAAGACGATTGGATGGGTTTTACCCATGCCTATTTTCCAACTTTCACATTCGATGAGTATGTGGTTCGTGATAACTGGGCCTTCGCTTGCAAGGGCAATGGATACCTGGCATTGACGGCCTCTACAGGGATACGCCTTGTTGGGCGAGGACAAGAAGCCTTCCGGGAATTGCGTTCACCCGGGCCTCACACGATCTGGATATGCCAGATGGGCAGAGCCTTGATCGATAAAGACTTCACCAATTTCCAGGAAGAAATCCTGACAAAAAAGTTGATATTTGGGGACTCGTCTGTGCAGCTCGAAACTATCCGCGGAGAAGAAATATCCTTCGATTGGGTAGGCCCATTTTTATTAGATGGTAAGGAATTAATGTTGGAGAGTGAAAAGCATTATGACAGCCTTTTCGGCACTGCAGATTTCCCATCAACCCAAATGGAGATCCAATTTGGAGATCGTCTTTTGCGGTTGGATTTGAGTCATGCGGAAGAGAGGGGTGATATGTCCTAAAAATCCAACAATATGTCCTAAAAATAGAAGCATTAAACGGCTCTGGATGCTAGCTTTAAGAGTGATCCAGAATTGGTTTAATCTACCAAGCTATTCCACACTATTTTCACCTGTTCAAAATTAAGGAGGAGACTATGTCCCGAAAGTTCATGAGACGAGAGTTTCTGAAAGTATCGTCCGTCGCGGTAGTTGGGGCTATCGCTGCGGCCTGCACAGGTCAGAAACAAGGTACTCAACAACCTGTTACGACACAGACCCCTGTCGTAGTCAAGGAAACTTCAGTCGTTCAACAAACCGTTGAGGTACAGAAAATCATCACGGTTGAAGCGAGCAGCGTACAAACCGAGCCACCCTTGCTTGCTGACGCAGTTAAATCAGGCAAACTGCCTCCGGTCGATCAACGTTTACCTGTCAATCCAATGGTGGTTGGTGGGCGCGATGAAATCGGCGTCTACGGTGGAGAAGTCCGGATGATTCACTTTGACCCGGTCTGGTGCGTCAGCAACTATGACTGGAACGCCGAGCGCATGCTGCACTATTCTGACATCGACCTGCGTACCATTGTGCCGAATATCTTTGAGAGCTGGGAAGCAAGCCCGGATGGTACCACTTTCACTTTTAAGCTGCGCAAGGGCATGAAGTGGTCTGATGGTCAGCCTGTGACCACCGAGGACGTGCGCTTCTTTGTCGAAGATGTATGGTTCAACACCGAGCTCAATGCCAGCCCCATGTGGCAAATCCGCTTCGATGGGAAGGATAACAGCCATCCCGCCAAATTGGATGTCATCGATGACTTCACCTTCAAACTCACCTATTCGGCGTCCTTTGGCACCTTGCTGGCCCATTTGACTCGTTGGGAGATTGGCAACTGGCCCGGCATCCTGGGGCCGTCCCACTATTATAAGCAGTTCCACAAAAAGTATGTGGATGCAGCTAAGCTGGATCAGATGGTCAAGGATGCCAAGCTCGATACGTGGGTGCAGTTGTACAACCAGCGCTGCGGGCCCAGCCAATGGGGCCTGGGTTACTGGCAGATGCCGGACTGGATGAAAACTATCCCCTACCCAACCCTGTCGCCCTGGGTTCTTAAGGATATGCCAGGGTCGGGCTTGTTTATCATGGAGCGCAACCCCTACTATTGGAAGGTCGACCTGAAAGGCCAGCAATTGCCTTATATCGACAATATGCGTTTCGATTACGTGACCACTACCGATGCCGCCAAGCTCAAGCTGGCCCAGAACGAGCTGGATGCATTGGGCATGCACGATGTCACCATTGCCGATTATCCCTTTTACCAGCAAAACCTGGCCAAGGGCAATTTTGGAGTCGGCGATTATATTTCGTGCATGACCGACCGCGATGTGCTCTTCCCACAACATGTCTTGTTCGGAGAAGATGCCAAAACACGCGATACCGCGATGGAGGAGATCGTCAATCACCCGAACTTTGTAAAGGCACTTTCGCTGGCCATCGACCGCGACGAAATCAACCAGAGCCTGCTCTACGGCACGGCTCGCATGGGCCAATTGAGCCCGATGCCCTCCTCCAAGTATTACAAGGAGAAGTATGGCTCCGCCTGGGCTTCGTTCGACAAGGCACAGGCCAACAAATTGCTGGATGATATGGGCCTGGATAAAAAGAATGCCCAGGGCATCCGCCTGCGTAAGGATGGTAAGCCTTTGGGCTACCTCATTGAACAGGCTGGTTTACGCGTCGGGCCCCTGACCGCTAAAGTATGCGAGATGGCCGCATCTTTCTGGAGGGATATTGGCATCGATGCTTCCGTTAAAGAGGTCGATACATCTTTATTGGATCAGAGGCTGACCAATGGCCAGGTGCAATGCACGGTCTGGCATGCTGATCGCTGCACCGATTTGCTCCTGCCGCTTGAAATGCGCTGGTATATCCCCACCGACTCTGGCCAGGGTGGACCGTCGAGTAAATGGGCGGCATGGCACAATGCGGTTGATAAGACGGCTGCTGGACTGGTTGAACCGCCCGATCAAATAAAGAAGTATTATGATCTGTTTGCCCAAATGACCTCAACCGTCGATGAAAACGCACGGGTAGGGTTCGGCCAGCAGATCTTTGATGGGCTGGCGGATACACCTTTGTCGATTGGCTTGATCCTGGAGGGCAAATGCCCGTTGATCTTCAATAAAAATATGAGGAACCTGCCACGACCGAAGGCCACCATCGGCTGGGATACCTATGGTGATTCCACCTATCATCCCGAAGCCTTCTTCTATGTCGGCGGTAAGCGCGCCTGACGCCTGATCAATCTATGGTTACTGGATGCGGATCGAAAATCGGGAACCGCATCCAGTAACGAATTTTTGCAGATAGTGTATTCAAGAACCAGCATTGCTCGTCTTTGAATACACTTTATATTATCGGAATATCAAATCAATAACGTTAAACGAGGTGAATCTCGATGGAAGGAGGGTGATCCCCATGCTAAGTTACATTATTGGTCGCATACTGCGGATGATCCCACAAATGATCCTGATTTCAATCCTGGCTTTCATCATCATCCAGTTGCCGCCGGGGGATTTTCTCACGACACAAATCCAACGCCTGGAAGCCTCCGGTGTGCAGGTAAACCAGGACCAGATTAAACTTTTGACTGCCACATACGGCCTGGACCAGCCCATGTATATCCGATACTTCAAGTGGATGTGGAACATTGTGACCAAGTTAGACTTTGGCTATTCGTTTCAGTGGGGCCAGCCGGTCAATGACATTCTCTTAAGCCGAATGGGGATGACCTTCTTTATCGCCTTCCTGTCCTTTGTGGTGTGTTGGGGGTTTGCGATACCCGTTGGAATCATTGTGGCGGTCAAGCAGTACTCGTTCACCGATTATTTTTTCACTTTCCTGGGTTTTATCGGCCTGGCAACGCCTGGATTTCTCCTGGCCCTGGTTCTGATGTATATCTGTTATGCAAAACTTGGCATCAGTGTGGGTGGTTTGTACTCGCCGGAATTTATGCCATTGCCGATGAGCTGGGCCAAGTTCCTGGATTTATTAAAACACATCTGGCTCCCAGTGATCATCCTGGCCCTGGGCGGAACAGCGACATTAATTCGTACGCTGCGGGCAACCATGTTGGATGAATTACGCAAACAATATGTGACCGTGGCGCGGGCTAAAGGCTTATCGGAATATAAAGTCATTTTGGAGTATCCGGTGCGGCTTGCGATCAACCCGATCCTCAGCACCTTTGGCTGGTTGTTGGTGTGGTTCTTCTCCGGTGGCACGGTGGTCGAAATTGTCATGAATCTTGATACCGCTGGCCCGGTATTATGGCGGGCGCTGATCAACCAGGATATGTATACAGCCGGGGCTTATATCCTAATTATTGGTCTTTGTACTGCGGTTGGCAGTTTGATATCGGACCTCCTCCTGGCGGTTAACGATCCCCGTATTCGCTTTGGAGCGCTGGAGTCATCATGAGCGAAATAGCGGCTATTCCCTCACGCAGAAAATGGCAGTTATGGAAGAGGCGCAAACCGGCATCCGCCGCAATAAAAGATGAGTCATTTTTCCGGGCCGGCCAATGGCAGCTGGTTTGGTGGAAGTTCCGCAGGCACAGGCTCGCTCAAATTGCGATGGTGGTATTGGGGATCTTTTACTTCGTCGCCATCTTCGCTGAATTTGTCTCTCCATACGACCCTCAACATCGCTTTAAAGACTTTACGGGTATGGCACCCTCCCAGATCCATATCCAAGATGTCCAGGGGAATCTTCACCTGCCGTTCGTTTACGATCTTAAAAGGACACGCGATCCGATCACTTTGCTTCCGCAATACGCCGAAAACACGTCTATACGTTACCCCATCCAGCTTTTCGCCAGGGGCGATGAATATAAACTCTGGGGCTTGATTCCTGGCGATATCCATCTCTGGGGCATTCAAGCCGAAGCAGGAAAAATATTGCCTGTCTTTTTGTTGGGAAGCGATAATATCGGCCATGATGTGCTTTCGAGGATATTTTTTGGAGGGCGCATCTCCCTGACGGTTGGCCTGATCGGCATATTCCTGTCCTTCATTCTGGGATTGATCCTGGGAGGTACAGCAGGCTTTTTTGGCGGGGTTCTTGATGAGGTCATCATGCGTTTCATCGATGTGCTCATTTCCTTGCCGACTATCCCGCTGTGGATGTCCCTGGCCGCCGCCTTACCCCAGGACTGGCCTCAATTGAAGACCTATTTTTATGTGACGATCATTTTATCGATCCTGGGTTGGACAACTCTCGCTCGTACGGTCCGCGGAAAAATGCTCAGTTTACGAGAAGAAGACTATGTGATGTCTGCCCGGTTGGATGGCGAGAGCGATGGATCGATCATTGCCCGTTATATGTTGCCCGGTTTTGCCAGCTATATCATCGTCTCACTCACCCTGGCGATCCCAGGGATGATCCTGGGTGAAACGGCGCTCAGCTTCCTCGGCATTGGGCTGCGTGCGCCGACCATTTCATGGGGTGTGATGCTCCAGGATGCCCAAAACCTGCAGGTGGTCGCGCAACTCCCCTGGCTGCTTTGGCCTTGCGCCTTTGTGATTCTGGCCGTGTTGATGTTCAACTTCCTTGGCGATGGGTTGCGCGATGCCGCCGATCCTTATGTGACATAGACAGGTATATTATGGCTGAAAATCCTCCTCTGATCGATGTCAAAGATCTGCATACGTATTTCCACCTGGCAGAGGGTGTTGTCCATGCAGTCGATGGCGTTAACCTGACGATCAAACAGAAGCAAACCATGGGGATCGTGGGGGAAAGCGGCTGCGGTAAAAGCATCACGGGCTATTCGATGATGCGCCTGGTTCCTCCTCCGGGTAAAATCGAATCGGGCGAGATCCTCTTTTATAGACCAGAGCAGACTGACCAGGGGATCGCCAGCGCTGAGATGATCAACATCACCCGGCTCGATCCCAATGGTCGCGAAATACGGGATATCCGGGGAAACTCTATCTCGATGGTTTTTCAGGAGCCCATGACGGCGATGAGCCCGGTGCGTACAGTGGGACAGCAGATCATTGAGGTCATTAT
>JAJYIW010000003.1 GCA_021789855.1 Chloroflexota bacterium | reverse complement strand
ACGCCGGGGGAGGCGCAGGCCTGCGAAACGCAACTGGCGGCGCACGCGGTGGGGTTCCTGGATGCACCGGTCAGCGGGGGCGAGCCCCGGGCGATCGATGGGACGCTAGCCTTTATGGTGGGCGGGCAGGCCGAGCTCTTCGAACGTATCCAGTCGTATTTTCGCATGATGGGGGCGTCTGCGCTACGGGTGGGCCCCTGCGGCAGCGGGTGCATCGCCAAGCTGGCGAACCAGATCATTGTCAATTTGAACATCGTCGCGGTCGCCGAGGCGCTGGTGCTGGCTACCCGGGCGGGGGTTGACCCGGAGAAGGTGTACCAGGCCATTCGGGGCGGGCTGGCGGGCAGCGCCGTGCTGGACGCCAAGGCCCCCATGATGATAGCTCACGATTTCAAGCCTGGCGGCAAGCTCTCTATTAACCTGAAGGACATTAAAAACGTGATGGCCACGGCTCACGCGCTGGACGTACCGCTGCCCTTCACCAGCCAGTTGCTCGAGGTGATGCTGGCGCTGAAAGTGGACGGCCACCTGGAAGACGATCACAGCGGCATCGTGCAGTACTTCGAAAAACTGGCCGGTGTGTCGGTCAGCAAGCCAAATGAAGAAAAGGAGAAGGAGGCCTGAGATGGGCGCGCTCCAGCCATTGGATGTTTCGATCCTCGAAACGTACCCCAGGCCGGACCAGGCGTTGATTGACCGGCTGCTGGCCGATGAGCTGGCCAGGGCGGGCCAGAAGATGGTGGCGCTGGATGACGACCCCACCGGGGTGCAAACTGTCCACGATGTCTCGGTGTACACGGACTGGCTGGTGGAGACGCTGGCTAACGGGCTGGGCGAGGACAACCGGCTGTTTTTTGTGCTGACCAATTCCCGCGGGTTTACCCAGGCGCAGACGGTCGAGGCGCATCGGGAGATCGCCCGGAACCTCGTGACGGCGGCGCGCCGTTGCGGGAAGGACTTTCTGCTGATCAGCCGGAGCGATTCGACCCTGCGCGGGCATTACCCGCTCGAAACGCAGACCCTGAAAGAGGAGCTGGAAGCGCTGACGGGGGTTGCCTTCGACGGCGAGGTGATCTGCCCATTTTTCAAAGAGGGCGGCCGCTTCACGCTGGATGATGTCCATTACGTGAAGGAGGGCAGCCGGCTGGTTCCTGCCGGCGAGACGGAGTTTGCCCGGGATAAGACCTTCGGGTACCGGGCGTCTCACCTGGGGGAGTGGGTCGAAGAGAAAACCGGCGGGGCCTATCGCGCCAGGGACATGGTATCGATCTCCCTGGACGCCCTGCGCGCGACGGCGGTGGACGCGATCGAGGCGCAACTGCTGGCGGTTGAGCACTTCAACAAGATCATCGTCAATGCGGCCGATACCTGCGATATCCAGGTGTTCGCCATCGCTTTGTTGCGGGCGCTGAGACGGGGAAAGCATTTCATTCTACGCAGCGCGGCGGGGCTGCCGCGGGTGCTGGGGGGCGTGACTGAGCGACCGTTGCTCAGCCGGCGCGAGCTGGTGGGCGATGGGCAGCCGCGCGCGGGGGTTGTCCTCATTGGCTCGCACGTTAATCGCACCACCCGCCAGCTGGAGGAACTGCGCCGTTGCGGCTCCCCGATCGAGCTGATTGAGTTCAACCAGCACCTGGCGCTGGTGAAGGGTGGATTGATAGGCGAGACCGCGCGGGTCACTGGCCTGGCCGAGGCGGCGCTCCAACGGGGGGTCAGTGCGGTGGTTTACACCCGGCGCGAACGCCTGGACCTGGATACCGAGGATAAGGAACGGCAATTGATGATTGCGGTCGAAATTGCCGACGCGCTCACGGGGGTGATCAGCGGGCTGGCGGTGCGGCCAGGCTTTATCATCGCCAAGGGCGGGATCACTTCCAGCGACGTGGGGGTGAAAGCGCTGCGGGTGCGGCGGGCCATCGTGCTGGGGCAGGTGCGCCCGGGCATCCCGGTGTGGCTGACCGGGCCGGAGAGCAAATTTCCGGGCATGGCGTATATTATCTTCCCTGGAAACGTGGGGGAAGATACGACATTACGTGAGGTGGTAGAAATGCTGTTGGGTTAAACAGAAAGGGGTATGACGATGAAATTTGGAATCAGAACGCCGTCTTTGCGGAAATCCATTGCAGCCAGGACCTCGATCAAACGGATGATCCGGAGCAAAATACGAGCGCCACGGGGCATGGGATGGATCACCAATCCTAAACGGGCCCTGTATAACCGGGTTTATCACCGGACGACCAGACGGTTGATCAAATTGTTTTAGCGCAGACCCCAGGGGTTTCCAAAACCCCTGGGGTCTTTCTTGGGTTTTTTCTCAGCACTCGCTGTAGCCGCAGGCGTAGCACTTGTGGCAGCCTTCTTCATTGACCATGGCGGCCTGGCCGCACTCGGGGCAGAGGTCGCCGATCTTGAGGAAGGGCTGTTCGGCGATCGGGATGCTTTCGGGCTCGGCAGGGCTCTCGGCGGGGAGGAGCTTTTCGGGCGCCAGGCCCAGGCCAGAGATGGTCTGGAGGTATTCGTCGAGGGCGTGGGCGACGCCGTCGGGCAGGGAGCGGACGCGGTTGGGGCCGAAGCCGAGGGAACGCCCGCCGCCGATGCCGGAGAGCTGGCGCACCACTTCTTTAAGGCGCTCGCGCGGCTCGACGGGCGAGGCCAGGCGCAGGATGTGGGAGATGAGACGGCCGATGGCTTCGGAGACGGCGGCGGTGTCGGAGCCGGCCTTGGCGGTATTGATGAACACTTCGAAGGGCTGGTTACCGCCATTCTCATTGATGGTGATGAAGGCTTTACCCAAGGGAGTCTCGATCGAGCAGGTGTAGCCGTGGAGGAAGCGCGGGCGGGGTTTTTTTGCTTCGTGCCAGATGGGAAGCTGCAAAGCGGCGTTCTCTGGCGCGGCGGGTTGGGTCTCTCCGAGGCCTTCTGCCGGCTTGTAGCCATTGCTTCCGCGTGAGGCGGAAGCCTCGGCCTCCTGTCCGGCAGTTTCAGACGATTTTGGTTGAACCTGCTTCTTCTCAGCGGTGGCTTTGGTCTCCAGGACGACCTTGTCGCGCGATCCGGTGACGTAGACGGTGATGCCTTTGCAGCCCAACTGCCAGGCGAGCCGGTAGGCAGTGGCCACATCTTCCAGGGTGGCGCCGGCAGGGAAGTTGATCGTCTTGGACAGGCTGTTGTCCACAAAGGCCTGCAAGGCGGCCTGCATGCGCACGTGTTCTTCGGCGGTGATGTCGCCTGAGACGACAAAGACGTCCTGCAAGGAGAGGGGCAGGCCGGGGACATCCTGGCAGGTGCCATTGGTCATGACGCGGTCGACGATGGCCTGGCGGCTAGCGTCGTCCAGGCCGGCCTTGAGCAGGGCTTCCTCAAAGAGGGGGCTGGCGTAAGCGAGCTGGAGGTCCTTGCCGTTGTCGTTGACGTGGCGAGTATACGCCAGGGCGAAAACCGGCTCGCAGCCGTAGCCCTCGGTGGAGGCGACGGTGGCGATGGTGCCGGTGGGCGCGATGGTGGTCTGGGCGGCGTTGCGGATGCCAAACTGGCGGATGTCCTGGGCGATGGCGCTCCAATCGACGGGCGGGCGGGCCCAATCGCGGGTGTAGGGCACGATGGAGACAGGCGGCTGCCAGGTGAAGGCCTGGGGATCGTAAATGCTGCCCTGGATGGCAGGGAAAGCGCCACGCTGGCGGGCCAGATCAACGCTGGTGCGCATGGCGTGGTAACGGATGAATTCCATCACCTGCGAGGCGAACTCCAGGCTTTCGGGCGAGCCGTAGCGGACGCCGGCGTGGTACATCAGGTCGGCCAGGCCCATGATGCCCAGCCCGATGCGGCGTGCGCGGTGGGCAGCGGCGGACAGCTCAGGGACAGCGGGGACATAGCCATTGGCGTCCACCACGTCATCCAGGAAGATGGTGGCGAGTTCTACGCTTTGGCGCAGCCGGTCCCAATCGACGCTATGGTCCGGGCCGAAGTGCTGGGCCAGGTTCACCGAGCCCAGGCAGCAGCTCTCGTTCGGTCCGAGGAATTGCTCCCCGCAGGGGTTGGTAGATTCGAGCTGGTAAAGGTGCGGGACGGGGTTAGCACGATTGGCGGCATCGAGGAAGAGCAGGCCAGGCTCGCCGTTGTGGTGCGCCTGGGCGACGATTTGATCGAACAGCTCCCTGGCGCGCACCGTCTTGAAAACCTTGAGGGGAATGCCGGCATCGACGGCCTGCTCGAGGGTGCCGTAGAAGCCTTTATACAGGGGGGAGGTCACGTCGGGGAAGACCAGGTCCCAATCGGCGTCGGCTTCCACGGCGCGCATAAAGGCATCGGTCATGCCGACGGAAATGTTGAAGTTGGTGATCTGGTTCTCGTTGGTCTTGCAGGCGATGAAGTCCTCGATGTCGGGATGATCGACGCGCAGGACGCCCATGTTGGCGCCCCGGCGGGTTCCGCCCTGGGCCACTTCGCCGAAGGCGTGGTCGTAGACGCGGAGGAAGCCGACCGGGCCGGTGGCCTGCCCGGCCGAGGACTTGACCAGGCTGCCCTTGGGGCGCAGGCGGGAGAAGGAGAAGCCATTGCCGCCCCCGGTCTGCTGGATGAGGGCGGCGTTGCGCAGGGTGTTAAAGATGCCGTTGGGGTCGCGGCCCATATCATCCGAAATGGCCAGGACAAAACAGGCGGCGAGCTGGCCGAGGGGCGTGCCGGCGCCGGTGAAGGTGGGCGAGTTGGGGAAAAAGCGCTTGGTGGTCAACAGGTCGTAAAACTCCAGCGCGCGCGCCTGGACGTCGGTGTCCCAGGTGGCTTCGACCCGGGCGATGTGGAGGGCCACGCGCCAGAACATCTCTTCGATGGTTTCAATGGGCTTGCCATCCTGCCCGCGGCGCACGTACCGCTTGAGCAGCACCTGCCGGGCGTTATCGGCCAGCACGACCGGGCGAGCGCTGGCAGGCAAGGGGGAGGTGGTCAGGGGTGCGCTGGCACTCGATGCACTGGCGGGGGCCTGTTTTGTAGCTTTCGTCTTGTCCATAATCTATACCTCATCCTTCCAATAATCGGTCAATTTCCTGGCGTATTTCACGCAGGTCGTCCATGTGAAGATAAACAATAGCGTAACGGATGTATGCGATCTGATCGAGGTTCTTCAAACCGTTAATGACCGTGTCTCCCACCACGCGCGAGGGAACCTCGGCGCGTCCCATGCGCTGTAGCGAAGACTCAATCTCACCGATCAGGTGCTCGATGTCGGCGGCTGAAACCGGCCGTTTGGCGCAGGCTATACGGATTCCGCGCCCGAGTTTTTCGCGGTCGAACTCTTCGCGGGTGCCATCCTGCTTGACGATGAGGGGGGTGGCCAGGATGGGCCGTTCATAGGTGCTGAACCGCTGGCCGCAGCGCTCGCACTCGCGCCGGCGACGCACGCCGCCACGGGCGTCGTGGCTGGTATCGAGGACTCTTGACTCTTCGTTCTGGCAATAAGGACAACGCATCTATGCTCCATTCCAGGCTTCGTTATATAGAAAAAGGTACCCCCACTGGTGGGGGGCGAAACAAGGTTTCCCCCTGTCTGTACTATGTGTGATTATTCTAGCACAACCGGAATGACATTGCAAGACTTAATTGCGCATACGTTTCTTAAAATATCCGGTGAAAAAACGTGGAGATTGTTTAGAACGCAAGTTCTAGATTGTGCTCAGGGGGCTTCTTTAATAATAGGGCTGGATGAACAGGAAATTAAGAATTGTTAACAGAAAGCGGGGAGAAACAGGTTGGTTCGTCGCTATGTTCTTCGCCATGACGTGAAACAAGCGAAAGGCGCTTGCCTTCCGGGGTGGGGAGAGCTATAATCAGAGAAATTGCCTGTGACAGGGAACAGGCGCTGGAGAGCGGCCCAGAGAGCCAGGTGAAAGGGTGAAAACCTGGCGCTGATATCCGGCGCTGGCCACCCTGGAGGCGCGAGAAGAACACCCCACGCGTGGGCCAGTAAAACTCGCCGGGCGCTCCCGTTATTGAGCAGGGCCAGGTTCGCCTGGCCACCAAGGGACGCTCTGCAAGGAGCGGCCGAAATGAGGTGGTACCACGAGTCTTTCGTCCTCAGCCTGCGCTGGGGATTTTTTTATCCCCAGGGTGTTTGATATGAGAAAGGATGAAGCAAGCGATGAATGCGAATGAGCTGCGCGAGGCGTACCTGTCCTATTTTGAGGAGCTGGGCCACCGCCGGCTGCCGTCAGCATCCCTGCTGCCGGAGAACGACCCGACCGTTTTGTTCACCACCGCGGGAATGCACCCGCTGGTGCCGTTCCTGTTGGGCGAGGCCCACCCGTTGGGTCGCCGGCTGACGGATGTGCAGAAGTGCCTGCGTACCAACGATATTGAGGAGGTGGGGGACGCTTCGCATCTGACCTTCTTTGAAATGCTGGGCAACTGGTCCCTGGGGGATTATTTCAAGGAGGAGTCGCTGGCGTGGAGCTATACGTTCCTGGTGAAGGTGCTGGGGGTGCCGCCGGGCCGGCTGGGGGTGACGGTGTTCGCCGGCGATGAGACCGCGGCGCGGGATGACGCTTCGGCTGGCGTGTGGCGGCGGCTGGGCATCCCGGAGGAACGCATCTTTTTCCTGCCCAGGGCGGATAACTGGTGGGGGCCGGCCGGGCATAGCGGGCCGTGCGGGCCTGATTCGGAGATCTTTGTGGATACCGGGGCGCCCGATCACCCCGGCTGCCGCCCGGGCTGCGCCTGCGGCCGGTGGCTGGAGGTGTGGAACAACGTCTTCATGGCTTACGAAAAGACAGCGAGCGGCGATTACCTCCGGCTGGCGCACCCCAATGTGGACACGGGCATGGGCGTTGAGCGCATGCTAACCGCGCTGGCTGTGCTGGAGGGAGGCGGGGCTGGCGGGGATGTGTTCCAGGTGGATACGCTGCGGCCGCTGGTGGAACGCCTGGAGCGCCTGTCGGGCAGGGCCTACGCCCGGGCGACGCGGCCGTTCCGGGTGGCGGTGGATCACCTGCGCGCAGCGGCGATGGCCATAGGAGATGGCGCGGCGCCATCGAACCTGGAAGCCGGTTATGTGGTGCGACGCTTGATCCGCCGGGCGGTCGACGCCGGGCGCGAGCTGGGCTTGCAGGAGCCTTTTTGTTCCCGGCTGGGTGAACAGGTCGTCGAGGTGTTTGCGCCGGTTTACCCGGGGGTGGCCGGCGCGCGGGAACGCATCATCACGCTGCTGGATGAAGAGGAGCAGCGCTACCGGCGTATCCTGACCGAGGACGCGCCGCGGGTGAAAAAGGTGATCCGCACGCTGCGGGATAGCGGAGCCAGCCTGATCTCGGGAGAGCAGGCGTTTGATCTGTACGAAACGTATGGGCTGCCGCTCTCGTTGACGGCGGCGCTGGCGGAGGAAGAAGGACTGCGCGTAGATGAAGAGGGCTTTGAGCGCTGTTATGCTGCTCACCAGGCGCTTTCACGCCAGAGCGCTGAAAAGAAGTTCAAAGGTGGGCTGGCGGACCACTCCGAGGCGAGCACGCGCATGCACACGGCCAGCCACCTGCTGCAGGCGGCCCTGCGCCAGGTATTGGGGCCGGCCGTGCACCAAATGGGCTCTAACATCACCCCAGAACGGCTGCGTTTCGATTTTTCCTGGCCTGAGCGCCTGAGCGAGGCGCAGCTCCAGGAGGTTGAGGAGCGGGTCAATGCGGCGATCCAGGCCGACCTGCCGGTGACGATGGCGATCATGCCGCTGGAGCAGGCGGTCGCGTCAGGCGCGCTGGCTTTCTTTGGCGAGAAGTACGGCGAGCAGGTGAAGGTTTACTCGATCGGGCAGTTTTCGCGGGAGGTGTGCGGCGGGCCGCACGTAGACCATACCAGTGTGCTGGGTCGCTTTAAAATAATCAAACAGGAAGCGGTGGGGAAGGGCGTGCGGCGCATCCGCGCCATGCTGGAAGACGGGGGGGATTAGGTCGCAAGGCCAGGCCATCTCCTGTTCTTAATAAGTGGCCCAGGCGGGGAGGAGAGACCCGCCTGGGCGCGTTGAAATAACCCCCTTGACTTAAGGAGCACCTGAGAGAGGAGCTCGCCTCAACCATTAATCACCCCTGCGGTAGCCCGCTCAGCGTGAAGACTGCTGGCGTTTCCGCAGGAATGTGGGTATGTCTAATTCATCGGTGTTCACCCGGGTGGAGAAAGTCTCCTGCAGGGAACCGCCTTGAGCATTTTCCTGGATGCCCGGCTGAACGGAGTAAGCGGCTGGCTTATACGCCGGGGCCGGGGTCATAGCGGCATTGTCAGGCCGGGTTACGTGATCGTCCGGGCGTGGACGTGAATGGCCTTCTTCGCGTGGCTTCTGTGTCTCCACGACGGGGTGCACGCCCGCGCGGTCAAAACCCGTGGCAATGACCGTGATGCGAATATTTTCGCCCAGGTTGGAATCGATCACCGCGCCGAAGATCAGGTTGACATCCGGGTGAGCGGTTTCTTTAATGATGGCCGCGGCCTGGTTGACCTCGAAGAGGGTCAGGTTAGGCCCGCCGGTGACGTTGAAGAGGATGCCGCGAGCGCCATCGATGGTGACGTCCAGCAGGTGGCTGGAAATAGCCATTTCCGCCGCCACGCGGGCGCGATCCTCGCCCGATGCCGTGCCGACCGCCATGAGGGCTGCGCCGCCTTCCGACATAATCGTGCGCACATCGGCGAAGTCCAGGTTGATCAGGCCGGGGACGGTGATCAGCTCGGAGATCCCCTGGATGCCCTGGTGCAGCACGTCATCGGCCATGCGGAAGGCATCTTGCAGGCTGGCGCGCTTATCCACAATCTGGAGGAGGCGGTCGTTGGGGATAACGATGAGGGTATCGGCATGATCCTTGAGCAGGTTGGTGCCTTCCTCGGCCACCTTTTGACGGCGGGCGCCCTCAAAGGTGAAGGGCCGGGTCACTACGCCGATGGTGAGTGCGCCGACTTCTTTGGCAATCTGGGCTACGATGGGCACCGCGCCGGTGCCGGTGCCGCCGCCCATGCCGGCGGTGACGAAGACCATGTCGCTGCCCTTCAATACCTCGTATAATTCTTCGGCTGATTCTTCAGCGGCCTTGCGCCCCATCTCGGGGTTCCCGCCTGCGCCGAGCCCGCGCGTCACTTTATCGCCGATGCGAACGCGCGTGGCGGCTTTGGACAGGAGCAATGCCTGGGCGTCGGTATTGATGGTGATAAACTCGACGCCGGATAGTCCTTCGTCGATCATGCGGTTGACGGCGTTGCAGCCTCCGCCGCCCACGCCAACCACTTTGATACGAGCAAAGGTTTCGACTGGTGATTGATTAGGTTCCATGATTAAAATTCTCCTCTCAGATCAGATGTGAAACTTCGAATAGACAATTACGGTTTGTTCTCCTCAAACGCGTAAACTCATGCCAGATGATTATGGCAAGAGCTTTTTTAACCATCCTTTGAGCCGCCCGATATCGATCACGTTGCGCGAGTCTGAACCCACGCTGATGTTTTCGGGATTGGTCTCATTCATTAAGAGCGCCCAATTCAGCAAGCCCACGCTGGTGGAATAGGCGGGCGAGTTGAGCTGGTCGGTTAAGCCGATCAAGTTCTCCGGGCGGGCAATGCGAACGGGCAGGCCCATCACGCGGCTGGCCAGGCTGCGGATGCCGGGCAGGAGGCTGGTGCCCCCGGTAAGAACCATTCCAGCAGGAAGCAGACCGTCGTAGCCGGAGCGCTTGATCTCCTGGAGGACGAGTAAGAAAATTTCTTCAACGCGGGCTTCAATGATGTTGGCCAGCTCGGCCCGGCTGACCTGCACGGGTTTCTCTTCTCCGAAAGCGCGCACGTTGAAGGATTCTTCGGGGCGTACTTCATCTTCCACGGCAAAACCATGCTGTTTCTTCAGCTCTTCGGCCTGGCTGATCGAGAGGCGCAGGCCATGAGCGATATCGGAGGTGATGTGGTTGCCCCCGACGGCCAGGACCATGGTATGCCAGACGTCCCCTTCGATGTAGATGGCCATATCGGTGGTGCCGCCCCCGATGTCGCACACCACGGCGCCCATCTGGCGCTCGGTCTCGGAGAGCACGACTTCAGCCGAAGCCAGGGGGTTGAGGACGAACTGGGAAACTTCTACCCCCGAGGCCGCCACGCACTGGCGTAGATTTTCGACGGTGGCCGCTGCGGCGGTGATGATGTGTGCCTCTACTTCCAGGCGATAACCGTGCATGCCGATGGGCATGCGGATGCCATCCTGACCATCGATGATAAAACCGCGCTGGATCACGTGGATCACTTCACGGTTGTGGGGGATGGCTACTGCCTGGGCGGCATCCAGGGCGCGCAAGATGTCATCCTGTTCGATGACGCGACCGGAGATGCCCACCACGCCGCGACTGTTGACCGAAGAGACGTGCGAACCAGCCAGGCTAACCAGCGCGGAGTGAATCTCCAGCCCGGATGACCGTTGGGCCTTGTCGAGCGAACGCGCGACAGCCTGTGACGCCGCAGCCAGATCCACCACCGTCCCTTTTTTGATCCCTTGCGAGGGCTCGATTCCCACGCCGAGGATGCGCAAATTGCGCTCGCCTTCGACCCGGGCGACCAGGGTACAGATCTTTGTGGTGCCTATATCAATCCCAACTAAAATAGGTTCGATCATGGTGTCACTGCTCCAGACGATAAAATGGGGCGCGCGGAAACTGCACGCTGATAATTTTGGGATGGATGTTTTGCTTGTTCAGGTCTGCCACGATAGCTTTGTACATGGTCAGCTTCTCATCCATGTTGTCCAGGCTATTACCAAAATAAACTTGCCAGCCCTGGGGATCATTCCAACCCAACCCGTAATCCTGGCTATACAGGATTGGCGTGCCCTGGGGTACCTGGGGGCTGAGGGTCAGGATGGCTTTGACCAGGGTCGGGTCGATGAACGGTGCAGGCGCCTTCGGCTGGGCGGTGGTTACAGCGGCGCTGACGGTTGCATCGCCGGTGGAAGGCGCTGGAAGGGAGGCCGCGGGAGCAGCCTGGGCATCCACTTCGACCAGGCCTTTGACTGTCCCACGGACGGGAAAAGCCATGCCGTTCTGATCCACCCACTGGACGGAGTCGCCCACTTTCCAGGCGATGACGGGCTGGCGCTCGGTGACCTGGACGGTGAGCGAGGCAGGCAAGCCGACGCTGACGTGAACGGAGGCCAGGTCGGGGAAGGCGGCTTGCAGATCGCGCTCCATCTGGCGCGGCGAGGCCTGGACGACCGACAGGCCATCCACCTTGAGGACAGTGTTGATATCGGCAGCAGTCAGGCGTTTGGCGCCTTCCAGCCTGGCCTGGCCAAGCTGGAAGAGGGGTGCGTTCCACAGGGCGATCAGGAGGGCGGCGACGCAGAAGACCAGGGCGGCGGAAATGAGCCGCCAACCCAGATGGAGGTCAGGGATCACCGGCAGGCGTAATTCGGCGCCGGTGGTGGAGAGCGGGATGGTAAACTGGCGGTTTACCCGGCTCTGAGCGCGCTGGTGCACCGGGACGGTGGTGGCGCCGTGATAAGCAGCGCTGCCACGCAGGTTGGTAACGCCGCGCAGGTTCGGCATGCCGCGGCCCTGGCGGACATCGCCGGCAGGGAATGTTCCGCGTGAGATGACCGGGTGCGACACGGCTGCCCGTCCTGGGGTGGCGCCGCGCTTGAGCTGATCCTGACTGTATTGCAGGTGATCCTGGCGCGGGCGGCGCTTTGAGCGCAGCTCATCGGCGCGCGAGAGGGGTTTCTGAGTCGGGCGGCTCATGCTTTCCTTCCATACTGGCGCTCGGTGTGATCCCGCTCGGCTTTGCGTTCGAACGCCAGCTCAATCAGCCGGTCGACCAGCTCGGGATAACCAATCCCGCTGGCCTGCCACAACTTGGGGTACATGCTGATGCGGGTGAACCCCGGGATGGTGTTAATTTCACTGACAAAAATTTCGTTGGTATCCCTTTCCAGCAAAAAATCGACCCTGGCCATCCCGGCGCAATCGACTGCCTGGAAAATACGCACGGCATAAGCGCGCAGGGCATCCGCCACGGTTTCTGGCAGCTCCGCCGGGATGATGAGCTGTGAGGTTTCATCCAGGTACTTGGCGCGGTAGGAGTAAAAGTCGTCCGATGGGATGATTTCACCCGGCACGGAAGCCATAGGTGCATCGTTTCCCAGCACACTGACCTCAATCTCGCGGGCGTTGATCCCCTGTTCGATCAGGACGCGCCGGTCATACCGGGCGGCATCCAGGATACCTTCGTATAAATCGGAACGCGAGCACACTTTGCTCACGCCGACCGAAGAGCCCAGGTTGACCGGCTTGACAAAGAGCGGGTAAGCGGCCAGGGATTCCGCCTGGTCGAGCACCTGATCCATCTGGCTCTGTATCTGGCGGCGGGTCACGGTGATGGAGCGGGGCACCGGAATGTTGTTGGCGCGCATCACATCCTTGAACAGGGCCTTGTCCATGCCAACCGATGAGCCGAGCACCCCAGCGCCGACGTATGCCAGGTCGGCCATCTCAAGCAGGCCCTGGAGGGTGCCATCTTCACCAAAAGTGCCATGCAAGATGGGAAAGACCACGTCCAACTGGCTGAAGAGGGCGAGGATGTCACCATACTGGCCGGGTGAGAGGGTATAGAGCGCCCGGCGGGAGGGGTCGGGGAAAATAGCGGCGGGCGGCAAGGCATCGACCTGGTCGCTCTGGAGGGCCTCCAGGACGTTATCACCGGCCACCCAGGCGCCGGTGTGGGTAATGCCAATCTGAACCACGGCGTATTTTTGAGGGTCCAGCACTTGCAACAGCGAGCGGGCGGACATCAACGAGACTTCATGCTCGCCTGAACGGCCTCCAAAAATCACACCCATGCGAATCTTATCGCCCATCATCCTTTTCCATTTCCGTTAAAATCGCCCAATAATTCGATCTCCAGCTCGAGCTGGATGCCAAAGCGGTCAGCGACCGTTTTTTGCGCCCGGTGGATCAACTGGTAAATGTCCCTGGCCGTGGCCGTACCGTGATTAACGAAAAAATTGGCGTGCATGGGGCTGATTTCAGCCCCGCCGATGGTCGAACCTTTTAGCCCGGCAGCCTCGATCAACCGCCCAGCGAAGTCGCCAGGGGGATTCTTAAACATCGAGCCCATGGTAGCCCCAGGGGGTTGGGTGCGCCGGCGGTGTTCTGAAAAAGTGTCCATTCTGGTGCGGATCTCGGCAGGATTGCCGGGTTCGAGGCGCAGGCGGGCGCTCAGGATCACTGCAGGGCTGTGCTCGCGTTTCAACAAGCTGCTGCGATAATCGTATGCCATTTGCTCCACAGTCCAGGCAACCCTCCCCTGGACAGGGTGCAAGATTTCGGCCAGGATTAAACAATGATTAATATCGCCGCCGTGAGCCCCGGCGTTGCCATACACGGCCCCGCCGACGCTGCCGGGAATGCCGGTCGCCCATTCCAGGCCGCTCAAGCCGCGTAAGGCCACCTGGCGCGCCATGTGCCCCAGGTTGGCTCCCGATTCGGCCCACACGCTGGGAGCTATGCTGCGGCTGTCGATTTTAACGTTGCGCGCGCGGTTGAGCACGGCGACACCGTGCAGGCCGGCATCGCTGACCAGGATGTTGGAGCCGCTGCCCAGAATGGTGAACGGCGCCTGAAGCTCCCAGAGCTTGGATACCGCCTGCTCCAGCTCATCCAGCGTGTTGACTGGCAGGAGGGCGTCGGCTGGGCCGCCGACATGGGCGGTGGTGTAGTTGGCCAGCACCACGTTTTCCTGGAGGTGTTCGCCAAAGGCAGCGCGGATGGCATCGAGGGGGAGAGATAGCTTTACGGGCATCTTATCTTTCCTCCCGTTGTTGGAGACCGGTCAGCAGGTCACGGTTGACCTGATCGGCGTCGCCGGCCGAGAGCACCAGGACGACGTCGCCGGGGGCGAGGTGGGCGAGCAGGTAGCTGGTCACTTCCTCCAGGGTGGGGATGAAATGGACGCCAGGATGGGTCATCCCAGCGACCAGGCTTGCGGCGGATACGGCAGCGCCGGCCGGCTCGCGGGCGGCATAAATCTCGGTGATCACCACCTGGTCGGCGGCCTCGAAGGCAGCGGCAAACCCGGCGGTCATCGCGCGGGTGCGGGAATAGGTATGGGGCTGCCAGACTGCCCAGATGCGGCGCCCGGGGTAGCGCGCCCTGGCAGCGGCCAGGGTGGCGCTGATCTCGGTGGGGTGGTGGGCGTAATCGTTGATCAGGACAATCCCCTGTTGCTCGCCGGCGATGTCAAAGCGGCGGGCGCTGCCCTGGTAGGCGCTGAGAGCGCCAGCGGCCTGCGCCACGGGCAGGCCCAGGTGGTGGCCGACGGCCAGGGCGGCCAGGGCGTTGCGGACGTTGTGCTCGCCAGGGACCTGCAGGCTGACCTGCGCCAGTGACTCGGGCTGGCCTGCGCCGGCCTGGTAAGTGGCGGTGAAGCTGAACCCGCCGGCAGCGCTCGGGGTGAGCTGGCTGGCCTGGTAATAGGAAGCTTCCTTGGGAGCAGAGGACAGGCCGTAGCTGGCCAGGCTGCCTGGGAAGGCAGCATTCTCCGCAAGGCGCTGGTAAAGGTTGAGGGCACCGGGGTCGTCGTGGCAAAGCAACAGCCAACCGCCCGGGATGAGCTTGCCGGTAAAATCGACGAAGGCCTTTTGGTAGGCTGCCGGGGTGGGGTAGTAATCGGGATGGTCGTAGTCGATATTGGTGATGACCGCGACGGAAGGGGCGAGGCCGAGGAACATCGAGTCATATTCGTCGGCTTCGATGACGAAGGTATCCCCGCGGCCGGCGTGGGCGTTGGTGTTCAGATTTTTCAGCACACCGCCGATGATAAAAGAAGGGGCTTTACCGGCGCTGACCAGCATCCAGGCGGTCATGGCGGTGGTGGTGGTCTTGCCGTGGGTGCCGGCGATGGCGACGACCTGGCGGTTTTTCATCAACTGGCCCAGGAATTCAGCGCGCTTCAACACGGGGATGCCGGCGGCCCTGGCGGCTACCACTTCGGGGTTGTCATCGGGGACGGCGGAAGAGCGCACTACCACATCGGCGCCTTGAACGTTTTCCGCGGCGTGGCCGATGGAGAGGCGCACGCCGGCGGCGCGCAGGGCTTCCGTCATAGGTGAAGACAGCCGGTCCGAACCGCTCACCGTCTCGCCGCTTTCGAGCAAGACCCGAGCGATGGCCGACATGCCGCTACCACCGATTCCAACCAGATGCACTTTAGTCATTTAGATAAACACCACCAATACAAAAACAAAAGCGAGGGCTACGGCGAAATAAATCGCGGGCGCTCCCAGCCAGGCCGGGGCCAGGTATTTTATCATGGTCAAGGCAGCCTGGCCGAGTGAGGTGGCTGGATCGGGGGCCGCAATCAATGCGATGGGATATTTGGCCTGATCCAGGAAATACCAGAATGATCCGAAAATAAAGAAGCCGTTGACGGCGCCCAGGAAAACGCCCAATAAAATATCCTGAAACCGTTCGCGCACGAAGCGATTGGTGCCCGCCAGGCGGGGAATATTGGGGCCCTGGTACCCGAAAAACACCAGGGCCAGCAAGATCGCCACGCGGAGCCAAAATTGGGCTATGCCGGCAATGGCATCGCGGACGAACGGGACAAACCGCTCGATCACCGTGATGATAAATAAGGCCAGGATGACGCTGAAGGTGACCAGGATTTCTTTGGCCCACCCGCGCATCCCGCCGATCACGGCGAAAAGGATCACATACATCCAGAAGAGGAAGATCAGGCTCACCATGGCTCAGCGGCGCCTCCTGTCTGCAGAGCGGTTACCCAGCTCCTTCACCAGGTCTGCCAGCCTGGAAGCGGCCTGGGGGGTCGCCAGGCTTTTCATGGCGGTGCGCATGGTTTCCAGGCGCACGGTGTCGCCAAGCAGGGCATGGATGGTCGGCAAGAGCTGGTCTTTAAGGCGAGCGTCTTCCAGGGTAACCGCGGCTCCATGATTGGAGAGGAAATCGGCGTTAACTTTTTGATAACGCCAGGCATAGGGATAAGGCACCAGTATGGCCGGCAGGCCGAAGAGGGGGTACTCTCCGAGAGTGGAACCCCCCGCGCGAGAAACGGCCAGGTCAGCGGCGGCCAGGGCATGGCCCATCTCGTGGAGGTAGGGGTAAGCGTGATAACGGCTGGCCCTGTCGTCGGGAAGGTTAGCGGTAGCAGCCTGCACCTCATCCCAATCCCGCTGTCCGGTGATATGGACGACCTGGGTATCCTGTAACAATTCCGGCAGGATGGACAGGAGGGCGCGGCTGATGGAACGGGTGCCGGTGCTGCCGCCTGCCACGAGGAGGACCGGGTGATCGCAATCCAGGTGAAGGGCCTTGCGCGCCTGGTCAGGGTGGACGTCGGCCAGGCCGGCCCGGGTGGGGTAACCCGTCACGGAGGTGGGTTTATGCGACAAATAATACTTAAAGGTTTCATCGCTGGTCACTGCGATGTGATCAGCGAAGCGGCCGAGGGTTTTTAACGCCCAACCCGGCTCAATATCGGGAACGTAGAGCAAGGTGGGAACGGCGCGGCCGGCGACAGCCATGGGGAATGCCACGTAGCCGCCGGTGAAAAGCAGCACGTCCGGCTTGAAGGCACGCAGGATATGGTGAGAGGCCAGCACGCCCTGCCCTAACCGCCACAGGTTACGCGGCAACTGGCGCGCACCCACGCCGTGCAAGCCTGCAGCGGGAATCGCAGCAAATGGAATATGGCTGCGATTCACCAGGTCTGCTTCAATGCCACCCTGACTGCCAACCCAAAGCACCTGCTCCATATCATTCCCGAGGGCCTGCAGGACGGCGAGGGCGGGATACACGCCGCCTCCGGTCCCACCGGCGCAAATCAACAACCGCACTGAATGTTCTCCCTTCTGACTCCTTTACTACCTCAGATTGGCGCGCCACGCTCATGATGACGCCAATGGCGGCCATGGATACGACCAGGCTGGAACCTCCTGCGCTCATAAAGGGCAGAGCGTTGCCCGCAATAGGAAATAGACCGACAACCATGCCCATGTTAATCACGGCTTCAAACGCCAACCAGAAAGTCATACCGGCGGCGAGCAACGATCCCAATTGATCTTTGGCGCGCCGGGCAATGACCATGCCTCGCCAGACCAAACCGGCATACATCAGCGTCAGCAACGAGGCAACCACCAGGCCGGTCTCCTCGACCACAATCACAAAGATGCTGTCGCGCGAAGGGACGGGGAGGCCGCTCCACTTGATATCCGCCTTACCAATGCCCACGCCGAACAGGCCGCCCTTGATAATCCCCTCAAGGGAACGCTGGAGCTGGTTGGAGCCCTCCAACGGATCGCGGATGCCAACCAGGTAGCTGTTAATGCGGGCGCTGGCTGTGCCTCCCGGGTTCAGCACGACGATTAACCAACCGGCCAGGAGAGCAACGACCGCTACCAGCACAAGCTGGCGCAGCGATCCCCCTGCCAGGAAGAACAGCATAAATCCCAGCGCGAAGATCGTGAGGGTAGCGCTCAGGTCAGGCTGCAGATAGATAAACCCGCCGGTGGCTCCCAGGATGAAGGCCAGGGGGATCAGGCCGATATAGATGTCGTTGAGTTTATCCTGGCGAATGGACAGCCAGAAAGACAGGTAGATGATGATGACCAGCTTGGCCAGCTCAGAAGGCTGGAAGGAGCCATTGTTGAGGGTGCGAGCGGCATTGTAGCGCATATCGTTGATGAATAACACTGCGGCCAGGGCAATGAGTGTGCCGATCCATACCGGCAGCAGAAACGGGCGAAGCTTATGGTAATCGATGAGGGTCAGGCCAACCATTACCACCAGGCCAATCAGCATCCATTCCACCTGGCGGGTAAAAATGAAGGTTGAGCTGCTGGCCGAATAGACCATCAACAGACCAAACACGCACAGCGAGAAGACAATCAGGAGCAAAGGGACATCAATATGCAGACTGAGCAGCCGGCTGGTTGTTTTAGCTTTTAGAGACGCAACAGGTTTTACGAAAGTTCCTTCACCCATTTTTGAAAACACTCCCCGCGTTCTTCAAAATCGCGGAATTCATCGAAACTGGTTCCCCCGGGCGATAGCAAGACCACATCGCCGGGTTTGGCTAAAGAAGCGGCTGCCTGGACGGCCTGTTGGAGCCCGGTGCACCGGGTAATGGTATAGGGGCGCTGCCCGGAATGGGCCAGCCCCAGGGCGGACAGAATTATTTCGGCGGCTTCGCCGAACACAACCAGGTGATCCACACGCTGGTGGGCGAGGCTGGCAAACTCATCCCAGGGCAAATTCTTATCCCGGCCACCCGCCAGCAGCACCAGCGGTTCGCTGAAAGAGCGAATCGCGGCCATGCTGCGCTCAGGAGCCGTGGCGATCGAGTCGTTGTACCAGGCTGCCCCGCGCCACTCACGGACGAATTCGAGGCGGTGCGCTACACCGGCAAAACCCTGGATGCCAGCGGGCATGGCTGAAATGGGAAGGCCGGCAGCATAGGCGATGGCGCAGGCTGCCAGGACATTGGCCAGGTTATGCGCGCCGCGCAGGGCGATCAGCGACTGGGGCATGATCTCGACCTGCCGGTCGCCGTCTTGCAGAGATAACCACCCATGCGCCAGGTAAACGCCTGCCTGTCCGGGGGGAGGTGGGTTCAAGCTGAAAGTAACCAGACGGCCTTGCACCAGGCCTGCCAGGGCCCACGACCCTTCATCTTCATGGTTTAACACGGCGACATCTCCTCGATCCTGGTGGAGCAAGATGTGTGCCTTCGCCGCTGTGTAGGCCTCCATGCTGCCGTGTCGATCCAGGTGGTTCGGGGTGATATTAAGCACCGCTGCCACGCGGGGAGAGAGGGTCATTTGTTCTAGCTGAAAGCTGGATAACTCCAGTACGACCAGGTCATCGGGTTTCATTTCGTCCACGTGGTCGATCATCGGCAGGCCGATGTTGCCGCCGACCCAGGCGCGGCGGCCTTGCGGCAAGCCTGCGGCAGCGATGCGCCCAACCAGCGTGGTGGTGGTGGTTTTGCCGGCCGATCCGGTGATGCCGATCACCGGGCAGGGCGCAATTTCCATAAAGAGCTGCGAGTCGTTCGACAGGGGCAGGCCGCGCCGGGTCGCTTCGACGACCAGGGGCAGGCTCAAGGGCACACCGCCCGACAGGCAGACCAGGTCGGCGCTGTCCAGCAGCTCCAGGGGGTGCCCACCCAGGGCAAACGTGATGCCCAGGCCGCTCAGTCCCGCCACCACGTTGGACAGGTCGATGGAAGAAAGCTGGTCGTTGAGGGTCACCCGGGCGCCTTTACCGGCCAGGTAGCGCGCCAGAGCCTGGCCCTGGCGGGCGGCTCCAATGATTAACACGCGCTGACCTTCCCAATCTTTTTTCATCTCATACCACCGATACCGCCACGCCCAACAAGGCAAACATGAGGCTGATCAGCCAGAAACGCTGGACCACCTGGGTCTCGCTCCAGCCCAAGAGCTCGAAATGGTGATGGATAGGCGCCATTTTGAAGAACCTTTTCCCGTGGGTGAAGCGGAAATAGACAATCTGGATTACCACACTGAGGGCTTCGCTCACCGGGATGATGGCAATCAGCGGGAGGAGCAGCCACTGGCCGGTCATCAAAGCCACGATACCCAACGCCGCGCCGAGGGGCTGGGAGCCGGTATCGCCCATGATCAGCTCGGCCGGGTGGACGTTGAACCACAGGAAGCCGAACAGGGCGCCGACCAGGGTGAAGCAAAACCGGCCAAGGAAGACCTGCCCCTGGGACAGGGCAATCAAGCCGTACGCGGCGAAAGCCGTGGCAGAAATAAGGCCTGCCAGCCCGTCCAGCCCATCGGTAAAATTAACCGCATTGGACATGCCCACAATGATGAAGGTCGCCGTGGGGATATAGAGCACGCCCAGGTCGATGGGCACTTTTAAGCCGGGCCAATACAACTGCGGGACTCGTAAGAGGTATTGGAGACCAAAGGCGATGGCGACGGCCATGATCACCTGGATGATAAACTTGGTGCGTGCACGCATTCCCAGGCCGCGCCGTGGGCCGCGGATCCCTTCCCAATCGTCAATGGCGCCCATGATGGCGTATCCACCCAGGGCCAGCAACGGCACCAGCACGGAGCGCCCCAGCACGTTCAAGCCGATGAGAGAGGCGGCATTGAGCAGGACGGTGATCAGCGCCACGGGCATGAGGATCATGACCCCGCCCATGGTAGGCGTGCCCAATTTCCGCAGGTGCGATTCAGGGCCTTCAATGCGGATCAATTTACCGATATTGAAGTGCTTGAGCACCTGAATCAGCGGAGCGCCCCAGATGACCGCGAGCATAAAACTGAGACCACTCAAGGCGATAGCCAGTGCTGTGTCTTTCATGCGGCAGCCTCCAGGGCAGCGACGATGCGATCCATACGCATCCCGTGCGATCCCTTGACCAGGACGACGTCACCCTGGGCCAGGGTTTTGTCCAGGTAATCAATGATCGCCGGGACGTCTTCAAAAGCGTGAATGGCCTCTATATCCATGCCATTCTGGCGAGCGGCCTCAGCGATCGTGGCGGCCCGGTCTCCATACACGATTAACTCGTCGGCGACTTCCGAAGCGCGGACGCCGACCATTTCATGCCCCTGCCTTTCATAGGGGCCCAGCTCGAGCATATCACCCAGGACGGCCACTTTTCGCCCCTGGAGGTCGGCCAGGAGGTTCAAGGCGGCCAGGGTCGATTCGGGCGAAGCGTTATACGTGTCGTCCAGAACCAGAGCGCCCCTGCGGGTATGCACCGTGACCAGGCGAAGCTGGTTGTGGCCCATCCCCAGGCCGGAAACAATTTCTTCCCAGGTCAGGTTTTCCACCAGGGCCACGGCGGAAGCGCGCAGGGCAGTGTGGACCGAATGGCGACCGATCAGGGGGATACGCAAATGGATCACTTCGTTGGCATAATGCAGGCGGAAGCGAATGCCTTCCAGGCCAAACCCTTCAATCTCGTCAGCCCATAAATCAGCCTGAGGATCGAGACCATAATAGAACACCCTGGCGCGGGTCTTCTCGGCCATGGGGCGCACCCACGGGTCGTCATAATTGAGGATCGCTACGCCGTCAGGAGCAGGCGGGAGAGCTTCTACCAGCTCGGTTTTTCCGCGGGCGATGGCTTCCTGAGAGCCGGCTCGTTCTGCGTGGACGGTGCCCACGTTGGTCACCACGCCTACCGATGGAAGGGCCAGGTCGCAAAGGAAGCGGATTTCACCGGGAACATAAAAGCCCATCTCGAGGACAGCGCGTTCGTGGGCGGAAGTCAGGCGCAACAGGGTGAGGGGCAGGCCGATCTCGTTGTTCATGTTGCCAGGATTTTTCAGGGTGCGGTAGCGCTGGCTGAGGACATCGGCGACCACCTCCTTGGTGGTGGATTTGCCCACGCTGCCGGTGATGCCGATGACGCGCAAGGATTGCTTGCGCCGCCAAAAGCCGGCCATCTGCTGTAAGGCTTGCAGGCTGTCATGCACCCAAAGGCAAAATGGAGCCGGCGGGATCACCAGGGGATCGGGGAGAACGCCATTGCGCAGGTCCAGCGTGGGATAGTCTGCGGAAACATCGTTCTGAACCAGGGCCAGGTGAGCCCCTGCCTGGAAGGCATCTCCCAGGTAAGCATGGCCATCGGTGTGTTCACCTGGAAGGGCAACAAACAAAGAGCCGGGGATGACCTGGCGTGAATCGACTGCGGCCTCGGTTATGGCGAGGTCGGCAGCCGGTGGGCGTTTTCCCGTAAGAGCTTCCAGGCTATCTGCTAGCGTAAACAAAACTTCTCTCCGTCACCTCTTGCATTCAGGTCATTAAGGGTTAGCCTGTAATTGTTTCCTGACGCTGTCTGGGGGTATATTTCTTAATACCACCAGGCTTTTAACGGCGTCAGCGAAGACCGGAGCGGCTACCACTGAGCCCCATTGGGAAGCGGTGGGCTTTTCCAGCCAGACATAAATCAGGAACTGCGGATCGTCGACCGGCCCCCATCCCACGAAGGAAGCGTTGGTCAAGGTGTCGGAATAGCCGCCGTAGGGCATGGCAATCTGGGCTGTACCAGTTTTTCCGGCCACCCGGTAACCCGCCACTTCGGCTGATGACGATTCTTTTTCGAGGGAGACAGCCAGCATCTCCGTCTCGGTGTGGGCGGTTGCTGCGCTGATCGGTTGCCCCACGACCTGGGGAACGGTTGGATACTGGCGGCCATTTTCGACAAAGGCCTTCAGCACATGCGGGGCCATCATTTTACCGTCATTGGCCACCGCTGAGACGGCCATGACCATCTGGATTGGGGTAACGGCCAGGCCCTGTCCGAAGGCATTGGTGGCCAGGTCGATGTCGCTCCATTTCACGAAATTGGGCACAGTGCTCGACAGATCCTCGCCAGGGAGGCGAAGGGGATAATTGGCTTCGTTTCCCAGGTCGATGCCGGTGGTGTGACCAATTCCAAAAGACTGGATGTAATTATAAAACCGGTTAGCGCCTAACCTGGTGGCCACCCAGGCCAGGCACACATTGAGAGAATGCTCCATGCAGCCGGTCATGGTTTGCTCGCCCCAGGCGCCGCCGTTCCAGTCATGGATGTAGGCTCCACCGTACTCGAAGACGCCATTATCGTAAAAGGTTGTGTCCGGCTTTACCGTACCTGAATCAAGCGCCCCGGCCATGGTGAGGACCTTGAAGACAGAACCGGGCTCGTAGGTGACGCTTACCGCGCGGTTGAAATAGATGGGGTTGGGGAAAATCTTGGTGAAGTCCCAATACTGGTTGGGGTTGAGGCGGGGGCTGTTGGCCATCGCCAGAATTTCACCCGTGCGCGGATTTTCCACAATGATGGTCCCGGAATCGGCCCCGCTATCTCTGAGGGCTTTGTCGAGGATATGCTCCATGGCGGCCTGGACACGGACATCAATGGTCAGGATCAGGCTATCGCCAGGGGGAACCTCAGGGACATTGGTGACCTGCAAGGGATCGTTGGGAATGGTTTCCAACTGGGGGGTGCCGGCCAGGCGGTCATTATAATTTTGTTCGACTCCATACGTACCTGCGGCGGGGACCGCTATTTCCTTGTCCCCCACCTTTTCAAGCTGGCTGGTGCTCAGGAAAGGATAGTACCCGATGATGTTGGAAGCCACATCGTTTTCCGGGTAAGTTCGAATCAGGTGCGGGATCCAATGCAGGGCTTCAATGCCCACCTTATCGGATTTATTGCTTCTGCCAGCCTGGGCCGATTGGGCTTTTATGGCGTCCTGGAGAGTCTTTAACTGGTCGGGCGTGACGTAATCAACCAGCACGGCATATTGCAAGTTCTTGTTTTTGCTATTGATGTAATTGGTGATCATCTGGCCGGCATCTTTACCGGTAATGGCCGACAATTGAGCCGCGATCGAGCCAATATCCGGCTCAGGGGCGTTGGCGCCGCCGACTTCTATGCCCACCTCGTACACCGTGTTATTCCCGGCCAGCAAATTTCCTAGTTGATCATAAATATTGCCGCGCTCAGGGTAAACCATTTGCACGGAATCGGCATAGATCAGGGCCTTTTTCAAAATGGCCTGCGCGTAGGGGCTGTGCTGGATATCTACCATTTTAAAAATAATCGCGAAGCTGGCCAGCCCCAGGATCGTGCTGAGGATGTAGTAACGGAGAACATGAGGAGGGTTCATGGCTTTACCGTTCCTTTAGTCAGGGTGGGCGATAAGCTGTTGTAAAGCCAATCCCACAACGATTGGGTGTAGTCGGGCAAAATTAGAGGTGCATTGACGATGGCGTTGGATGGTGGAGGGGCCAGGTTGGGCGTTTGATCGGAGACGTAGCCAGGAACAGCCAGGTAAGTGGGCTGCCCGACCGCAATGGGGATAAAGCCTAAGGCCTCGGCGCGCTTTTCCATCGCACTGGACGAGGTGATTTCCGCCAGCTGGGCATTTAAATCAGCAATTTCGCGCTCTTCGCCCTGTTGCTGGTAGAGCATCGATTGGATGTCTGCGCCGGCGTTGGCTGCGCGGGTGGTGATGTTGAGGTAAAACCCTGCCACGAGGGCTACCAGGAGCAGCCCTACGGCAAAAATGCCAATCCATTGGATCTGGATTCGCCAAGGCGCCTGACGGTAAGCTTGTACAAGTCGATTTGTCATGGTCTGTTCCATGCAACAGTCATGCCACCTAAATTCTTTCAACTACGCGCAGCTTTGCGCTGCGTGAACGGGTGTTAAGCTCCTTCTCTTCCTGACTGGCTTCGATAGGGTGCTTGTTAATGATTTTAAGGGTGGCTTTGTGGCCACAGGTACACACGGGTTGATCGGGTGGGCAGATGCAGTCGCGACTTTCACGGATGACGAACTGTTTAACCATGCGATCCTCGAGCGAATGAAACGAGATGATGGCTAATCGACCCCCTGGTGCCAGAGCGTCGATCGCCGCAGGTAAAACCAATTCAAGGGCGTGGAGCTCCTCATTCACAGCGATGCGTAACGCCTGAAACGTTCGTGTGGCTGGGTGAATTTTGCCCCTTTGGCGAGTGGCCCTGGAAATTACTTCAGCGAGCTGCCGGGTGGATTGAAGCGGCCTGGCCTGGACGATGGCGCGAGCCAGCCGGTGGGAGTGGCCTTCTTCTCCGTAGCGCCAGAGCAGATCGGCGAGCTCTCGTTCTGGCAGGCCATTCACCAGAGCCCCTGCATTGAGCGATTGAGCCGGGTCGAAGCGCATATCCAGGGGGCCATCCGACTGGAAGGAAAAGCCTCGTTCAGGGGTGTCAATCTGCATCGATGACACGCCCAGATCCAAGACGATCCCATCGACTGAGGCCCATCCCAGGCTCGCCATCTGGTTCCGCAGTGTGGTGTAAGAAGCCTGAACCAGATTAACCCGTTCACCAAAAGGGGATAGTCGCCGGCGAGCCAGCTCAAGCGCCTGAGGATCGACATCCAAGCCCAAGAGGCGACCTGCTGGATGGCTGGCCTGCAGAATGCCCCAGGCATGCCCACCCGCTCCTACCGTACCATCAATGTAATGGCCCGGGCTAAAGGGACGAAGCGATAGTATAATTTCCTGGTAAAGAACAGGAAGGTGCGGCAGCTCTGACATTTTCAGGCTGCGGAGAGGTCAAAAGCAGCGTAAAGGTCGGCGTTTGTATCTGCGTCGTTGAGGCGCTGGTTTTGTTGCGTCCACGTTTCGGGCGACCAGATTTCGAAGAAGCTGCCTGCGCCAACGACAAAGGCATTTGAGTCGAGATGGGCAATCTCGCGAAGAAATTGGGGGATCAGGATTCGGCCAGCCTTATCCACTTCGACCCGTTCAGCATTGGCGAACAGAAAATGGCGCAACGAACGGGAGGAAGCATTGGTCAGACTGGTGCTGTTGACCTGATCATAAATGTGTTGGAAGGAGGTGGCTGTCAGGACGTACAGGTTCTTATCAAATCCGCGGGTAATATAGGCGCCCTCGTTGAGCAGCTCACGATATCGGGCCGGGATGGTCAGGCGACCTTTTTCATCGATGTTGTGCTCATATTGCCCGAGGAACATTTGTTCTGTGTCTCCTAAAATAAGCAAAACGCCGGGATGACCGGCGATCCACTTATTCCCACAAATATCCACTTCCTACCACTTGTACTCTAAAGTATAGTCGAATTAAGGGTAAATTACAAGTAGACATTTGTCTATTTTCATTTTTGTAAGATGTTTTTAATCTGAGAGGTGTAAAGGATGGACGGGCGCCTGGAAGTGACTCTTCGACCCTGGTCGGATGGGGATTTACCTCTTTTGGAGCGATTAATGGGCGATCCGGCAATGACCGAGCACCTGGGCGGCCCCGAGAGCCTGGAAGCGATCCGCCTGCGCCATGCGCGCTATTGCCAGAGCAGCCGTGATGAGGGTGGGACTATGTTTGTGGTGGCCGTGGGAGCGACGCACACCCCAGCCGGCTCCATTGGTTATTGGGAGCGCGAGTGGCAGGGACAGATGGTTTGGGAGACAGGCTGGAGCGTGTTGCCGGAGTTTCAGGGGCAAGGGGTCGCGACCCAGGCGGCCGCAACCCTGATCGAGCGAGCTCGGACCGCCAGACCATGTCGCCCTATGCATGCTTTTCCTGCGGTGGACAACGGCCCATCCAACGCCGTCTGCCGGAAGGCAGGGTTCGGGCTGCTCGGGCCGGTCGACTTTGAGTACCCGCCAGGCCATTCCATGCGCTGCAATGATTGGGCGATAGACCTCTGCGAGGGCGCTTAACCGGCCGGCTGACAATGGGGGCAGATGAAGGAGCTGGTGCTGCCCGTCTTTATTTTAATAATCGGGGTTCCACAGGCAGGGCAGGGTTGAGTTTCCTTATAGCCAATGAGAATATCGTCCATGCTAAAGCCGCCTTGCCGGCCAAAAATATCTTTTTCGTAGAAGGCGCCGCCTTTATCCAGGCTGGGGCGCAGGCCTTGCTGGATGGCGGCGGCCAGGGCATCGATTTCGCCGGGTGCCAGGCCGTCCATCTTGCGCTGAGGGTGCAGTCGGGCGAGGAATAAAATATCATGGATGTAAGCGTTGCCAATGCCGGCCATTTTGGATTGATCCAACAAGAAGGATTTAATGGTCCCCCGCTGGCCTTTAATCAGGCGGCGCAGGTCATCGTTGGATAGATCCAGCACGTTAGGCCCCAGCCTGGCAGTCATCTCGTGGGTCTCCAGGGCTCCTTCTGGTACGTAATGGAGGTAGCCGAACCACCAGAAGTTGATGGCCAGGCAGGTCGCATCTCCAAAATCAAAGATAGCCCGCCATTTTGGAGGCAATTCCTGGCGGGTGGTGAGCAAGATTTCCCCGCCCATGCCCAGGTTGATCAACAGCCAGCCCTGGCTGGTGTGTACCTGGATCCATTTGCCATGGTAGCTGGCTTGGTCGATCCGGGCGCCCGTGAGCGCCTGTGAAAAATCTCCGGTGGGAAGGTTCAGGCATTTTGGCTGGACGATCTCTATCGAACTGATTTGCTTACCGGACAGGTGCCGGTCCATCTGCGAAGCCAGATTTGCGATTTCAGGTAACTCAGGCATGGCTCATGACCTCGGGCTTTATAATTCTTCTTTAAAAATATGGGCATAGAGCTTTGACTTGGCCCATTGAACCAGCAGCAGGTAGGTGGCTGTGGCCAGGAAGAGGAAGATGAAGTAGTGGCTGGGAAGGGCGGTAAAACCCAGGGGTCCGGCCAGGGGGGTGAAGGGCAAAATGATACCCACGATGACGATAGCCAGAGTGGTGAACGTGAGCGGGCGGCTTGGCCGGCTACGCAACGGGTTGCCTGAAGTGCGGATGATGAACAGCACCAGGGTCTGGGTCATGAGCGATTCGACGAACCAGCCGGTATGGAACAGCATCTCATCGGCATGGAACAGGTGCAACATGACATAAAAGGTAAGAAAATCAAAGATCGAACTGATCGGCCCGATCAGCACCATGAAATTGCGGATAAAGCGGATATCCCAGTGCTTGGGGCGGCGGGTGAAACTTTCATCCACGTTATCGCTGGGGATGGTGATCTGGGACAGGTCATAGAGGAAGTTGTTGAGCAAAATCTGGGTGGCCAGCATGGGCAGGAAAGGCAGGATAAGGGAAGCGCCCGCCATGCTGAACATGTTGCCGAAGTTTGAGCTGGTGCCCATGAGGAGATATTTCATCACGTTGCCAAAGGCCTTGCGCCCTTCAATGATGCCGTTGTTAAGCACATCCAGGCCAGGTTCCATGAGGATGATATCGGCCGCATCCTTGGCGACGTCCACGGCCGAGGCGAATGAGATGCCCACGTCAGCGGTATGCAGCGAGGGGGCGTCGTTGATCCCATCGCCCATGTAGCCGACCACGTGGCTGCGCCGTTTTAACGCCAGGATAATGCGGTTCTTCTGGGCGGGCGAAACCCGGGCAAACACCGTGGTGGTCTCGGCCACCTGGGCCAGGGCCGCTTCGCTGATCTTCTCCAGGTCACTTCCCAGGACGATTTCGCCCGGATCCAGGCCCACCTGGGTGCAGATGTGCCTGGCAACCAGGTCATTGTCGCCGGTGAGAATCTTGATATCAACCCCGTCTACATGCAGGTCCTGGATGGTTTTCAAGGCATCTGGCAGGGGCGGGTCGATAAACGCCGCGTAGCCGATCAAGATCAGGTCTTTTTCATCGGCCTTATTGTAAGCAGCCTGCTCTGGAACATCCCGGTAGGCTACCGCCAGCACGCGGTAGCCCTGGCTGCTCAGATCCTGGTAGACGGCGACGGTCTTCTTGCGCATGGCGTCATCGAGCACAGCCTGCTGTCCATCCACCTCATAGGTGCTGCAAATCGCAATAACGCTTTCGGGTGCGCCTTTGGTGATCAGGATGCGCTTGGCATCCCATTTCACCACGATCGAGAGCATCCGCCGCTCAAAGTCGAAAGGGATTTCGTCCAGTTTTGTGTACGCGTTGATATCGGGGTGCCCGTGGCGCAAGACGGCCAGGTCCAGCGGGTTCGTGCCGCCTTTTTTCAAGGCAGCGACATTGGCCGCATCCTTGATGCCGGTCTCAAAATAACTGTTCAAGTAGGTCAGGGTGAAAATGGACTCGTTGTCTTTGCCGGACGGGTCAACATGGCGTTCAAGGGTCATCTCGCCGGTGGTGAGCGTGCCGGTCTTATCGCTGCACAGGATGTCCATGCTGCCGAAATTTTGCATGGCGGCCACCTGCTTGACGATCACCTTCTTTTTGGCCATGCGCACGGCGCCATTGCCCAGCGTCACGGTGGTGATCATGGGCAGGAATTCGGGGGTCAGGCCGACGGCGAGGGCCACGGCGAAGAGGAGCGACTCCATAGTGTCGCGCTTGAGCAGGATGCTGACCATCAGCACGAAAACGACGAGGAAGAAGACGGTCTGCATAATCAGAAAGCCAAAGCGCCTGGTGCCGCGTTCGAACTCCGATTCGGGTGGGCGGGCGGCCAGGCGGGCGGCGATGTCGCCAAATTCCGTGTGAACGCCGGTAGCAAAGACCAGGGCGGTGGCGGCGCCGCTCACCACGGAGGTGCCAAAGAACACCGTGTCGTGGTGATCGCCGGCAGGAGCAGCATCCGGCGCCCCTGCATCCTTTTCCGCCGGAAGCGATTCCCCGGTGAGGGCAGCCTCCTGGACGTGGAGGTCTTTGGATTCAAGCAAGCGAGCATCCGCCGGCACCAGGTCGCCAGCGGACAGGCGGATGATATCGCCGGGAACCAGGCCAACCCGGGGGAGCTCGATAAACTCCCCATCGCGCAGCACCGTGGCCGTGGGAGACATACCGCTCCGTAGCTCATCCACCGCTTTTTGGGAACGGTAGGTTTGGGTGAAATTGACGATCACGCTCAGGAGGACCACGCCGGTGATAATCGAAGCATTGATCGGATCGCCCAGAACCCCTGAAATGATCGCAGCGACCAGCAAAATGATCACCAACGGGCTGGCAAAGTAAGAGAGGAACTGCACGATAACGGGGATATGTTTTTTGGGGGCTGCATCGTTCGGCCCCCACTCGGCCAGGCGCTCTCGCCCAGCCTGCGTGGTCAGTCCCTGGCGGCTCGTATTGAACCGGCTGAGGAGCTCATTGACAGAGGATGAAGGAGGAACTGTCGTCTGATCCATGGCGCTTTTGCTCCTGGGGGAATCTCATTTCTGAGATAGTGTAGCACTTTAACGGGATTTTAAGCTATCGATTTGTTGTCCCGACAAAGTCAGGTAGGTAGCCAGGCAATCGACTGCCAGGCAGGAATGGACCGGGATCACCATCAAGAGATCCCCGACATGAATTTGCTCAAAATCTGCCTGGGATACTTTGACGAGGCCGTGTTCCTGGGAGAGTGAGGAAACGTAAGCGCCTGACAGGAAATGGCTCCATCCATCCAGGGTGGGGTAAGCCGCCAACCCGTAGGATGGGTGATCATCCATCATCATCAGCTCCTTAGACAGGTGGATGGCGCCGCCGTATAGGACGACTTCCCGCCGGCCGGCATGTCGAGCGACGACCGGGCAGGCTACTGCCAGGGCGATGTCTTCTTCCCGGCAGCTACCGATTTGCCATTGCATGGCGTCGTAAAACACGAAATTACCTGGCCTGATTTCGTCGACGCCGAGAAAATCCTCAACCAGCGAGCAGGCGGGTGTATCGCCGACCGATAGCTCTACACCCGGGTAGCCGGCCTGAGCCAGCCGGCCTGCCAGGGTTTTGAGATGCTCGACGGAATCCCGGTAAATGGCCGCGATGGCGGCGCGGCCGGCTGCGTGGTAGGTGTGACCGGCATGCGTCAGCAACCCCTTGAGATGGATGATACCGGAGCGGTCTAGGGCGCCTGCCAGGGCGATCACTTCGGCGGTGTTTTCGACCGGGATGCCCGTCCGGTGGGCGCCCACATCCACCTTGATCCATCCATCCACGGGATGGCTGAGGCGCTCCGAAGCAAACGCCGCGCTTTCCAGCGATTCGAACAACAGGCCCAGGCGCACCCGTTGGGCCAGGACATCGATGTCTGCCATCTGCCGCCAATTCAACGAAAAAGCCAGGGTGATATCCTTCCATCCGTGGCCGGCGAAATAGGTTGCCATATCGACCGACGAAACCGTGATGGCGTCCACGCCGGCGGCGCGAAACCATTCGCCAACGCCGGCGGATTGGTGGGTCTTAAAGTGCGGCCGGAAGCGAACCCGGTTGGCCCTGGCTTTTGCGGCCATGCGGTTTATGTTCGCCTGGCAGCGCGCCTGATTTAAAATCAAGGTTGGTTTTTGAACCTGGGCGTAATCCATGGCTAGTCTCCAAAGCAGCGCCGCATGAAGGTTTTAACCTCTTCGGCGGCCTGCCGGACCGCTGAAGAGGGCAGGTCCTCGCCAGCAAGCCGGCGCCAGGCCAGGCCGGCTTCGAGGCGGCAGAGGCGGTCGTGCTCGGGGAACACATAGCGTTCCAGGAAAAGCGCCAGCTCAACCTGTTTGAAGGGGCCAAAGGCCAGGATTTCATCCTGGGGCTGGCGCGCCGCCGGGCCGGCTAACAGCCTGGCGCAGGCGACCGCATGATGATCGGCAATGGCATCCAGGACGCCGGCCTGATCCTGCGTTTGGGCAAAGACCAGCGTCCAATACCCGCCAAAGGTGTGTTTGGCCCAATGGGTATCTGAATTACCCAGGATAGGCGGGCGTTCTTCGAGGGGCAGGTCATGGTAACGGGTAATGGAGAGCAGGTTCTCTTCCCAGGCGACATCTCCCAGCAGCTCGATCCCATCCAGGCCGCCTTCTGCCAGGAGGCGATCATAATCCGCCGAGGGCATGTTGCGCTGGCGGCTGCCGATCCAGTAGGGGTGAGCGAGGTAAGCCTTACCGCCCAGGGCATGCACCCGTGCAAGCGCGTTTACCAACCCGGTTTCGCCGGTATCTTCGGGCTGGACGTCCGCGGTGGCATTAATCGAGAGGAGGTGCCAGTCATAGGCGGTGATCTCTTCGCCGGTGAAACACATCAGGCCCAGGCCTAAATCATGGGCGGCCTTTATCCCCTCCAGGGAGGGATCGAAGCGATTGTGATCGGTGATAGCCAACGCGTCCAGGCCTAACTCCCGCCCCCGGATCACCATCTCCGCGGGCGTACTATGCCCGTCTGAATAGCGGGTGTGGATATGGAAATCGACCCGCAGAGGGATACGCCGGGCCAGCTCAGCCGGGACCGCGAAGACGTGGAGCGTGGCGGCAGCGCGGTCGCCGGCGGAAGGGATGAGGTCAATCAACGCTTCACCACTCCAGCCGGCCTCCAGTTGCCAGGCCACCTGGCCGCTGTCCGAAGCGGAGGCCATGCTCTCATAGCGGGTGCCACTTTCAGCCACCACGAGGAGCTTAAGCTGGTAATCCTGGCCGGGCGTCAGTCCAGAGATATGGAAGGCTACCGGATTGTTTTCAGCGACAATGACAGGTTGGATGGAAATGGTCATGCTTTTCCTCAATAAGGCGACAGGGGCTGCAGGGCCAAAAGGGCCACGGATAAACTGGCGAGGTCACCTACGGCTTCGCCGAGGCCGGCCGGCACCACCTGGCAAACGGAGAGGGATTGCGGTAAAGCTTCCTGGCGCAGCGTGGCCAGCATGGCGTCTTTCAAGAGGGCTTTCTGGCGGGTATAAATGCTGCCAATGATGATTCGCTGCGGGTTGAGCATGTCAACCAGGATGGCTAATCCCCGCCCGAGTTGGCGGCCGACCAGGGTAAAAATCTCTATGGCCAGGGGATCGCCCTGGGAAGCCGCACCAGCCACGGTGGCAGCAGTGACGCCGGGCAGGTCGTCCAGGGTGGGACAGAACGCTGGCGCTTTCCCCCGGCTAATCTGTTGAGCAGCCCTGGCGCGCGCCAGTTGGGCCATCCCCCCGCCGCTGCAGAATCCTTCAAAGGAGCCGGCCTTACCATACCCTACCGGGCCGTCCGGCTCCAGGCGAATATGGCCGACCTCCCCCGCCATGTCGTTGGTACCGGAATACAGGCGGCCATCCAGGATCAAACCGGCGCCCATGCCCGTGCCAAACGTCAAGAAGATGAGGTTGCTCAATCCACGGCCAGCGCCCCACTGCCACTCGGCCAGGGCGCAGGCGTTGGCGTCATTTTGTAAGGCAACGGGGACGTTGAACCTTGTACGCAATGGGGACACGACATCCACGCGATCCCAATTGGGCAGGTTCGGCGGCGATAGGATCAGGCCAGCCCGGCTATCCAGCGGGCCACCACAACTGACCCCCATGGCCGCCAGTTGCTTGCGCAGCCCACTATCGTCCAGCATCTCTTCGAGCGAGGTCTCGATGGCAGCCAGAGTCGCAGCGGGTGAAACTGGCGTGGCGAAACGCCTTTTTTGGATCACTTCCACCCCATTCTCGCTGGCTCTTCCGAGGGACACGGCGCACTTGGTGCCGCCGATATCGACCCCCGCCAGGAGGGTCATGGGTGATATCCCTCACGGTTCCCGGTCTGGCCGAAAAAGCGCTCTTCCAGCATGGAAGAAAGCGCATGATACACGGCCAGGTGGCGTTCCTGGATGTCCGGGGTCTGCTCCCAGGGCACCTGGATGGTCACCGTGCAAAGACCTTTCATGGCGCCGCCGTTTTTGCCGGTCATACCGATGGTGAAGAGCTCCAGGGTGCGGGCCAGCTCAATGGCGTTAATGACATTGCGCGATGTCCCCGAAGTGCTCAGGGCTAAGAGCATATCGCCAGGCCGGCCATAGCCGTATACCTGTTGGGCAAAGATCATGTCAGGGGCGACATCATTGGCGATGGCGGTGATCAACGCCGTCTGGCTGACCAGGGACAGGGTGGGGAATGCCCCTTGCAAATGAGCTGCCAGGTACGCGCCGTGCTCCGGGTAGCTGGTAATCAAGCGTTGCAAGAGCTCATTTGGGATAGGCCTGGGAAGGCGGAACCCTTTCATTAACTCGCCCACGAAATGCTCACTGTCTGCCGCGCTGCCACCATTGCCGCAAATTAGCAATTTTTTACCTTGTTGAAATGCCTTGAGCATCCCTTCGTAAGCGGTGCGGATATCTGGCAGGCATTCTTCCAGGTCGGGATATTTTTGGATCAGCAGTTCAAGATGGTTCATCTTTCCTCCGGGTTAAAAAAACAGGGGGGTTCTCCCTCTCAGTGTTTCAAGTGATTTGGATGAAGCATTTTACCACCATGCGACTTCTTACACAGTTCGTTATGGGGAAGTAAAAGCTTTGCTCCGCCTTTTTGACGGCGCCTGGTTTTAAGGCCGGAGGAGGCTTGACAAAGTTCCGGTCAAGCACTACCATACAAAAGATGTCTGGCTCTTCAGTCATTCCCCTGGTTAATATATCCATCTCCATAACTGTTCATATAATATATAAAGGAGTGAATCCATGACACGTCCCGTTACCCTCTTTACCGGCCAATGGGCTGACTTACCTTTTGAAACCCTGTGCCAGAAGGCCAGGTCGTTTGGTTATGATGGGCTTGAGCTGGCCTGTTGGGGGGATCATTTCGATGTAGCCAAAGCGTTGAGCGATGATGCGTATATGCGCAACCGTTGGGATGTTCTCAACCACTACGGATTGAAGTGTTTTGCCATCAGCAATCACCTGGTGGGGCAGGCGGTGTGTGACCGGATTGACGACCGGCATAAAAGCATATTACCGGAGCGCGTGTGGGGAGATGGCAAGGAAGACGGCGTCCGCCGGAGGGCTGCGGAGGAGATGAAAGCCACCGCCCGGGCTGCGGCAAAGTTCGGGGTGAAAGTCGTGCCGGGCTTTACCGGCTCATCGATCTGGCCGTACCTGTATTCATTCCCGGCCAACCCGCCCGACCTGGTTCCCAATGGCTACCGCTTTTTCGCAGAGATGTGGAACCCGATCCTGGATGTATTTGATGAGGTGGGGGTAAAGTTTGCCCTGGAAGCCCATCCCACCGAAATCGCCTTCGATATGGCCACTGCAGACATGGCGTTGGAAGCGATTGGCCACCGCAAGGCCTTTGGTTTCAATTTTGACCCCAGCCACCTGGGCTACCAGGGGGTGGATTATGTGGGCTTTATCCGGCGCTTCGGTGAGCATATCTACCATGTGCACATGAAAGATGTCTACTGGTCTGATCATCCCACCATGGCGGGCGTCTTTGGCGGGCACCTGGCCTTTGGGGATGCGCGCCGGTATTGGGATTTTCGCTCGCTGGGACATGGCTCGGTCAAGTTCGAGGAGATCATCCGCGCCCTGAATGATGTGGGTTACGAAGGGCCTCTCTCGGTGGAATGGGAAGACGGCGGGATGGATCGCGAACACGGCGCGACGGAAGCGGCAGCGTTCGTTAAGCGCATCGATTTTGCCCCCTCCAAGGTGGCCTTTGACGCGGCTTTCGAAAGGAAGTGAGGTGAGCTATGGCGGAAGATGTCGGTTTTGTCACGATGGCAGGGGCAAGGGCAACCGGCGCCATTCCGGAAATTGGGGTGGGCATGTTGGGCTATGCCTTCATGGGCAAAGCCCATACGAATGCGTATAAAACATTGCCTTATATGATCTACCCGCCGCCGGCTATCCCCAGGCTGCTTGGGATCGCCGGACGAAACGAGGAGGCAGTGCGTGAAGCGGCCTCCCGCTATGGTTACGAGCGCTATTACACCGATTGGCGGGAGATGCTCAAGGATGATCGCATCCAGTTGGTGGATAACGGCGTGCCGAACGTGGCTCACCCCGAGTCAAGCATTGCTGCGGCGCAGGCTGGGAAGCACATCCTGTGCGAAAAACCCCTGGCGCGAACGGCAAAAGAGGCGGCTCCGATGGTTGAAGCTGCCACCAAAGCCGGGATCAAGGCGATGGTGGGTTTCAACTACCGCTTTGTGCCGGCTATCCGCCAGGCGAAAATGCTGATCGAAAGCGGCGCCCTGGGGGAAATTTACCATTTCCGGGGCGTGTACCTGCAAGAATGGATCACCGATCCCAAGTTTCCGATGAGCTGGCGGCTGGATAAATCCGTGGCCGGCAGTGGCGCATTGGGCGACCTGGGCGCACACACCATCGACCTGGCCCGTTTCCTGGTAGGCGAGCCGCGCCGCCTCTCTGCCATGACCAGGACATTCATTAAAGAGCGACCCCTGGCCGATGGCTCAGGCACCGGCACTGTGACGGTGGACGATGCTTTTGCGGCCACCCTGGAGTTTGAAAACGGCGCTTTGGGCACCTTGGAGGCGTCTCGTTTTTGCCCCGGCCGAAAAAACCACCAGGTGATCGAGATCAACGGCGCTAAGGGCTCAATCGTCTTTGACCTGGAGCGGTTAAACGAGCTGGAAGTGTTCTGGAAGGGCGAGGCGCCCAAAGAGACCCAGGGGTTCCACAACGTGTTGGTGAGCGAGGCCTACCATCCCTTCTGGGGATACTGGTGGCCGCACGGGCACATGATCGGTTGGGAACACTCGTTCATTCACGAAATTGCGCACCTGCTCGAAGCGATTGTGAAAGATACGCCCATTGGGCCTTATGGCGCTACCTTTGAAGATGGTTATAAGGCAGCCGTCATCTGCGACGCGATATTGCAATCGGCAGAGACGGAAAAGCAGGTGATGATCAGATATTGAAACTTACCCTCGCCCTCGCCCCCTTCCTCACCGGTAGACGGGGAGGGGAAAGCAGGATCGGGTTAGCCAAATTTTAGATAGAGAGGTTGTTATGTCCAAGCAAATTTCTTTGCAACTGTATACCCTACGCTTTATCTTGCCGAATGATTTTGATGGTCTCATTCGCAAGGTGGCCGCCGCCGGATATAACGGCGTGGAAACGGCGGGATTCGCCGGCACTACTCCGGAAAAAGCCGGAAAGCTTTTCAAGGAATTAGGCCTGAAGGTGTCCAGCGCGCACATCCAGCCCCCCGTGGGCGACGCAAAAAACGAGGTGGTCGAAACGATGCGGGCGATCGATTGCACGACCCTGGTCAATACCCAAATTCGCCCCGAGGACGTGAAAACCCCGGAGGAAATCAGGCGCACGGTCGACCGCCTGAACGCCGCTTACCAGGCCTGCAAGGAAAACGGCCTGTCGATGGGGGTGCATAATCATTGGTGGGAATATACCAAGATGGATTTTGGCTATCCTTACCAGATGATGAAGCAGTTGCTCGATCCGGGAATCTTCTTCGAGCTGGATACCTACTGGATTCAGGTGGGCGGAGTCGATCCGATTGCAGCGGTCAAGGAATTCGGTTCGCGTGCGAGCTATCTGCATATTAAAGATGGGCCGGCCGTTAAGGGGCAGCCGATGACAGCCGTGGGCGATGGGGTAATCAACGTCAAGGGCCTGGTCGAGGCGGCTGGCTCGAACGCAAAATGGCTGGTGGTCGAGATGGACGAGGTTGCCACCGATGCGATTGAGGCAGTACGGAAAAGCGCCGCGTACCTGAGGACCTTATGAAACAGGCCTTGTTTGTGTGGGGCGGTTGGGATGGGCATGAGCCCAAGCAAACCACGGACATCTTCGCTCCGCTGGTTGCCCAGGCCGGATACCAGGTGGAAGTACGGGATACCCTGGACGCTTACCTTGATGAAGCCAGGATGGCAGGTTATGACTTGATCGTCCAGTGCTGGACGATGGGCACGATCACTCGTGAGCAATTGGCCGGGCTGCAAAAAGCAGTGCGCAACGGGGCCGGGTTTGCCGGCTGGCACGGCGGGGCGGGCGATTCTTTCCGCAACGAGTGCGATTACCAGTTCATGGTGGGGGGGCAGTGGGTGGCGCACCCGGGTGGGGTCATCGATTATTCGGTGACCATTACCAACAAGACGGATCCCATCACCGCTGGATTGAAGGACTTCCGGATGCATTCCGAGCAGTATTACATGCAGGTGGACCCCTCGAATGAAGTGCTCGCCACCACCACCTTTACCGGAGAAGTTGCGCCGTGGATCGCAGGTACCGTGATGCCGGTGGCGTGGAAACGGCGTTGGGGAGCCGGCAAGGTGTTTTACGCCTCGGTTGGACATGTAGCCAAGGATTTTGATGTGCCCGAAGCGCGCGAGCTCGTCAGGCGTGGACTGCTTTGGGCCAGCCGTTAGGAGGCATGGATGATCACAAAGACGAAAGTAGGTATCATCGGCACCGGTAATATCAGCAGCGCCTACCTGGAGATTTCGAAGACGTTCGATATCCTGGATGTGGTAGCGGTAGCCGATATTGACAGCCCCCGGGCGAAGGCCCAGGCGGAAAAATATGGTATTCCCAGGGCGATCGCGCCTGAAGAGCTTCTGGCCGATCCCGATATTCAAATTGTGCTCAACCTGACTCCGCCAGCCGGCCATGCCGAGCTCGCCCTGGCGGCGCTAGAGGCAGGAAAATCGGTTTATAACGAGAAGCCGCTGGCGATCTTCCGGGAGGACGCCCAAAAGATGCTCAGGCTGGCTGGAGAGAAGGGGCTGCGCATTGGCTGCGCCCCCGATACCTTCATGGGAGCTGGATTGCAGACCTGCCGCAAGCTGATCGACGATGGCGCGATCGGGGTGCCGGTGGCGGCAACGGCTTTCATGCTCGGACATGGCCCTGAGGACTGGCATCCTGCGCCAGATTTCTTCTATAAAACGGGCGGCGGCCCGATGTTCGACATGGGCCCCTATTACCTGACGGCGCTGGTGAGCCTGCTGGGCCCGGTGCAACGCGTCACTGGCTCGACCCGTATCTCCTTCCCTGAGCGCGTGGTCAGCCGCGGGCCCAATGCCGGCCACCGCATCGCGGTAGAGACGCCGACCCACCTGGTGGGGGTGCTGGATTTTGCCAGCGGAGTGGTGGGGAATATCATCACCAGTTTTGACGTGTGGAAGGCCAGCCTGCCGCGGATCGAGATCTATGGGAGCGAAGGCACGCTCAGCGTGCCCGACCCCAACACATTTGGCGGCCCGGTAAGATTGTTCAAGGCGCGCGCGGACGACTGGGAGGATATCCCTCTCCTGCCGCTGCGTTCTGCCAACAGCCGCAGCCTGGGCCTGGCTGACATGGCCTATGCTCTGCGCTCGGGCCGCGCACACCGTGCCAACAGTGACATGGCCTACCATGTATTGGACCTGATGCATACCATCATCGACGCGTCACGCGAAGGACGGCACATCCAGATGCAGAGCAGTTGTGAACGGCCTGCGCGAATGGTACTGGGGCTGCCGGTCAGCGAGCTGGACGGCTAGGAGCGCTCTCTATCCCCCAACCCCTTCCTCCCGGCATAGGGAGGAAGGGGAGAAGTTCAGCAGTATTTCATTTAACGGGCGAGATTGCTGCCCCTGCCCCGCCAGATGGGGTCGCGCAGGAGGAGGAAGGCAACGATAGCCAGCGTCGCGATCCCATAGACGCCGATGCCGAAGGAAAAGGCGGGGTCGTGCGGCCTGAAACCCAACGCCACGATAAAGTTAATCACCTGGTCAATGAGGCCATGCAGGAAGGCAGCCAGCAAAACGCTGCCCGACCGGAGCACGGCATACCCCAGGACCACCGCGTTGCCGGTGGAATAGAGCGTCATCAGCAGCAGGCCCAGCAGCGGATGGCCCGGGTAGTTGGCGCCCATGAGGATGATCGGCCAGTGCCAGACGCCCCAAATCACGCCCACCAGCAGGATGCCGCGCACCCGGCCCAGCTTAACCAGCTCACTTTGAAGGTAACCCCGCCAGCCGTACTCCTCGCCGAAGAAGACGAGGATGGCCAGGAGCGGCGTTAAGAGCACGGTCTGGACCCCGGTCAGGATCAGCAGGATTGGGGAGTGGGTACCCGGCAGTGCCAGACTGGCCCCGCCCAGATCAAACATGGCATTGAGCGCGACCTGTAAGGCGTAATAAACGACAAATCCCAGGCCAAAGAACAGCCAGTAGCGTACGTTCCCCCAGGAAAGCCAGACTCGGGCCATTGCCTCGCCGCCTGCGATGAAGCGCAGCAGGATCAGCAAGAGCAGGCCCAGGATTATCAGAATCTGGAGGACGACGGCTGCAATCGTGATGGTATTCTGCGCCGGGGCCAGGAACACTCTCAGGGCGGCGAGGGCGTAGATCACCGTCATCAACAAAAAGTAGTCGTAGAACCACCGTCCCCGCCCGGCGGACCGTTTGCGATAAATGGGGCTTTCGGTAAAGAAGAACAAGCCTAAAACGGTGGCGCTGAACGCGGGTAGCAGTGTCTCTAATTGGGTGAAGATGGCTATGCCTGGGATGCGCAATCCGCCATGCAGATATATAGCCAGGTCGAGCAGCCAGGTCAGGCTGAAGGTAAGGCCCAGGAAAGCGCCCACGTGGCGCCAGTTGGGGGTGAGATGAATTTCCATACCAGTATCCGTATGCATATCTTCAAAAACCTCCACACTTGAAACTCCCTTATGTCTCCTGATCACTTGGGGGCAGGGAGTCTGCAAGCAGTTTCAATTGCTTTCGGTAGATTTGAAATGCTGATCGACCCTCAGGCGTGATGCTCAACAGGGTCTGGGGGATTTTTCCTCGAAACGATTTCTCGATACAAATGTAACCGCCCTGCTCGAGGCGGGTGAGATGGTTGGAGAGGTTCCCCTTGGTCAGCCCGGTCTCACGGAGCAAGTAAAGGAAGCTGACCTGCTCGCCAGCATAAAGGATCGCCATGATCTGCATCCGGGAAGGCTCGTGGATCAGCCGGTTAACTGTGCTAGCGCACCAGGTTTTACTGCTCATACCAGCCTCCGAAATACCGCGTCGGGGTCATAGATTCGCCTCAGCGGACGGCTGAGTGCTCCGCAGATAACGCACAAGGGTCAGCCCACCGGAGATAATAAAACAGATTCCGTCAGCGGCGGATGACAAGACTACGGCGAGTGTCTCGCCCGGATTGATCCATGCCACCCCCACACCGATCAGCACCAGCGCGCAGGCCAGGAAGGTAAAACGTAACAAACGGAAGCGATAGCTCAAAGCAAGGACGGTGAGGCCAGCTACTGCACCCATCAGGAGAGGTGTCCAGGAGGGGGTAGTATGCGAATGTAATGCCAGGACAACCAGCGAGATGCAGACTACCACTAACCAGGCAGTTACCCCATAGCGTTGCCAGCGCAAACTCTTCTGCTTGCCTGGGAAGGCAACGTATCCCGTACGCGGATAGGTCACACGGGTCTTGATAGTTTGTAAAACGAAACGGAATAGCAGGAGAACGATCAGGATGACAGCGAGCAGGCCGAGGTTGGCCAGAACAGGATTGATTGAAACGGTCCTGATCCGTGACTGGACGAAGAAATAGACGCTAAGCGCCACAAAGAACACTCCAATCGTAATTTCAGCGAGGCCGTCTACGTACCAATATCGCTGCGTACGATGGATGATCATATCGATGGAATTTTTCATACAGCTTCAATCCTCTTTTCAAACAGGTTAGTAATACAAACTAGTCATTATATTATCCTAATATTTAAATTTGTCAAGAGGAAAAAACGGGAGAATAAATGCCCTATCCCCTGCAAAGTGTCAAACTTGCTTTGGGCGACAGGCCAGTGTGGTATTAAAGCACAGGCAGGGCTATCAACGCCTGCGCCAGGGCGGCCAGGTCCTGCACAATGTAATCCGGTTGGTAGGGCGAGCCAGGCAGGTCTTCAGGCCGGGTCTCGCCGCTCAAGACCAGGATCGTGGTCAACCCCGCCGCGCCAAGGGCGATGTCGGTGTACAGGCGGTCCCCGACCATGGCCAGCGCCTGGACGGGCAGGCCGGTCTTTTCGGACAGCGCCGCGACGATGGGAGCATTGGGTTTACCGATGACCGTGTCAGGCTGGCGACCGGTGGAGGCAGCCACAGCAGCGATCAACGCCCCGATATCCGGCATATAGCCGGTTTCAGTCGGGCAGTTGATGTCCGGGTGGGTGGCGATGTAGGGATAACCTGCGCGCACCAGGTCACATAATTTCCACAATTTTTGATAAGTGAGCGTAGTGTCGAAGCCCAGGACGATAAAATCGGGTTGTTCTTCGACCAGGGTGAAACCGTGGGTGGTCATTTCCTCTTCAAGCGCGGGTGTGCCGGCCACGAACAGGCGCGCGTTCGGTTTCTGGCGGGCCAGGTAGATCGCGGTGGCTTCGCCAGAAGTGAAGATAGCCTCTTCGGGTAGGGCCAGTCCCAGGCGCCTGATCTTTTCGGCATATTGCCGGCGATGCCTGGATGAATTGTTGGTGAGGAAGAGGAACTGCGTGCCGCGTTGTTTGAGCAGGTTAATGAATT